>JAQXEE010000130.1 GCA_029251005.1 Flavobacteriales bacterium | reverse complement strand
CATTTTGATATAATTATTTCAGATCAAAGAATGTCAGGTCTTACAGGAACTGAATTCATGATCAAAGCAAAAAAAAAATCACCAAATTGTAAATTCATTTTACTAACTGGATATACTGATATTGAAGCATTAGAAAAAGCTATTAATGAGATAGGTATTTGGCAATATGTTAAAAAACCATGGGAACCTTCCAATTTAAAATTCATAATAAACAAAGCATTTTCAAATTTACAAGCAGAAAAAGAAAACATAATTATTAGCTCAGCGTTAAAAAAAAATGAAGAACGATTAAATTTAGCTTTAACAGGAACCAACGTTGGTATTTGGGACTGGAACTTAGAAACGAATGAAATTTACTTCTCTCCTACATGGAAAGAAATGTTAGGATATAAAAGTGATGAATTAGAAAATAAACTTCAAACTTGGGAAACCATTTTACATAAAGACGATTTACAAAAATACTTTACCCATTTAAATAATTATGTATCGGGTAGGAATGCAACCTATGAAATTGAATTAAAATTAAAACATAAAAACGGTCAATTCATTCATATTCTATCTAGAGCAAAAGGTCATAAAAACGAATCTGATGAATATATTAGACTTACAGGAACTAATATTGATTTAACAGAAAAAGTTAAGGCTCAGCAACAAATAAAGAAGCTAAATGAAAAGTTAGAAGAAAGAGTTGAACGGAGAACTCACGCTTTGAAACTTTTAAATACTCAATTAATCAAAAGAAATAAGTTTGAGCATTTAATCTCAAAGATATCGACTGAATTAGTTAGTGTTCAATCGACTGAATTGGATACACAAATAAAAGTTGCCCTAGATGATATACTTGAATTTAACACTGCCCAAAACTCATTTGTTTTTAGTATCAAAAACGAAGAATTCACTTTAGATCATGAAACCTTTAAAGGACAGGAATTCTCATCTATTCAAAATTTAATTCACAAAAAAAGCAAAAAAGATTTACCACTTATTTATTCCAAACTAAGCAATTTTGAACCTGTAATAATAAAAGATACTCAATTAATTCCTGATGAATTTGAAACGGAAATAGAAGCTTTTGGGCAAAACAAAATTGAATCTATCTTAATTATTCCACTTTTATTAAACAGAAATTTAAAAGGAGGGTTAGGAATCTCTTTTTTAGACCAAAAGAAAGATTGGAATCAAGAAGATATAAATAAACTACGATTGATAGGCGAAATTTTCACAAACACTTTTGAAAGAATACAAAGTGAAAAAAGTTTAATTAAAAAGGAAAAGCAATTATCAAAAGCCAATACAGTAATATCAAAAAATGAGCAAAACACAAAACTTTTACAATCCATTGCAAATATTGTGAACTCGCCTCTACAATTAAAAGAAGCGCTTAGTTTATCACAAGAAATAATAATCAAACAGTCAAAAGGAATTTCAGGTATCCTTTTTAAAGTAATCCAAAATTCAAACAGCAATGGATTTCTTATTGAAAACACTATAGCCAAGACAGTTCAAGAAGTACGTAATCTTAGTGATTTATTTTTTGAAGAGAATAATGAACTAAAACAAATTTTGGATAGAACGCTATCGGAATTTACTCCACAAATAGTAAATAATGTAAAACTAAAATACAATCCAGACGTGTTAATTTCATATTCGTTTAATTTGTCTACCATACCTGTAATTGTAGGAATTGAAATAACATATATTTTCCTTACTATACTACCTTCAAGTAATAATCTGTTTGAAAATCAAAAAATATTAAAAGATATCTCTCGTGAAATATCATTTATAGCAGAAAGAGATATTACAAAAGTTGAATTGAAAAAATCTAAACAAAAAAGAAAAGGAATTAAGTGAACTAAAGTCCCAATTTATTTCAATGGCTTCACACCAATTCAGAAGTCTTTTAACTGTAATAAAAGACAATATACAACTATTCCCTATGTTAGTGGGCAAGATAAATTATGAATTGAAAAAATATTTGATGAAATTTCGAAAAGAATTCAAGAAGGTCAACAGCAGTTTACAAATTAAATACTTTTAGATATTAACACACCGATAATGGGCCAGATTAGTCTTCCTAAAATTCTTCAAATCTGAAGGTTTTATAGACAAATTAGAAGTATCCATGTCCACTAGACCAATTCCAGAAGATGACAGGAATTAGATTTTAAATATAAAGATGCATTGATTACATCAATAAGACTTTGAGAAGCGAAAATCTTATTGATGTAGTTCATAATATCTAATCAACTTGTTTACTAGCCTTCTTACTACCTGAATACATTTCATACTTTTGTAATTTAACATCTAGTGCAGCATTTTTCAAAGGAATCTTCTTGGATGGTTTTAGCCCAATAAACTTTAAAGCTTCAAAATTACTACTCAATATCCAAGCTTGAAATCCAGAATAATTCTTTTTAAATGTATTCCCGATTTCTTTATAAAACCCAATAATATCATCTTCTTTTAAACGCTCTCCATAAGGCGGATTACTAATAATAAAACCAGAATCCCAATTATTATCAGCTTCAAAAAAATCAACGTTTTCAACTTGAATTCTATCGTCAAGCATCATATCCCTCGCGGAAAATTTAGTCATAGACACCGCTTTACTTGAAATATCAAACCCCTTAAATTTAACAGAACTAGGTTCAATCTCCATTTTTAATAACTTCTTAACAGCAACCCACAATTGTTTATCGAAATTGTCCCATTTCTCAATGGAGAATGAATTAACAAATAATCTTGGAGGGAAATTTTGAGCAATCATAGCAGCTTCAATTAGAATTGTTCCAGAACCACACATTGGGTCAAGTAAATCTGTCTTTTTATCCCAACTAGATAATAGTATTATACCCGCTGCTAGTGCTTCATTTAAAGGCGCAATATGATCTTTTTTACGATATCCCCTTTGATGCAAAGAAAACCCAGCTACGTCTAAAAGAATTGTGACATCGAGTTCATTAATATGGACATTAATTGGTAAGTCTGGGTTTCTAATATTTACATCAGGTCGCTTGTCATTATTTCTAGATCTAAAACGATCACACAATGCATCTTTAACTCTTAAGCCTGCAAATTTATTATGAGTAAATACGCTCGAATTAGAAATACAATCAATAGAAAAAGTTTGATCAAGTTCCATATATTCTTCCCAAGGTAATTTCTTAGCCTTAAAATATAAATCTTTTTCTGTATGAGCCTTGAACTTAAATACAGGTATTAATAGTCTTAAAACAGTCCGCAGAGAAAGCAAACACTTATATAGACATTCATCATTACCTTCAAATGTTACACCCCTTTTTATCTTTTTAATTTTCTTACCACCAGCAACTTCAATCTCAGAAGCTAATAGATCTTCTAGCCCCGCAAATGTTTTTGCAACAATCTCCATATTTATATTTATTACAAATAAAAAACCCCTCGTTAAAACGAGGGGTTTAAATTATTAGGCTTCTGCTTTTGTACCGCCAAAGTTGATCGGAAAGCCTTTCGATCCAGGATCATTTGCTTCTTTTATCGGTCCATTAATTTGTTCAAATTTCCGTATGTTTTCGTTTAAAGCATTAACCAACCGTTTTGTGTTTTGAGGAGTCATTACAACCCTACTCTTAACTCTAGCTTTTGGCACACCTGGCATAATTTTCACAAAATCCATAATAAACTCTGAATTCGAATGTGAAATGATAGCCAAATTTGAATATTCACCATCAGAAACCTCTTCGCTAAGTTCAATACTTAGTTGATTCGGTTCTTGTTGATTATCCTCTTTAAAGTCGCTCATACTATAATTCTTCGCTCATTTTTTTTGAATCAATTAAAGCTTGATATTCTTCTTTAGAACCAACAACAATGTTATCATACAGTTTTAAACCTGTACCAGCTGGTATTTTCTTACCAACAATAACATTCTCTTTCAGTCCTTCCAAATAATCAATCTTTCCATTTACTGCAGCCTCATTAAGGACTTTAGTTGTTTCTTGGAAAGATGCTGCAGAAATAAAGGAATTAGTTTGCAATGATGCTCTAGTAATACCTTGAAGAATTGCCGTAGATGTTGCTGGAATTGCTTCCCTTGCCTCAACCAAAACTTTATCTTCTCTTCTTAAACTAGAGTTCTCTTCTCTTAATTTACGAGCAGTAATTATTTGTCCAGGTTTTAATTCGGCAGAACCTCCAACTTCAACAACAACCATTTTACCAAAAATATTATCATTCTCTTTATTGAAATCAATCTTATTTGCAATTTCTTTTTCTAAGAATTTAGTATCTCCAGCGTCGTCAATAACAACTTTTCTCATCATCTGACGAACGATTACTTCAAAATGCTTGTCGTTAATACCAACACCTTGTAAACGATAAACTTCTTGGATCTCATTTACAATGTATTCCTGAACCTTTGTTGGACCTTGTATTCTTAGTATATCACTCGGAGTAATAGCCCCTTCAGATAGAGACATCCCAGCTTTGATATAATCGTTTTCCTGAACTAAAATATGCTTGGATAATGGAACTAAGTATTTCTTAATTTGACCTGTTTTAGCTTCAACAATTACTTCTCTATTACCACGTTTGATTTTCCCGTAAGTCACAATACCATCAACTTCAGCAACAACAGCTGGATTTGATGGATTCCGAGCTTCGAATAACTCAGTTACCCTAGGAAGTCCACCAGTAATATCACCACCTTTCGCGGCAGAACGAGGAATTTTAGCTAAAATTTGACCAGGCTTAATTGTTTCACCAATTTCAACACTAATATGAGCTCCAACCGGAAGTGCGTAAGATCTGATAACTTCGTCACCTTTAACGATTTGAATATTAGGATTTCTTTTTTTGTCTCTATTTTCAACGATTACCTTTTCTTCAAATCCAGTCTGCTCATCAGACTCGACTCTAAATGTAATTCCTTCCTCAATAAAATCAAATTGAACCTTACCTGATTCTTCAGAAATAATAGAAGCATTATATGGATCCCAATCACAAACTACATCCCCTTTTTTAACTTTCTTACCAGGCTTAATATATAATGATGCTCCATAAGGAATAAGGTTAGAAGTTAATTGGATTTTGGTTTTAGGATCAACAACTCTCATTTCAGCCGAACGACCAATAACTATATTTACTTTTTCACCTAAATCATTTTCCCCGGCAACAGTCTTTAGTTCATCAATTTCTAAAATACCATCATACTTAACAATGTTTTTGCTATCGGCAGAAGATGTGGAAGCAGTACCCCCAACATGGAAAGTTCTTAGTGTCAACTGAGTTCCAGGTTCACCAATCGATTGTGCTGCAATAACACCAACAGCTTCGCCTGGTTTAACTTGCCTTCCAGAAGCTAAATTTCTACCGTAACATTTAGCACATATACCTCTACCTTGTTCACAAGTAAGTGCTGATCTAATTTCAACAGTATCAATTGGAGACTCTTCAATAATATCCGCAATGATAGCAGTGATTTCTTCACCAGCGTTTACAATAATTTCGCCTGTTTGAGGATGGTAAACATCATGAACAGAAGTTCTACCTTCGATCCTAGCTCCTAAAGTTTCAACAACTTCATCATCCTTAGTTAAGGCAGTAGCTTCAAGACCTCTTAACGTTCCACAATCCAATGCAGTAACAACAACATCCTGGGCAACGTCAACTAAACGACGTGTTAGGTAACCTGCATCAGCCGTTTTAAGAGCCGTATCTGCAAGACCTTTACGAGCACCGTGAGTAGAAATAAAGTACTCAAGAATTGAAAGCCCTTCTTTAAAGTTAGATATAATTGGATTTTCAATTACAGCTTGGGAGGTAGCACCCGACTTTTGTGGCTTAGCCATTAAACCTCTCATTCCTGATAACTGACGGATCTGTTCTTTAGATCCCCTAGCACCAGAATGGTACATCATATAAACTGAATTAAACCCTTGTCGATCCGTCTCCAAATTGTTCATAAGAACTTCTGTTAACTCAACATTTGTTCTACTCCATACATCAATAACTTGGTTATAACGCTCGTTATTGGTGATGAACCCCATGTTATAATTATTCTTTATCTCAGTGATTTTCTCTTCAGCTTGAGCTATTAAAGTAACCTTTTCCTCAGGAATAATTACATCATTTAATGAGAACGACAAACCACCTTTGAAAGCATTATAGAAACCTCTTTCCTTAATCTTATCTAAGAATTCAGTTGTATCTGCCATTCCTGTAATTCTAATTACCTCAGAGATTACATTTTTAAGTTCCTTTTTAGTTAAAAGTTTATCAATGAAACCAACTGCTTTTGGAACATCTTGATTAAACAAAACTCTACCAACTGTAGTTTTTATAATCTTTTCAACTAGTTCTTCGTTTTCTCTAACAGTTGCTTTTACTTTAATATTAGCATGAAGCTCAACTGCTTTTTCATTCAGCGCTATAATTACCTCTTCGGAAGAATAGAAAGTCATTCCTTCACCTTTAACAGGCTCCTTTTTAGTTCCTTTCTTTGACTTGGTAATATAATAAAGCCCTAATACCATATCCTGAGACGGAACAGTAATAGGCTGACCATTTGCAGGGTTTAATATATTGTGGGAAGCTAACATTAACATTTGCGCTTCCAAAATCGCCGCGTTACCTAATGGAAGATGAACCGCCATTTGATCCCCATCAAAATCGGCATTAAATGCCGAACATGCTAGTGGATGTAATTGAATTGCTTTTCCTTCAATTAATTTTGGTTGAAATGCCTGGATACCAAGACGGTGAAGCGTAGGAGCACGGTTAAGTAAAACAGGATGTCCCTTTAACACGTTTTCCAAAATATCCCAAACAACAGGATCTTTCTTATCTACCATTTTTTTGGCAGATTTCACTGTCTTTACGATACCTCTTTCAATCATCTTACGAATGACAAATGGCTTATAAAGTTCAGCAGCCATGCTCTTTGGAATTCCACATTCATGTAATTTTAATGTAGGTCCAACAATAATTACTGATCTTGCAGAATAATCAACTCTTTTTCCTAATAAGTTTTGACGGAAACGTCCAGACTTACCTTTTAAAGAATCTGATAAAGACTTTAGAGCTCTGTTAGCATCAGTTTTAACAGCATTTGCTTTTCTAGAGTTATCGAATAATGAATCAACTGCCTCTTGTAACATACGTTTTTCATTACGTAAAATTACCTCTGGAGCTTTGATCTCAATCAATCGCTTCAAACGGTTGTTTCTTATGATAACTCTTCTGTATAAATCATTTAAATCAGAAGTAGCAAAACGTCCTCCATCCAATGGAACTAATGGTCTTAATTCTGGTGGAATAACAGGAACAACTTTAATAATCATCCATTCAGGACGATTCTCAATATGCTTGTTTGCTGATCTAAAAGCCTCAACAACATTTAACCTTTTTAAAGCTTCCGCTTTTCTTTGTTGGGAAGTTTCAGTGTTTGCCTTGTGCCTTAATTCATAAGACAATGCATCTAAGTCCAATCTCTTCAATAGCATTTCTAACGCCTCGGCTCCCATTGCGGCAACAAATTTGTTTGGATCTGAATTATCTAAGAATTGATTCTCTTTAGGTAAAGCATCACAGATGTCTAAATATTCTTCTTCAGTTAAGAACTCTAAATAATCTAACGGCTCCCCGTCTTTGTTCACAGCCTCACCTGCGTTTACTACGACATATCTCTCGTAGTAAATAATCATATCTAATTTCTTAGTAGGTAAACCTAAAAGGTAACCCATTTTGTTTGGTAAGGAGCGGAAGTACCATATGTGACAAACAGGCACAACCAATTGGATGTGTCCCATTCTCTCACGACGAACTTTCTTTTCCGTTACTTCAACTCCACATCTATCACAAACAATTCCTTTGTAACGGATTCTCTTATATTTTCCACAGTGACATTCCCAATCCTTAACAGGACCGAAAATTCTTTCACAGAACAAACCATCCCTTTCAGGCTTATAAGTTCTATAGTTAATTGTCTCTGGTTTTATTACTTCACCACTTGAGCGATCCAGAATTAATTCTGGAGAAGATAAACTAATAGTTATCTTATCAAATTTTGGTGGAGTTTTTACGTTTTTTCTATATGCCATCGTTGTACGATAATAAATTCAACAAAAAATCAGTTACCTGGATTAACCTAAAGTAATGTTAAGTCCTAATCCTTGAAGTTCATGTAACAATACATTAAACGATTCAGGAATACCTGGTTCAGGCATTGCTTCACCTTTAACAATTGCTTCATAAGCTTTAGCTCTACCATAAACGTCATCAGACTTAACAGTAAGAATTTCTCGAAGGATATTAGATGCACCAAATGCCTCAAGTGCCCAAACTTCCATCTCTCCAAATCTCTGACCTCCAAACTGAGCTTTACCTCCAAGTGGTTGTTGAGTAATAAGTGAGTATGGTCCAATTGAACGAGCATGCATTTTGTCATCAACTAAGTGACCTAATTTTAACATATAAATAATACCTACAGTACCCGGTTGATCAAATCTTTCACCAGAACCACCATCATAAAGATAAGTTTGTCCGTTTTCATTGATTCCAGCTTTATCAGTATATTCTTTGATTTGGTCTAATGATGCACCGTCAAAAATTGGAGTTGCAAACTTCATCCCTAATTTTTCACCAGCCCAAGCAAGAACAGTCTCATAAATTTGACCTAAGTTCATACGAGAAGGCACACCTAATGGATTAAGAACAATATCTACAGGAGTTCCGTCTTCTAAGAAAGGCATGTCTTCTTCACGAACAATTCTCGCAACGATACCTTTGTTACCATGACGACCCGCCATTTTATCACCAACCTTTAACTTTCTCTTCTTGGCTAAATAAACTTTAGCAAGCTTAACTATACCTTGAGGTAATTCATCACCTACAGTAATTGCAAACTTTTTACGTTTATGTGCACCTAAAATATCAGAAGCTTTAATGTTAAAGTTATGAATCAATCTCTTAATCATATCATTTATCCCCTCGTCTTTCGACCAGTTCATAGGATTCACATTATCATAATCGATATCCGCTAAAGCTTTTTTGGTGAATTTTGATCCTTTTCCAATTAATTCTTCCTTGTACAAATTAAATACACCTGCAGAAGTTTTACCTTCAACAATTTTCCAAAGCTTATCAAGTAAAACTCCTTTTACTTCATTAAGGTTCTTTTTGAATGTTTCTTCTAGTTTAGCGACAGCATTCTTCTCATCAGCTCTAGACTTCCTGTCTTTAATTGCACGTGAAAACAATAACTTGTCAATTACAACACCAGTAACAGATGGAGAAACTTTCAATGAAGCATCTTTTACATCACCTGCTTTATCACCGAATATTGCTCTTAAAAGCTTTTCTTCAGGTGTAGGATCTGTTTCACCTTTAGGAGTAATTTTACCAATTAAAATGTCACCTTCTTTAACCTCGGCACCAACTCTAATCATACCATTTTCATCCAAGTCCTTTGTTGCTTCCTCACTTACGTTTGGAATATCAGCAGTAAGTTCTTCTAAACCACGTTTAGTATCTCTTACCTGCATTACGAACTCTTCAATATGAACTGAAGTATAAATATCTTCCTTTACAACCTTCTCTGAGATTACAATTGCATCCTCAAAATTATACCCCTTCCAAGGCATAAATGCAACTTTTAAGTTACGTCCAATAGCTAATTCACCATTTTCAGTAGCATATCCCTCACAAAGAACCTGACCTTTTGTGACAGATTGTCCTTTACTTACGATTGGTTTAAGATTGATACAAGTACCCTGGTTAGTTTTCTTAAATTTTGTTAGTTTGTAGATTCTTAAATCATCTTCAAAACTTACTAACTTTTCCTGATCAGTTCTATTATATCTAATGTGAATTTCATTCGCATCAACATATTCAACCTGACCTTGTCCTTCAGAGTTAATTAAAACCCTAGAATCTCTGGCAACTTGCTTCACTAAACCAGTTCCAACAATAGGAGCTTGGGGTCTTAAAAGAGGAACAGCCTGACGCATCATGTTAGATCCCATCAAAGCCCTGTTTGCATCATCATGCTCTAAGAATGGAATAAGCGAAGCTGCTATAGAAGCTATTTGGTTAGGTGCAACATCCATCATTGCGAGGTCTTTTGGCTCGACAATAGGATAATCGGCCTCCAATCTTGCTTTAACAGAATTTTTTGCAAATGTACCATCGTTGTTTAAAGTAGCATTAGCCTGAGCAATTAACTTGCCTTCTTCTTCTTCAGCGGAATAGTATTTAAACTTAGTTAAATCAACTTTCCCGTCTACAACATCTCTGTAGGGTGTTTCGATAAAACCAAGCTTGTTTATTTTAGCATAAACACAAAGCGAGGAAATTAAACCAATATTTGGTCCCTCAGGTGTTTCGATTGTACAAAGTCTTCCGTAGTGGGTGTAATGAACATCTCGTACTTCAAACCCTGCTCTTTCTCTAGATAAACCTCCAGGTCCAAGGGCAGACAATCTCCTTTTGTTGGTGATTTCAGCTAATGGATTCGTTTGATCCATAAACTGAGAAAGTTGGTTAGTTCCAAAGAAAGAATTTATAACAGATGATAATGTTTTGGCATTAATCAAATCTGTTGCAGTAAATACTTCATTGTCACGAACATTCATTCTCTCTCTTATTGTTCTAGCCATTCTAGCCAAACCAACTCCAAATTGAGAATAAAGCTGCTCACCAACCGTTCTAACCCGTCTGTTAGATAAGTGATCAATATCATCAATCTCAGCCTTAGCATTGATTAATTCAATTAAATACTTAATTATAGAAATAATATCCTCTCTAGTAAGCACACGAGATGCTTCCGATAAGTCATTTCCTAATTTTTTATTAATTCTATATCTACCAACCTCACCAAGATCATATCTTGAGTCAGAGAAAAATAATTTATCAATTACTCCTCTAGCAGTGTCCATATCTGGCGGTTCTGCATTACGTAGAACTCTATAAATATGTTCAACAGCCTCTTTTTCAGAGTTTGAAGTATCTTTTTGTAACGTATTGTAGATAATCGCAAAATCAGCGCTTGAAGCATCCTCTTTATGTAAAAGAATAGTTTTAGAACCTGAATCTTCAATAAGCTCCAAATGATCTTCTTCAATAACTGTTTCTCTATCGATAATAATTTCATTTCTTTCAATAGATACAACTTCACCTGTATCTTCATCAACGAAATCTTCTACCCATGACCTTAAAATACGAGCTGCAAGTTTTCTTCCAACTGTCTTCTTAAGATTCTTTTTATTTACTTTAATTTCATCTGCAAGATTAAAAATCTCTAAGATGTCTTTATCGGACTCGTAACCAATAGCCCTTAACAAAGTTGTAACAGGTAATTTCTTCTTACGATCTATGTAAGCGTACATTACACTATTAATGTCAGTTGCAAATTCAATCCAAGATCCCTTAAAAGGAATAATCCTTGCAGAATACAACTTAGTACCATTTGCGTGACGGCTTTGACCGAAAAACACACCTGGTGAACGGTGTAACTGAGAAACAATAACACGCTCAGCTCCATTTATAACAAAAGTACCCTTTGGGGTCATATAAGGAATAGTACCTAAATAAACATCTTGAACAATTGTTTCAAAATCTTCATGTTCTTCATCAGTACAGTATAATTTTAGTTTGGCCTTAAGAGGAACACTATAGGTAAGTCCTCTTTGTATACATTCTTCTAGTGAATAGCGTGGAGGATCAACAAAATAATCTAAAAATTCTAAAACGAATTGATTTCTTGCATCGGTAATAGGAAAGTTTTCGTTAAATACTTTAAACAAACCTTCAGTTTCTCTATTCTCAGGAGTAGTTTCGAACTGAAAAAAGTTTGAAAAAGATTGTAACTGTACTTCAAGAAAATCAGGATATTCAGGACGCGCCTTGGCATCAGCAAAATTAATCCTTTGAGTAAATTTAGTCAATTCAGACATAAATGATAGTATTGGTTAAAAATACAATTGTGTTAAACTACAAAATGGGTTAGACCAATCCGTGTAACGGATAGGACTAACCCTTTGTAAATGTCTTAGATGAACTACTTCACCTCAACTTCAGCACCAGCTTCTTCTAACTGTGCCTTAATAGTTTCGGCTTCATCTTTAGAAACACCTTCCTTTACAGGAGCAGGAGCACTATCAACTACACCTTTTGCTTCTTTTAAACCTAAACCAGTAATTTCCTTAACTAATTTAACAACACCTAACTTTGCACCACCTGGAGCCTTTAGGATAACGTCAAATTCAGTTTGTTCAGCAGCAGCATCACCACCACCATCTCCAGAAGCAGCAACTGCAACTGCAGCAGCAGCTGGCTCAATTCCATACTCGTCTTTTAAGATACCAGCAAGTTCGTTTACTTCCTTAACTGTTAAGTTTACTAATTGCTCTGCAAAATCTTTTAAATCAGCCATTTTTTTTAAGCTTTTAAATTGAATAAATAATAATTTTTAATCTTCTTTCTGTGATAATGTCTTAAGAATACCTGAAAGTGTTGACCCACCGCTTGTAAGACCGCTAATAACGTTTTTAGCAGGAGATTGTAATAATGCAATAAGATCACCTATTAACTCATCCTTACTCTTAATAGAGCTTAGAACTTTAATTTGATCGTCACCGACATAAACACTCTCCTCAACGAAAGCACCTTTCAATAATGGCTTTTCACTCGTTTTTCTGAACTTTTCAATTACTTTAGCTGGCGTATTACCAACCTCCGTAAACATAATTGAAGTAGCTCCTTTCAAAACTCCATATAACTCAGAGTAGTCCTTTTCGGCAGACTCCATAGCTTTTTGAAGTAATGTGTTTTTTACAACTTCAATTGTAATTCCTTGTTCATAAAACGCCCCTCTTAGCGTGTTGGTATCCTCAACAGGCATTGAAGAGATATCAGTCAAGTAAAAATGTGGATTTGACTCCAATTTCACCTTAAGATTTTCAATCACTTGATTTTTTTCTTCTCTGTTCATGTTTTAATACTGTCTAAATTAGAGAAATAATATATATTGGAAGCAATGTAACAACACTTTATAAGAATGATTTTACTTCTACTTTTACACCAACGCTTTGTGTACTTGAAAAAGTCAAACTTTTTACATAAGCACCTTTTGCACTAGATGGTTTAAGTTTCATAATAACATTCATCAATTCATTCGCGTTTTCTGCAAGTTGATCAGCACTAAAAGATACCTTTCCAGCAGAAGCATGAATAATCCCATATTTGTCAACCTTGAAGTCAATTTTACCAGCCTTTACTTCAGTAACAGCTTTCGATACATCCATAGTAACAGTACCAGCCTTTGGATTCGGCATAAGACCTCTTGGCCCTAAAACTCTACCTAAAGCTCCTACCTTACCCATACACGCAGGCATAGTAATAATAACGTCGACATCGGTCCAACCACCTTTGATCTTTTCTACATACTCATCCAAGCCCGCAAAATCAGCACCTGCATCAAGCGCTTCTTGGACTTTATCTGGAGTACATAAAACAAGAACTTTTACCTCTTTCCCGGTTCCGTGAGGTAAAGTAGCTATTCCTCTAACCATTTGGTTAGCTTTTCTAGGATCAACTCCTAAGCGAATATCAACATCAAATGACGCATCAAACTTAGTTGTAGTAATTTCCTTGACAATTTCGGCTGCTTTTATTAGATCATAAGTCGCTTCTTGATCGAACTTTGCTAGTGCAGCCTTCCGGTTTTTACTTAGTTTAGCCATAATAATAAAATACTTTTTTTTTAGTAAGGGAAATCTCCTGCAACAGTTACACCCATACTTCTGGCTGTACCAGCAACCATTTTCATGGCAGAAGAGATTGTAAATGCATTTAAATCAGGCATTTTTCCTTTAGCGATTTCCTCAACCTGATCCCAAGTTAAGTTACCAACTTTCATCCTGTTCGGTTCAGATGATCCTTTCTTTAATTTAATAGCGTCCATTATTTGCACAGCAACTGGAGGCTCTTTTAAAATAAAGTCAAACGATCTGTCTGAATAAACTGTAATAATAGTTGGAATTACTTTCCCAGCTTTATCCTGAGTTCTTGCGTTAAACGCTTTACAGAACTCCATGATGTTAACACCATTCGCACCTAATGCAGGACCAACTGGCGGTGACGGGTTAGCCGCACCTCCTTTAATTTGTAATTTAATAATTCCTGTTACTTCCTTAGCCATTTCTAAGTTATTTATTAACCAACAATTACTCCTTCTCTACTTGCATAAAATTCAACTCGAGAGGAGTTTTCCTTCCAAAAATCTTTACCATTACTTTAAGTTTTTTCTTTGCCTCATCAATTTCTTCAATGACACCAGAGAAACTATTAAATGGTCCGTCGACAACTTTGACTGTTTCACCTACAACGTAAGGAATATTCATTTCTTCCTCACTTTCAGCTAACTCATCAACTTTACCTAAAATTCTATTAACCTCTGCGGGTCTTAAAGGTACTGCATTATTTTGTTTATCTCCTAAGAAACCAATAACACCTGTAATTCCTTTAATAACATGAGGTACTTCACCAACTAAAGCAGCTTCAATCAAAATATAACCTGGAAAGAAACTTCTTTCTTTACTGATTTTCTTACCATTTCGAATTTGATAAACTTTTTCAGTAGGTATTAATATTTGCTTAACATAGTCTTCAAGGTTTACTGCCTTGATTTCATGTTCTATGTAATCTCTTACCTTTTTTTCTTTACCACTAACAGCACGAACTACGTACCATTTCAACACTAAATCATTACTTCTTGCCTCAGCCATAATAATAAAGATTATAGGTTATAAATTAAATCCATCACTTTGTGAAAACCTAAGTTCATCACTTTTATCATAAGTGCAAAGACAATAGATGCTCCTAAAACTAGGAATGAATCTTTTTGTAATTGTTTAAAAGTTGGCCAAGTTGTTTTTTCTTTCAACTCAACGAAAACTTCTTTCAAATAAACTGTTAACTTTTCCACTTAATTCAATTTTGCACGGGAGGAGAGACTCGAACTCCCGACCGCTGGTTTTGGAGACCAGTGCTCTACCAACTGAGCTACTCCCGTAGATAAAAACCCTTATTGTAAAGAAAGGTGCCCAGTTATCTAGGCACCTTAAATTAGAGTTTAATCTATATTTTCTTATTCTACGATCTCAATAACCTGACCAGCTCCAACTGTTCTACCACCTTCTCTGATTGCAAAACGTAAACCTTTGTTAACAGCAACAGGAACTATTAAATGAACATCTATAGTAACATTGTCACCAGGCATAACCATTTCAGTTCCTTCTGGTAAAAATATTTCTCCTGTTACATCTAAAGTTCTTATGTAAAACTGTGGACGATACTTGTTTTGAAAAGGAGTATGACGACCACCTTCTTCTTTCTTCAATACGTAAACCTCAGCTTTAAATTTGGTATGAGGTTGGATAGAACCTGGTTTACAGATCACCATTCCTCTTTTTATTTGCTCTTTATCAACACCTCTTAATAAAAGACCAACATTATCTCCAGCTTCACCTCTATCAAGTAGCTTTCTGAACATCTCAACACCAGTACACGTAGAAGTTAACTTCTCAGTTTGCATACCAACGATTTCAACCTCTTCACCTACTTTAACAACTCCAGTCTCAATTGATCCTGTAGCAACAGTTCCACGTCCAGTGATAGAGAACACATCCTCAACTGGCATTAAAAAAGCTTTTTCGTTATCTCTAACTGGTTGAGGAATCTTTTCATCAACAGCAGCCATCAATTCCTTGATAGTATCAACCCATTTCGCGTCACCATTCAAACCACCCAATGCAGATCCACTGACAACAGCAGCTTCATCACCGTCATAGTCATAGAAAGAAAGTAATTCTCTCACTTCCATTTCAACCAACTCAAGTAGTTCTTCGTCATCAACCATATCTACCTTGTTTAAAAAAACAACGATTTCTGGAACTCCAACTTGACGACCTAACAAGATGTGCTCTCTAGTTTGTGGCATAGGGCCATCAGTAGCAGCAACAACTAAAATAGCTCCATCCATTTGAGCAGCACCCGTAACCATGTTCTTTACATAATCGGCGTGACCTGGACAATCAACATGCGCGTAATGACGGTTTTCTGTTTCATACTCTACATGTGATGTATTAATAGTAATACCCCTTTCTTTTTCTTCAGGTGCATTATCAATTGTATCAAAATCTCTTACTTCTGCTCCAGTTACTTCAGATAACACCTTAGTAATTGCAGCCGTCAATGTAGTTTTACCATTATCAACGTGACCAATGGTTCCGATGTTGACATGTGGTTTCGTTCTTTCAAAAGTTTCCTTAGCCATGACTAATTTAATTTAACGTTTATAATAAAAATTTAACAACACTCTATTTTTCTCTTTGAGCCAATGAGGGGAATTGAACCCCTGACCTCTTCCTTACCAAGGAAACGCTCTACCCCTGAGCTACATCGGCAAGACCAATGCTAGAATAAAAGAGCGGGAGATGGGACTCAAACCCACGACCCTCAGCTTGGAAGGCTGACGCTCTAATCAACTGAGCTACTCCCGCTTAAATTCTAAACTCAAATGCAGAACATTTGGTATCGGTAAAAATTGGTGGGGGAGGCAGGATTCGAACCTACGAAGGCTTAGCCATCAGATTTACAGTCTGACCTCGTTGACCGCTTGAGTATTCCCCCAAACCGATAATAGTAATTAATTCTATGTAAAGAACAAAGAGCCGATGGAGGGACTCGAACCCACGACCTGCTGATTACAAATCAGCTGCTCTAGCCAGCTGAGCTACATCGGCGATTCCATTAATTTATAGGTCAAAAAAAAGACCCTTAATTAAGGGTCTGCAAATGTATTAATTAAATTCTTTACGAACAATACTTTTTTTGATTTTTTTTCTCCTTATGCTTCAACTAACTTTTCCTTAAACTTTTTCAATTGTCTTCTTAACGCTTCAACAGCTTGGTCTACAGACTTCTCAAAAGATTCTGAGGTTTTTTTTGCGAACAACTCTTTCCCTGGTATATTCAACTTTATCTCTGCCAGCTTATTTTCTCTATCTGAACCTTTGTCTAACTTAAATACAACGCTTCCGTCAATAATCTTATCATAAAAAGTATCTAACTTACCTACTTTTTCATTTGTGAAATCGATTAGTTTTTGATCAGCAGTGAAATGTAATGAGCTTACTTTAACTTTCATGGTCTTTCTTTTACGCCCTTGGATGAGCTTGTTTATAAATTAATTTAAGTTTTTCCAAAGAATTGTGTGTGTAAATTTGAGTTGCCGCTAGATTAACATGTCCTAGTAATTCTTTAATTGAACTAAGCTCTGCTCCGTTATTCAACATGTGAGTAGCGAAACTGTGTCTTAGAACATGAGGACTTTTCTTTGAAAGCGTTGTTACTTTTGACAAATTTTCTTTTACAATATTGTACACCAACTTTGGATATAAAACCTTGCCTTTAGAAGTAATTAACAAATTACTCTCATGGCTCGATTTTCTATACGTTAAATATTCTTTAATGGTTTCGTTTAAAGAATATGAAATTGGAATTATCCTTTCTTTATTTCGTTTACCCGTAACTTTTATTTGGTTTAAATGGAAATTAATATCATCAATAGTTAAATTTATCAGTTCCGCTTTCCTAATTCCTGTTTGGTAGAATAGATCAATTATTAGCTTGTCTCTTTTGCCTTCGAAAGATTGTGGAAATTCAATTTCATTTAATAAAATATCCAAACTTTTTTCCTCAACAAACTTTGGTAACTGATTGCCTAACTTAGGTAGAGGAACCAAATCCATAGGACTTTGGAGAATAACCCCTTGAGTAATTAAATATCTAAAAAACGATTTTAGGGAAGATGATTTACGATGGATAGTTCGGGGATTAAACCCGTCATCTATTAACAAAGAAAACCATGAACGAACTTCTCGGTGAGAAGCCTTTTGAATAGATACCTCAAAATATTTATGACAATAATCTGAAAAATCTAACAAGTCAGTTTTGTAAGCTGATACAGTATGATAAGAATATCGTTTTTGTTTTGATATGTATTCTATAAAACCATTAATATCCATAAAATGAAAATAGGAAGAAACTATCAATATTAAAAATGAAGGTTTCTTCCTATTATATGATTTTAACGATTGAAGTTAGAATTTACTCTCCGTCGGCTAATCTTTTAAGAGTCTCAACATAAATAGCCTTTCTTCGAGAATCTCTATTACCTACACATGGTTTAGTATAAGTCTTACGAGCTCTTAGTTCACGTAAAGTCTTAGTTCTTTCAAACTTTCTTTTGTACTTTTTTAAAGCTCTTTCTATGTTGTCGCCTTCTTTTACTTGTATAACTAACATCTATGTTCTATTTTAAAAACGGATGACAAAGATAACACAAGATTACCTTACAAACAATTTTATTTTAATAATTCTCTTGAAATGACTAATTTTTGTATTTCAGAAGTACCTTCACCTATAGTGCAAAGCTTTGCGTCTCTAAAAAACTTCTCAGCTGGAAACTCTTTTATATATCCATAACCTCCAAAAATCTGAACCGCTTCATTAGAAGCTTTAACAGCTACTTCAGATGCAAATAATTTAGCCATTGCGCTTTCCTTTGACAATTTCAATCCATTAGACTTCCTGAAAACAGCATTCATTATTAATAATTCAGCCGCTTCAATTTCTGTTGCCATATCAGCCAATTTAAAAGAAATACCTTGGAACGAAGATATTGGCTTCCCAAATTGTTCCCGCTCTTTAGAGTACTTTAGAGCAGCTTCAAAAGCGCCTCTGGCGATCCCTAATGACAAAGCAGCGATTGAAATTCTTCCCCCGTCAAGAATAGACAAAGCTTGCTTGAAACCATCACCAACTTCTCCCAATCTTTGAGTATCGGAAATTCTCATATCCTGGAATACCATTTCAGCAGTTTCCGATGCTCGCATTCCTAATTTATTCTCCTTTTTTCCTGCTAAAAAACCAGTAGTATTTCTATCTACAATAAAAGCAGTTGAATTATTTTTTGTTCTTGAGTCTCCAGTTCTTGTCATAATAACCGCCACATCACCAGATAATCCGTGAGTAATAAAAGTTTTACTTCCATTAATAATCCAATCATCTCCATCTTTAACAGCTGTTGTCTGCATATTACCAGCATCACTTCCAGTATTCGCCTCGGTTAATGCCCATGCTCCAATATGTTCACCAGAAGCAAGTCTTGGTAAATACTTATCCTTTTGATCGTCGGAACCAAACATCAGTATATGATTTGTGCACAAGGAATTATGAGCGGCTACAGACAAACCTATAGAACCACAAATCTTCGAGATTTCAACAATAGTAGTGACGTATTCACTATATCCAAAACCTGCCCCTCCATACTTTTCAGGAACTAAAACTCCCATACAACCAAGTTCTCCCAGTTTTTTAAAAAGGTCAACTGGAAAGGTTTGATTTTCATCCCACTCCATCATATAGGGACGAATATTTTGTTCACCAAATGATTTTAACATTTCAGCAATCATTTGCTGATTTTCTGTAGTTCCAAATCTCATTTAACAAAAGTTTAGATTATTAATTCTTAATACGTAGCAATAGCAAATAGGTTTTCCGATTTTTCAAATAACTTTTTATGACCATTAAGGAATGATAGATGGATAATAAACGAAAAACCAACAACAACACCTCCTAATCTCTCAACAAGCTTAGCCGCTGCTAAAGCTGTGCCCCCAGTAGCAAGTAGATCATCATGAATTATTACTCTTTGACCTTTTAAAACAGCATCTGTATGCATCTCAAGTGTCGCTGATCCGTATTCTAATGCATACGACTCTTGAATACTCTTATATGGTAATTTCCCTTTTTTTCTTATTGGACTAAATGATACATTACAATTCATAGCAATTCCATTTCCATATAAAAAACCTCTACTATCGATTCCTACAATTAAATCTGATTTTAATTCTTTTGCTTGCTTTACAAAAGCCTCTAAAACCTCTCTGTTTAATACTGGATCAGCTAATAATGGTGTAATATCCTTAAAAACAATTCCATTTTTAGGAAAATCCACAACATCTCGAATCGCTGACTTAAGCCTTTTCTCTAATTTTACCATTTAAAATAATGTTTATGCTTAAACCAATAAATTTCACCAAAAACATCAATAATTGAGTTAAAATCTAATTTCTTATTAGCCCTCATTATTAATAAATTTTTAGCCGCTTTTTTCGAGATATATGGTTTAGCCACCATAAAATTAAAAGAGCTAGTATTGATGTTTATTTGATCAACATTTTCCAAATCAACTTTAAAGTTTTTTATATTATCAACTATTATATTTGAATCGATTCCATAAACCTGTTTTAACTGATCTATCGATACAAAACCGCCTAAATAATCTCTGTAATTTATTACTCTTTTAGATAAGACTTGACCGATTCCTTTAATGCGTTCAAAATCAACAACGGTAGCAGAATTAATTGAGATACATAGTGTAGGAATAAAAACAGAATCCTTAATCTGAGTATACCAAGTTTCTTTAAAACCATAAACATTTAATAGTGAAGAAGCAGAATCAACACCCCCATTTAGCTTTATATACTTAAACGTTCTTTCAGCAATTGAAGAAGGCAAACCCAAGTTCAGCCAATCCATAACTTCAAACTTATTAGGATCGAATTTACGCTTAACTTTTAACGAATCAACGATAAAAAAGGGATGGCTCTTTTTTTCAACTCTTGTTGGAGAATACTTTACATCTTCTTTATGAAATGTTTTTAAGTCTTCTTTAACATCTTTAACAATGCTAGTTTTTTGAACTGAAAAACTCAACTGTAAAGAATAATACTTCACACCTAATAAGCAGCCTAAAATAATTAACAACCCCAATATTCCATATTGCTCATTTTTTGTAAGTTGAAAGTATTTCATCTCCCTATTTTAGAGCAGAAACTTTAGCCCAGTATTTATTCAACTCCTCTTTCACTTTTGGTAATAAGATATACAATGCCAAAATGTTAGGAACAGCCATCGCAAGTATCATTAAATCAGAGAAATCCATTACAGTACCTAAGCTCGAGGACGCTCCAACCACAACAAATAATAAAAACAATAATTTGTAGAGGGTAGAAGAAAACTTCGAATCCCCAAAAACATATTGCCAAGCCTTTAACCCATAATAACTCCATGATATCATTGTTGAAAAAGAAAATAATAAAATAGCGATTAACAACACCCAACCATACCATGAGAATACAGACTCAAACGCTAAAGATGTAAGCTTTGCTCCTGTAGCTCCCGACTCTCCGTTAGAGTATCCAGTGAATATTAACACCAAAGAAGTCATTAAGCAAACTATTACAGTATCCACAAACGGGCCTACCATAGCGACAAAACCTTCAGAAGCTGCATAATTAGTTTTCACTGCTGAATGAGCAATCGCAGCAGAACCAACACCAGCCTCATTTGAAAATGAAGCTCTTTGAATACCAACAACCATAACACCTAAAACACCTCCCTTTAAAGCGTCTCCATTGAAGGCCCCTCCCAAGATTTGTGAAATAGCTGCAGGGGTATGTTCTATATTAATTCCGATTATAACCAATGCTGCCAAAACATAGCCAATCGCCATTAGAGGTACAATTTTATCAGTAACTTTTGCTATACTTTTTATTCCTCCGACAATAACAAATCCAACCAGAGCAGCCATTACAAGACCAAAATAAAATCCATTGCCCGATAATTCAGGAATCATATTTTTAGCTTGATCAAAAGCTTGATTTGACTGAAACATATTACCACCTCCAAAAGAACCTCCAACACAAAGTAACGCAAAAACAAAAGCTAAGCCTTTACCTAAATAACCACTAATACCTCTAGACATGTAATACATTGGACCACCAGAAACAACACCATCTTTTATAACTCTATACTTAACGCCTAATATACACTCAGTAAATTTACTTGTCATTCCAAACAACCCAGCCAATATCATCCAAAAAGTAGCTCCTGGACCTCCTGTAGAAATTGCTACTGCAACCCCTGCTATATTACCCAATCCAATGGTCGCCGATAGTGAAGTTGCTAAAGCCTGAAAATGAGTCATTTCGCCCTCTGCGCCCTTTTCCATGTCGCCCCCATACTTTCCTTGTAGTAATCGAAAAGTCTCTCTTATTCCCGTAAAATTTATGAACTTGAAATAAAAAGTAAAAAATATTGCCCCAATAAATAACCAAACCACAATAAAAGGAACCCCTCTTGTAACGAGATCTCCATTTGGTTTTAGTAAAGCTAACCCTTCATCATTTCTTACAACAGGATCATACAACCCTACTGCAGCAAATGGATCCCAAGATAAAACACCCCATAACAGATCAGTTAAAGGGGTCATTAAGCTATTTAATATTTCACTTGCCGATTCCGCCTCGACTTCTCGCTCTATAAACAAGGAATCACCTAGTCGATTGTAAACAATTACATTAAAAGGAATACCCTCTGTAAAACCTTGTGCAAAAGTATCAGAAAGAGCAACCGAGCTCTTTGACCACTTACAAAAAACATCTCCACCTTTTAAAACATATACGCTTGCTTCAACGTTATTAATTGAATCAGTTGGATTGTCAAAAAAAAACTCAACTACAATTGAACCATTATCATTGGAAATTTCCTCCGCTTTCAAAGAAGAAAAACTTAAAAAAAGTCCGCATGTAATGAGAAATAACTTTTCTAATCTCATATTATTTTTTTTCTGAACCACTTGCAAACAACTGAACATCAACAATATTTAATCCTTCTTCAAAAGTTGAAGGTTTATAACCGAGCTCTCTTTTTGCCTTATCCAAAATGAACCCAGTTTTAGGAGGTCGTTTTGCTTTTTGGTTTAAAGTTGAAGTTGAAATAGGTTTAACTAGATTTTCATCAATTCCATAGAATCGTGCTACTCTTTTCACTAAGTCCAATACACACATGTATTCATCTCCAGAAATATTAAAAATTCCAGTTGCCTCTTTTTGAGCTATTAGAATACAACCATGAGCTAAATCTTCAGCTAATGTTGGTGATCTAAACTGATCATCAACTACCGTCAATTCACCCCCTTTTTCCAAAGCACTTTTTGCCCACAAAACAATATTTGATCTACTCATATTATCCACAACTCCATATACAAGCACAGTTCGTGCTATAGCCCATGAACATTTAGAATTTTTAACAATATCTTCTGCTGCAACTTTTGACTCACCATAATAGCTTAATGGCTTAGGAATAGCCTCTTCATCGTAAGGCCCTTCTTCTCCGTCAAATATAAAATCTGTTGAAACATGAATTAAATGAGCATTATATTTCTCACAAGCATCAGCTAACAATTTAACTGCATTAACATTCAAATCCCAACAGCCATTCTTATCCTCTTCGCAAGCATCAACATTAGTCATTGCAGCAGAGTTAATAACAATATCAGGGTTAACTTCAGAGAAGGTTTCTTCAATTTCGTTCGCATCAGTAATGTCTAACGGAATATATTCATACCTCTTTTTTAATAGTGTTCTATTCTCTCCCCTAGAAGTTGCAAAAACTTCAAAATCAGGGTATCCAATTAATTGATAAATTAATTTTTGCCCTAGTAAACCATTTGAACCAGTGATTAAAACTCTTTTCATAACTTAAACTTGAAATAATTCGTTTAATTTTTTAATTTGATTCGGTGTTCCCAATACGAAAACTTTTATTTTAGATGTAATTAGGGTTTCAGGATTAGGGTTAATTTCAAAAGCTCCATCATCTCTCTTCAGGCCTATAATATTCGCTCCAGTCAATTGTCTAATACCAATTTCGGTAATGCTTTTCCCTCTAAACCTTTCCGGTAAAACATCAAAGGATAGTTCTTCTAAATTAATATCAATATTACTTTGAGCTGAAATATAATCCATAAACTCAATAATATCAGGCTTCATTACCAGTGATGCCATATGGGCTCCCCCAATTTTATCTGGCATGATTACATTATTTGCACCTGCAATCCTTAACTTCTTATCTGAGTTATCTTCGGATGCTCGACTTATGATTTTAATACTGCTATTTACTGAACGTGCAGACAAAACTACAAATAGATTATTGGAATCACTTGGTAAAGTTGTGATTAAAGCCTGTGCTGTCTGTATACCTGCCTCCTCTAGAACCTCATCATGAGTTGCGTCTCCAACCACTAAAAGCAATTCGGGATTATGTTTTTTTATCTCCTCGATCGCAGTAGGATTGTTCTCAACAACCAAAAAAGGTTGCTTGTGCTTTTTCAAAACAGTAACTGCTTGAGATCCATTTCTTCCATAACCACAAATGATTACGTGATTTTTTAGTTTACTTACTTCCGACTTCACTTTGTATTCTTTAAAATATTCACGAAACTCCCCATCAATTATATAAGCTGAAATAGCAGATACGGCATAAGCAAAAGTACCAAAACTTGTTACAATCAATAAGGAAATAAAGATCATTGTTCCTGATGTTGGTTCATAAATCTCCCTAAATCCAATAGTTGTAATCGTAATAACAGTCATATAAACTGCTTCCAACAAAGTATACCTTGGCTCAAGTGATTTAAAACCTATTACTCCAATTATTAAAATTAGAAAAAGAAATAAAAAGGAAAATATTATGTTTTTAAACCTACTAAGATCTCGCACAACTCTATATTAAAGATCCCACACTCGTTTTTTTCGAAACCCTTCTTTTATCATGTCTTTATGCTCTAAAGCAAAAGCCATAATTAAATATGCGATAATAGGTGAAGCTACCGTGACAAATGACAAGTAAATAAAATACAATCGGATACGTGAGGATTTCATCCCCAACTTGTCTCCTAGCCATTGGCACACACCAAAGAATTGCTTCTCCAAAATTTTACGTATCAATTTTATCATTTTTAGACTGCTTTAGAACTTTTAGTCCAATGTTGCAATTTAAACATTTTTTTTGAGAACAATATTCTTTATTTAATTGTATTAATGCCTGACTTTCATATGCTGAATTAACCTTTAAACCCAAAGCCTTCCACATTCTAGTTATTTTATTATTTTCAGGCTTCAATTCAATTAAAGTATCCAGTATCATTTCCGCTGAAAATGTACCCATTACCTTAGCTCTTGCAATTTGGTATGGAATAATTGCATTAATGAAAATGCGTCTTAATAAATCATCACCCCAGTTTTTCGGTTTCTCTTTTGAAACAACATCAAATATGTAATGATTCTCCCAATAAGAAGTCAAACATGTATTGGCTTGCATCATCTTTTTAAAGACTTTAAAACTTCTAATTTCAAAAACATTTTCCAATCGGGAAACATTACAAATAAGGGAAGCTAACATTGCTATCTGTATTGTAGGAAATGAGGTAGGTCGTAACCGTAACCATTTCCACCAAAAACACTCCATTTCTTCAAGTCTAAATTTTTGTTTGTAAAAGAGATACTCTGATTTTAATGATTTAGGGTACAAATCTGAAAAATGATCGTTTAGCATACCCGCAACTCCAAACATAATACTTTCTACCACTAAAATATCATTCCTATGTTTTTTCAACACCTCTAACGACAAGAGTCTTGTGAGAATCAAAAAAGGCTCTTGATTGATAGTTCCTCCGAGGGATTTTGCTAATAATTGAAAACTTACATCCTCCCAGTTTTTATTGTTTAGTTGCAATAAAACTTCAACATCTTTGGCTTTTCTTTCAAAACGCTCAACTAGCAAGCGATCTTGCCATGAAATCCAATCTAATGCGTTAACGATTGATAACCATGCTGAACAAGGAATTATATTTTTTGAATTTTCTATTTTTAAAATTCTTCCCCAAACTTCTGGATCGACACATTTCTTCAATTCTAATATTGGAAACTGTTTCGTCCCTTCGATATCACCACAGTCATCTTCATAAACTACGTGAAGCACTACATTTTGATATGCTTTATCAAAATGATGTAAATGAGAATACCAATCAGATGTTTTAGTGTGAATTTCTACATGACCTACCCACAAAGTTTCGCCTATTCTAATTTTGGCAGTTGAAAAATCAGGACCAGCGTTTTGGTCATTATGCGCTCCTACAGAAATCACCTGTACTTTTTCTCCATTTGTTGAATAACAATCAAAATGATTTAACAGTCCAAATTTCCAAACTAGGTGTAATATTTCTTCTCTCACATTTAATGATTTCCGTTAAATGTATTTGTTTTGAAAAGAATAAATTAAATCAGATAAGATTTTTTGATCTTAATAACGCTTCCATTTTTTGCTGAACCTTCTCCGACTCAACTTTTGCTTGATCTGCAAAATCTTCTTCAGATGAAGCAAAAATGATTCCTCGACTAGAGTTCACTAATAATCCGCACGTGTCGTTCATTCCAAATTCAGCAACATCTTCCAAACTACCACCCTGAGCTCCAACCCCTGGTATTAACAAAAATGAATTGGGTACAATTTTACGGATTCTGGTTAATAAATCTGACCTAGTGGCACCTACTACGTACATTAAGTTATCTTCATTACCCCATTCAAGAGATTTCTTCAGTACTTTCTCAAATAAATAATCACCGTTTTCTAGCTTTTCAGTTTGAAAATCTAAACCACCAATATTGGAGGTTAAAGCCAATAAGATCACCCATTTTTCATCATATTGTAAAAATGGAGTAACCGAATCATTTCCCATGTAAGGAGCTACAGTCACTGAATCAAAATTCATCGATTCAAAAAATGCACGCGCATATAAGTTAGAAGTATTGCCAATATCACCTCTTTTGGCGTCAGATATCGTGAAAATATCTTTTGGAATATAATCAAGAGTCTTTTGTAGCGATTCCCAACCTTTTGTACCTTGTGCCTCGTAGAAAGCTATATTCGGTTTATAAGCAACACAAAAACGCTTTGTTGCATCAATAATTCTTTTATTAAATTCGAAAACAGGATCATCGAACTTATTTAAAAATGAAGGTATTTTTTTTGGATCAGAATCCAAGCCTACACATAAAAATGATTTCTTTCTTTTTATTTCTTTAAACAGTTCTTCTCTTGTCATCTTTATCGTTTAAAAAGATTCTCCTTCTTTCATTTTCTCTGCTGTTTCAGCCATTTTCATAGCATCAAACATATCCTGAACATCTCCATTCATATAATTAGATAAATTATAAATGGTTTTAGTAATCCTATGGTCAGTCACCCTACCTTGAGGGTAATTATAAGTTCTAATCTTCGCCGATCTATCACCCGAACCGATCAAAGATTTTCTTGTTGCGGAAACCGCAGCATTCTTCTCATCTAATAAGGCTTGGTACAATCGAGATCGTAATACATTTAAAGCCATATCATAATTCTTATGCTGAGAACGACCATCTTGACATTCAACAACTGTATTCGTTGGTAAATGTGTTAACCGAACTGCTGATTCAGTTTTATTAACATGCTGCCCACCAGCTCCAGACGCTCGATAAGTATCTTTTTTCACGTCTTTTAAGTTCAGCTCGAAATCAATCTCTTCTGCTTCTGGCATTACAGCAATTGTGATTGCCGATGTATGAACTCTTCCTTGTGACTCTGTCTCTGGTACTCTTTGAACACGATGAACACCTGATTCAAACTTCATCACGCCATAAACTCCAGTCCCTTGAACTTCAAGAGCTATCTCTTTATAACCTTTAACAGTACCTTCTGTTGAATTAAGTGCTTTGTATTTCCAACCCATCGTTTTAAAATACATAGAATACATTCTAAAAATATCTTCTACAAAAATACAAGCTTCATCTCCACCTGTACCAGCACGTAATTCAATAATAACGTTTTTATCATCTTCAGCATCTTTAGGAATCAAAAGAACTTTTATCTCTTCATCCATTTCAGCCTTTCGCTTATTTAACTCCCCTATTTCCATTCTCGCCATTTCCTTCATCTCCGCATCTTCTTCAAGTGCAAGAAGTTCTTTAGATGATTCTATATTCTCGAGGATTAACTTATACTCTTTATAAGCGATAACAATTGGCTCTAATTCTTTATACTGTTTACTTAATTCACGATATTTCTCCTGATCAGATACTATATCTGGAAGCGTTAGCTTTTCCCCAACATCCTCAAATTTTATATATATCTGTGCTAACTTTTCTATCATATCTTAATATTCAAAAATACCGTATTCTGACTTCAATGTTAATTTGTTCACATTTGAAGTTTCTACTCTACCAATTACTTGAGCATCTACTCCGAATGATTTAGAAATATCTATAATGTCTTGAGCATATTCTTCAGGAAGGTAAACTTCCATTCTGTGGCCCATATTGAATACTTTATACATTTCCTTCCAGTCAGTTCCTGATTCTTTTTGAATCACATCAAACAAAGGCGGTATTTCAAAGAAATTATCTTTGATTACATGAACTCCTTCAACGAAATGCATAACCTTAGTTTGTGCCCCACCACTACAGTGAACCATTCCGCTGATAACACCTCGGTAATTATCTAATACTTTTTTAATTATTGGAGCATAAGTTCTTGTTGGAGACAAAACTAATTTCCCTGCAGTTACCCCAGTTCCAGGAACCACCTCTGTTAATTTTTTAGTACCTGAATAAACTAAATCATGTGGTACTCCAGGATCAAAACTTTCGGGAAACTTCTCAGCAAGATACTTCCCAAAAACATCATGACGTGCAGAAGTCAGCCCATTACTCCCCATACCTCCATTATATTCGGATTCATAAGTCGCCTGTCCATGACTTGCCATACCAACAATTACATCCCCTCCCTTAATCTTATGATTGGATATAACATCAGATCTCTTCATTCTTGCAGTAACGGTCGAATCAACAATTAATGTTCGGACTAAATCACCTACATCAGCAGTTTCTCCACCTGTAGAATGAATTCCCATTCCATTATCTCTTAAATTTTGAAGTACTTCTTCTGTACCGTTAATTAAAGCAGCGATAACCTCCCCTGGAATAAGGTTTTTATTTCGTCCAATTGTACTTGATAATAAAATATTATCAATAGCTCCAATACAAAGTAAATCATCTGTATTCATAATTATTGCATCTTGAGCAATACCTTTCCAAACAGACATGTCGCCTGTTTCTTTCCAGTACATGTAGGCTAGAGAACTTTTAGTACCCGCGCCATCAGCATGCATAATTGTACAGTAATCTTCGTTGCCTGTCAAAATATCAGGAACAATTTTACAAAAGGCCTTTGGATATAAACCTTTATCAATATTCTTAATTGCATTGTGTACATCTTCTTTCGAAGCTGAAACACCTCTTTGATCGTATCTTGAATCTGTTCCCATCCTAAAACATAAAAAAGCATCCCGAATAAACGGAATGCTTTAAAAATTATTGAATATTATCTATTTGTTTTCTTCTGTAACTTCATCAACAGTAGCTGTTTGACCAGGCTTATAATCAGTACGTAGAACTCTAAATTCAGTACGTCTGTTCATTTGATGCGCACACTCTTGTAGTCCCTCTGTTGCAAGAGAAGTTATGAATTTCTCATCTAAAACAACACCAACTACAAAAGCTGAAATTTGCTCTTGTACATTTGCTGAAACCGTTTTCTTTTTCTTGGTAACAGTTGTGAAATCTCGTGGATTGGCATTTTTACCAGTAAAGTTTTTAGCAACGTATAAAGAATCAACCGGCTTAGGTGCGTCTTCACCGTAACCTTTCGCTTCCATTCTGTCTTTAGCAACACCTTTGGATATTAGGTAATCAACAGCAGATTGCGCACGTTTTTGTGCTAAGTTTCTGTTGTAAGCAGCAGACCCCCTGAAATCCGTGTGAGAACCTAACTCAATAACCAAAGTTGGGTTAGCCTCCATAACTCCTACTAAAACATTTAATTTAAGTTTTGACTCATCCAACAATAGGTGGCTATTAAAAGCATAAACAATATTTGGCAATTCAATTCCTCCTGGTGGAATTGGCTCTAATTCTAAGTCTTGAACAAATGTTTTAGATTCTTCAACGCCGATCGTTGAAATTAATGCTTTTTCAGATGCAAAATATTTCTTAGAAACAGTTCCGTATTTATTTGTAGTAGTCATTTCATTGTCAGCCTGAATTTGGTAAGTAGTATTCGGCATCAATTTAAACTTGTACGACCCAGTTTCATCAGTAATCGCTTCAACTGAAGAACCGTCAGAACCAGTCATTGTAACTTTAGAATTTGGTAAAATTACCCTTGAATTTTTATCCTTAACAACACCATTAACAAAAAGAACTAGTTTAGGTAGATTGAACGACCAAACATCCATTCTACCTCTTCCTCCACCTCTATTGGAAGTTAAGTAACCTTTTTCTGCAACTGCTTCAAATACTATAGATATATCATCTGCTGAAGAGTTAATTGGAACTTTCATGTTAATTACTGGCCCCCATTCGTCCTTTAACTTCTCAACTTTAAAAATATCAAAACCTCCAATTCCAACATGACCATTTGATGAGAAATATAAAGTTCCATCAGCATGTACAAATGGATAAAGCTCATCACCAGGCGTATTAACTTCTGGGCCTAGGTTTCTAACATTAACCCAAGTTTTCTTCTTTTTATCAAAATCAGCAACCCAAATATCTTTTCCACCTTGACCACCTTTCATATTTGAAACAAAATACATCGTTTGGTCTTTGTTTGTTAAGGCTGGATGAGCAACAATTAAGGAATCACCACCAATAGCTAATTGAATAGCTTCACCATAGGCCTTCCCTCTTTTCTTAGCAGAGAGAATTTGGCAACTTTTTTCTGCTTTAACCTTTCCCTCGATATTCTTACATCTTGTGAAGAATAGTTCATTCATTTTAGCGTTCATTGCTGGTGCTCCTTCAGCGTATTTGGTATTAACACCAATTTTGGGATCTCCTTCAACAGGTAATGGATTACTCCATTTTCCATCTTTACTTAGTTTTGTTGCATATATATCAGGGTAAGCCTGCCCGTTCACATCATTCTCTCCTTTTCCCTCAGCTCCTAAACGATAGGATTGAAAAACAATCTCTTTGTACCTCTTGTTTGTGTAAACAGGAACTGCATCATCATATTTTGAGTTTAATTGGCGAACATTTTCCACTTTATAACGCGTAGGCTTGTCTGTCCATTTAATGGCAAGTTCACACGATTTAGCACCTTTCCTCCCTCTTTCATCGTCTGGCTTTAAATCAGAATAAGCTTTGAAACTATTCATTGCATCTTCATACTGATCCATAGATTTGTATGCATTACCCATTTGCAACAAGACTATAGGATTGGTAGAGATAAACACTTTACCTTTTCGCTCTACTTTCTTAAACCAAGTTATCGCATTTCTGTATTCTCTAGCTCCAGCGTAAGACTGAGCCATATTATACATAATTTTTAGCTTAAGTTCGTTATCCTTTTCCTTTTTAAGCGCTAGCTTATAATTTTCAATAGCCGCATTCCATAATCCTTTTTCAAAGGCTTTATCAGCTTTTTGTGTTGTTTTGTGTTGTGCGAAACCGCCTAAAGCCAACGCAACTAACATTAATACTGTAAATAGTCTGTTCAATCTCATACTTAAAAGTTTTTTAACCAAGTGTCCTAAACCAAATCAAGCGTTAAAAGTAATAATAATTTTTCAAGTTATACCTAGAAGTCATGTTTTATCCTCTACAGCAAAATTAACTTTAACAGATTATTCATAAAAAACCTTTTAAGAAATTTATTATGCAACTCAACACTCTATTTTAATTTGCAAATCTATAATACATTACACTACAAAAAGGTACATTCTATTTCGCAAAAAGAAGTTTAAAAAATCCATTTGAAAGCTATAATTTGTTTCAAATTGTTTGCTTTTACTTTTTAAAATACAGTTTTATTTCATTAAGAAACGAGACTAAATTACAACAATAAACTTCGGCTGTTTTAAGTAAAATTTATTTATTCAAATCAATCTACAGTATCCACAAAACCCGGTTTTTTTTCAAACTAGCTTCTATTTTTACATCAAAATAATTCTTAATTTCTTCATGTGGGCGAAACCTTTTTTTATCTGTAGTATTAACTTTTAATTAAGGTTTGTAGAAAAAATCACGGTTTCCTTCTTTAGGAATACTGATAACTTTGTTTTCTTTAAGGTTTTACCTAACCTTTTCGTTAATACTATTTTAATAAAAACAGACATTAATAAAAAGTGTGTATTTCAAATACCATAGCCATTACTTCAGGCAGGCATAGGAATTAGTTGTACTGTTTTAAAGAAATCAGCTAAAAAGAAAATAATTACGCAACTAGGATAAATATATACAAAACATAAGTGAAAATTAACAAAACACCTTTCCATCTATGAATTTTGCCTCCAATTAACATCAAAGGTAAAAGAGCAGCAGTAATCGCAAGCATCCACCATAAATCATATGTTAAAGCAGAGTTTGCTACAGGCATATTGGCTATAGTACCTGTTAATCCAACAACACAAAAAATATTAAAAATGTTTGATCCAATTAAATTACCAATCGCAATATCCGTTTGCTTGCGATAAGCAGCAATAGCGCTAGCTGCTAATTCAGGTACACTTGTACCAAAAGCCAAAACAGTAACACTAATAACGAAAGGAGTGACACCTGCAGAAGTAGCAATGTTTGTAGCAGCCTCCAAAAGCCAATTAGAACCTAAAACTAGGGCAACACAACCTCCTATTAGAAAAACAATACTTTTCCAAACAGGAGCGCCTTTATTTTCATGAATTTCTTCGTTAATCTGAATCTTAACACCTGCATTCTTTTCCTTTCTTGATTTCCAAATCATGAAATATGTAAAAACAATAATTAAGATGAATAGAACTATTCCCTCCAACCTATTTATAAGATGTATTTCCCCATCAAAGAAAAACATAAAAAGCACGAACAAGGTAGTCGCGACCATCATAATTGGCCAGTCTTGGCGAACTGAAACACGCTGTACTTTTATGGGTGATATAATAGCTGTAGCACCTAAAACAAGCGCCAGATTTGCAATATTTGACCCAATCACATTGCCTATACTCATATCACTATCTTCTCCTCCTTCAAGAGCCGCTCCCATACTAACAAGTAGTTCAGGCGCAGATGTTCCAAAAGAAACGACTGTCATCCCGATCACTAACGTAGAGATTTGCGCTTTTAGAGCTAAACCAACAGAACCTTTAACTAAGAAGTCTCCTCCAAAAATTAAAGTAATAAAACCAAGAATCAGCCACAAATAATCCATTCTATAGCTTTTTGGTAATATCAAGGTCTTCTTTGATCTTTTTCAAGTCATCGATCGTACTTCCTTTTGCTCCTTTTGCTACTTCATTTTGAATTTCGCTTGTTGCATTTTTAATATCACGAATTCCTTTACCAAGAGACCTTGCTATTGTTGGAATCTCTTTCGATCCAAAAAGTAATAAAATCGCAATTAATACTATAAAAATTGATCCTGCACTAAGTCCTAAAAAGAGTAATACCATTTGAAATATTTCTTGTCTAAAGTTAAGCATAAATCAAACATTACAAAGGGCTCTTTAATAATCATCGTTTCTGTTTGGTTTAAACACTGTAATTTTATCCTGTTAATTAATTTCATAAAAAGAGAATTCTCTTTTTATGAAATTAATATATTTTAAACATTTAGATTCGAACACAACCAAATATAATGGGGAATGGTAAGCCGTTAGCAATCTAAATCTTTTAATGAATAAAGTACTTTTTTTCGAAAAAAAAGGAGCATTTCGTCCAAAATAGAAAGACCAGCGAAAATCCCAACACCACCAAGTAAAATTGCTCTAATAGCGCAACAACTGAAACATAATAATTTCGAATTCTCACTATTTCAGTACTTCATTTGATTTGTGAAATGTACTTCTACATTTTATCATTAACTATTTTATTAGTTTTTTTTGCTGAACAAAAAAAAAGAATTATCTTTGTCCTCTGTTTTAAACAGAAGTTCTTTAGAAAAACTTTTTAAACACCGTTCGGGGTGTAGCGTAGCCCGGTCATCGCGCCTCGTTTGGGACGAGGAGGTCGCAGGTTCGAATCCTGCCACCCCGACATAAGAAAAGCCTCTAACTTTTACAAGTTAGAGGCTTTTTTCGTTTTGTTTATATAATGATGACTTAGTTAAAAACTAACTAATCTTGATTAAACCAATTTTTGTGACTCTGAAACAAAAATATTCATTTGATAATTATATTGTCTCCATTCAAAAGAAAATCACATCAGGTATTGTAACATTCAGTTAAATTGGAGGAATAAAAGAGATTGATGACTTTACTAGAAACACCTCTTTAAATAAAAGGTAAACAGAGTACTTTAAAGTATTTTTTAAAATTTGAAATAAAGTTATTTTCCAATTCTAAAAGCAAAAGTAAAAGCTCCTCTTAAAATAAAATCTAAGGTAATAAATGGGTTTATTGGGTGAAAATTATTTATTTGAAAAAGACTTTTCAGAAATTACAATTGTCTATATTCTTAGTTCTTCATATACTATTTACATAATACCCTCTAAAATAAAGCTTCTCAGTTTTACCTTTAAGCTGATTTAAAATGTTAAAGAATATAATTTAATACTCCAAGTTTTAAAATAGCAACCTTTATTTACAGCTACTTTTAATACAACCTTATTGAAGAAACAAAATTTACCTAGCATAAATAATTTTGTAGGTTTAGTTATTATTAAATCTTCATCAAAACATATTAGGTTTACAATTAAAGTCTCTAATTTTACAAGCAACATGGCTTTAACTCGAAAATCGATATTCCTATTTTCTATTCTTTTATTGTTAAACTGGGGTGTGTTTGCTAAAGTAACCCATCTCATTGTGATAAAACCTGAATACGATAAACTCGCATTTGATGAAAACGAATTGAACCATTTTAAAATAACTTTATTTGATGAATCTAGAAGGGACAGTTTACTAATTCCTCGTTACAGTAATTGCCTAAACGTTAAAGGAAAATTAGCCCAATACAACGGAGAGTTCATTTTATACGACAAGCAAATCCCTTACACCAAAATTAAAATCGAGCATCCTAGATACGTTACGACTTTTGCCCATTTAAACAAAACGGTTGCTCTAATAGATTCAATTGATATATTTAATCAACGTCATCACATTTTAATTCACGAAACAAGAATTAAAGTTGAACAAGAATGCAATGAAGAAAAGAAGTTTGATTACCTTTTCAAAAGCGGAAACCAGTCCCACGGTGGTTTTTATAATGAAAACCATATTGGAGTTTTAATGCACGATTCTTTGACTATAGACTCTCTTAAAAGTGTTGCAAAAAAGTATAAACTTACTTACAAAAACAAATCCTATGATGGAAAGAGTATACTTTTTAAATTACAAAAAGGAAAGCTCAAAAAAGGTAGGAACAAAGTTATTGGAAAACTATTAATGGACAGTCTGTTAGTTAAAGATGCCGGTGTAACTACTGACACTAACTTAATTTCTTATTTATCTTCTTTTTACCGAATAAACGCTTTACATGTTGATCAAATTGATAAATGGAATTTCGAACCAATTAGTGGATTAATGAGTATGGCTAAAGCATTGATTTACATTAAAAATAATGAGCTTGAATTGGGTTGTGGATTATATCGCATAAAAAATGGTTTGGGGTATAAAATATTGGATCTTCAAAACCAAATCGAAGTTAAAACCTATAAAAAAAAGTGTAAAGAATCTGCTCTTTTAATTGCACTGGATAAAGAATACATAACAATTAAAACACGAACTTTTAGTATTCATGGAGGAAAAGACATTAATAAGAAGAAGTTAAAAAACGAAAAAAAAATGGGAGAAATCCGCAGAGAAGAAAAAGAAGTAAAAAAGTCTTTTTATACACCCTTTTCATTCATCGAACCTATTTTGTTAAATCGATAAAGATCAAAAAAAACTAACCTGGATTTAATAAATGATTTTCGTCTTCCGTTTAAAATCATTATTATTTCAAACTCAAAGACTACAAATGATAATAATGTAGTACTACTTAATGCATTTAGAAGCCACTAAAAGTGAGAAGTATTAAAACAAAACTCATCAACATAAAAAAAGCCACTCAATAAGAATGACTTTTTTATGTTGATTAACTTGAGTGCTTTTATTTACGGATTACCGTAAGCCCCACAAGGTGAATGTCCTCCAGCAGACTGAGCTCCTGTTGAAGCGCAACTTGCCATTGTTAGTGTTAAAATCGCAATAGCAGTAATCTTAATTATTTTCCTCATTGTCTTGGGTGTTTTAACTTTACCTTTTATAGTGTCTACTTATAAGAGGGTAAATAACGTAAGAATTCCATAAAAGTTTTTGAATTTTAATTTTATTTCATGAAAATCTATTTTTTACACTTCCTGTTTATTTTACCCATTTTGATGAGTTGTTCTAACAAACCAACTTCATCAGTGGATATCATCAATCGTTCCATTTTTTTCCATGATGTAAATAATAACTGGAAAACATTTGATCAACAATTAAAGTTTGAAAGTCGATTTAGTTTTAACGACAGTATTCCAGAAGAACTTCACCTCTCTTTTAAAACTGCTCACAACTATTTTAGATACATGAATATCGACCGAAATATTAATTTAGAGTACTTAGCTGATTCATGTATTTCAAACACTTCTGCAGAATATTGTAGTAATTACTCGTGGACAAGTAAATTTTATCCCTACTTCTGGGGTTTACCAATGAAATTACAAGATCCTGAAACTAAAATTCAACCCAATTTTAAGCCTACAATCTTTAATGGTTTTAAAACATGGGAAATTCAAGTGAATTATGAAGCAGAAAACTTTTGGTTCTTTTTTGATCAGGTAGATTACCAGTTAAGAGGTTTTAAGTTTTTGAAGAATGATTCTTCTGAAAAAGGTGAAATTATTATTTTAAGAGATTTAATGAAAGTAGATGGTATTTTACTACCTAAGCACCGTACTTGGTTACATAAAGACAGCAGTTTAATTGGCACAAATGAATTGCTAGAGGTTGAATAATGAAACAACTATAACAAACGCTAAATCACTTCATCTCAACACCTTTCCAAGCATAAGTTTTTTTAAACGACAAAACCAATCCAAACAATAAATAAACTGGATAAACAAAAAACATCAAAGGCACATAACGTAATACATTTCCATCTTTAAAAAATAAACTCATATTCCAGCAAATTATAAAGTCGGTTGTTAACTTCCAGCCCACAGATATAATTAAAACAGGTAATAAATGGATGTCGTAAAGTGTAACATAAATAGCTCCAATCCAGGAAAAATTTGCCAAAACAACAATTAACGAAAATGCAAGTCCAACGAAATTAGTTATCTTCCCAGCCTTAGTTGCCCAACGAATTCGCTGTTGGAACAATCCTGATAAAGTTGAAGGCATTACTGTTTTTACAATACTATTTTCATCAAGATTAAAAACAGAACCTTCTTTGTATTTGGCTAAATACCTTAAAAAAAACAGATCATCTCCCGAGGAATATTTACTCCCCAATCCGGATTTAACGAATGCTAAATAGTCTGATTTATAAAAAGTCATGTTTGCACCGTTTACCATCGAAGGTTTACTTAAACGAGAAGTATAAGCTGTTAAAAACTGTAACGCCAACCATTCCAGTCGAATAAGACCATTTAACGCTCCTTTAAAAGCAAATGGATAAACTGGACCAATCACTAATTTCGTTTTAGAATCAATCAACTTTGTTACATTACTAAGTAACCAAAACGAACTAACTTCGCAATCCCCATCAGTTTGCACAATGATTTCATATTTCGAATGCTCAATAGCTTTTTTTATAGCTGACTTCTTTCCAGCTCCCTCATTTTTATAAAAATGAACTTTACTCGATTTTAATCTCCACCTTTCTAAAAGAGCCCATGAGTCATCACTACTTGAATCATCCACAATAATTAATTCATAAGGAATTGTAATTTTATTTTTTAAAATTGAGTCAATTAACCTGTCCAAATTCTCGGATTCATTTTTCACAGCTACTATAACTGAAACGCCGACAGGTAGTTTAACATTTGTAGTCTCTTTTTTTTTACCCCAAACAAAGAACAACCCGCTAATTGCGAATATCCCATAAAGCAATACTATAGGTAGTGATATAATCATTTTTATTTTAGCACTTTAACTTGACTCAAAAACAAACTTCCAACAATAGAAGGTATTGCTAAATTAACCAACCATATTAAAAAAGAGGCTGTAGTTATAGCTAATGTTAAATCTGGAGTGATTTCGTTTACGATTCCAAATGTGGTAAGTATTACTGTAAACATGGCCGTTCGTGTTAATCCTAATTCAACGGCATTAAAAACAGGAACAAACTGAAATAAAAAGAACAATGCTCCTGAGGCAAAATAAATAGTTAAAGGCTCAGCGTTTATTCCAAAAATGTCAAATGCTAAAAGGTATTGATAGGTTATTACAAGGTATCTTAAAACACTAACAGATAAGACAGTTAAAGCAGTCTTTTTATAAGTTTCCCCTTCCAATACCTTCCAAGCTTTCAGCCATTTATTTGTAAAAGGTATTTTTCCAAAAAGAACAGTCACCGAATTTACATTTACATACAAACCAGCGATTACAATGATTAATACACTACCAATAAGCGCAATCATTCCAAATACATCAGGTGGTAATCCTATGATTTCTTGCTTTGATCCTAAACCCAACAAACCAAGAAAAAATAAACCAAAAAAGAAATTCACTAGAAATAAAGCCATCGCATTGTAAACTTGATATAAAATACCTTTTGCACGATAACGAAAGCTTAAAAGTGCTACTTTTCCAAAATAACCTCCAACCCTATAAGGTGTAAAAACCGATGTTGCAACGCCCGCAAGTGTGCTTTTTATAGCTAATCGATTGGTTACAGGAAACATATCCTGTAGCAATAGCTTCCATTTATAAACTTCTGCGCCCCAATTTACGAACATCAACACGATTAATAAAACTAATTTGGGAATTGAAATAGGATGACTGGAAAAGAAGCTTTCGACCTGACCGATCAACTCTACTTTTTCGAAACCAAGTAAATAAACAAGATAAATTATAGACCCTCCGGATATGGTGATTTTTAAAACCACATTAATGATCGTCTTTATTTGCTTATTTTTACTCAAACTCTTCTAGTAGGACGTAAAGAAAGTAAGATTTTGGTGAAGGAAAAAATCATTTTAGGAGTTGACCCCGGAACAAACGTGATGGGATATGGAATTATTAAGGTAACTGGCTCTAAGATAGAGCTTTTGGATGCCGGAGTTTTATCCATGAAAAAAGAAAAAGATCTTGGTGTCCGACTGAAAATGATTTTTGATCACATGATTAATTTAATTGATCAATTCCTTCCGGATGAGCTAGCCATTGAAGCTCAGTTTTTTGGAGAAAATGTTCAATCGATGTTGAAGTTGGGAAAAGCACAAGGTGTGGCTATCGCCGCAGCGCTCTCTCGAAGCATTCCTTTTGAAGAATACGCGCCTAAAAAAATAAAAATGAGCATCACTGGAAAAGGAACTTCGAGTAAAGAACAAGTAGCCAGTATGCTTGTTCATATTCTTAAAATTAAGAACCTTCCCGAACCACTAGATGCAACTGATGCACTGGCAACAGCTGTTTGTCATCATTATCAATCAAACTCTCCTACTGGTGGAAAAAAGTATTCTGGTTGGGATTCCTTTTTAAAAAACAACCCTAATAAACTTAAAACTTGATTATTTGAATGTAATCAGAGAAATCAGAAGTGATCAAGCTGGATGAATGTTAATTTGAGTGCTTGAGTGAGTAAAACTTACCATAATCACTAATATACGAGCGCCTGCAGGTAAATACTTTGAAAACTCTCCAGAATGGTTTTCGGGTTCATCCTTCAATAAGCGTAAAAAAGATAACTAATAATAATCGCCGCAATTATACCAGCGAAATCAGCCAATAAACCAGCACCCAAAGCATAACGTGTGTTCTTAATTCCAACAGATCCAAAATACACGGCAAGTACATAAAAGGTAGTTTCAGTTGAACCTTGAAACACTCCACTTAAAAAAGACGGAAAAGATTCTACTAAGACGCCTCCCGATTCTTTTAATGGAAAAGCATCCATGGATTCCAGCATCGCAGCTCGTGCACCACCTCCGCTTAACGGTTTCATAATTGCTGTAGGTAAAGCATCTACAAATTCTGTTGAATTAGTTAATAAACCAACCACCCAACGAAGTCCCGATAAAAATAAGTCTAAGGCCCCGCACTCTCTAAACAACCCAATAGCTACTAAAATCCCAACCAAATAAGGAATGATCTTAATTGATGACGAGAAACCTTCTTTTGCCCCGTCTAAAAATGAATCATAAACATTTATCTTATTTTTAATACCTAAACCAATAAATCCAACTATGAAGGACATTAAAACAACTCCAGCAATAAGTGTAGATTGGCTTTGAACGTCCTCCTGAGGTAAATCACTAAAGTGCCAAATTATTCCAGATACAATTAAAGACAATGTCCCTAAATAAGCGACAACGATAGGTTTTAATAAATTGATTTTTTGAACAATCGAAACTGTTATAATCCCAACCAATGTAGAGAAAAAAGTAGTAATTAATATTGGCACGAAAACGTCAGTACTTTGACTAGCTAAGGCAATACCATTGAATTCGGGCAGACTTGCATTCGCCGACAGCTTTTTAAAACGTAAAGCTAAAATAGAAATAGGTATCAACGTCAATCCAGAAGTATTCAAAACCAGAAACATAATTTGCGCATTACTCGCCGTTTCTTTTTCGGGATTTAATTCTTGTAATTCTTTAATTGCCTTTAAACCCATTGGAGTTGCAGCATTATCTAACCCTAACATATTGGCACTAAAGTTCATAATCATACTACCAAATACAGGGTGATTCTTTGGTAACTCAGGAAATATTCTATTGAAAAAAGGAGCTACCAATCGTGATAAAATTCGAATAGCTCCACCGTGTTCGCCAATTTTCATAATCCCCATCCAAAGTGTAAATACACCAATAAATCCAATACAAATTTCGGCGCCTAATTCAGCATCATGAAACGTTCTTTGAACTAAAGCTGAAAATATATCTACATCGTTTGCAAAATATTGATACAACGCCATCACGAACGCTATCCCAAAAAAACCGATAAACACATAATTAAGAGCCATGCTGTTAAAATAGTTAAAGCTTAAGGAGATTTATCAGTATTTTTTCATTCTTAATAACAACTTCCTTTGGAAAACCTTATTCACTTTTTGAAAGCTTACAAATTAGTTCTCATATTAATATTGATTTCCTCATTTTTAAGAAACACTCAAACATACAATGATTCGTAAATAACGAATCAAACGAAAAATTTAAATTAGCCGATTAATACTTCAATCAAAAATCAAAATCATTTTAAAATTCCACAAAACTAAAACGAAAAAAGATCTTACATTTCAATTGAGAAAGATTTAAGTTTATATATTAATTGATATAAAGTCTCTTCTTTAAAGAAGCAAAAAGTAGGACACAAAAAAAGGGACGAATAAATCTGTCCCTTTCACTTAATACTTTAATAAATTTACTTTTTAGGATTCACCAAAAACTTATCCGTTAAACCAACTTCTTCTAACCAAGAGTGAAGGTTTGGCATTGGACGAGCAATTGCTACTCTACCCGAACGTACAAACTCTAAAATCCCGAAAGGTTTTAACTTATCAAAAAGCTCTTGTGTTTCTTCTTTGTGACCTGTCTTTTCAATTACTGTAAATTCTTGATCAACATAAAGAATTCTTGCTGCATTTTTACGAACAACCATTTCAACATTACTTCCTAAAAGTGTTGAAGATTTGATTTTATATAACGCGATTTCTTGATATACGATTTCATCTTCGCTAAAGAAAAACGCAGTCATTACATCCACAATTTTCTTTATTTGATTAACAACCTTAACCACTTGGTCTTCAGTTACATGGATTACAATTGTAAAACGATAAATGCCCTCGATTTCACTTTCCGAAGTTGTTAAACTATCAATATTTATCTTTCGCCTTGTAAAGATCTGCATTAATCTTCCTGCTAAACCAATGTGGTTTTCAGCATAAACAGAGATCGTAAATCTTTCAATATTATCTGCGCTCATCTTTTTGAACTTTAATCTTAATTATTTTAATCTACACTCAGCAACACTAGCCCCAGCTGGAACCATTGGAAATACATTCCCCTCCTTTTCAACCATCACCTCCAATAAAAAAGATTCTTTAGAATCTAACATTTCTGTTAAAGCGCCCATTAAATCGCCTCTTTCAGAAATTGATTTCCCTTTTATACCGTAAGCATCTGCTAACTTCACAAAACTTGGACTTTCAATAACAGTTTCAGCATATCTCTTATCGAAAAACAACTGTTGCCACTGCCGCACCATTCCTAAAAATTCATTGTTAAGAATTAAGATTTTTACCGGGATTTTTTCCTGCATAATAACCCCCAGTTCTTGAAGCGTCATTTGAAAACCACCATCACCAATAATAGCAACAACCTCTTTTTCTGGACGGGCAACCTTAGCACCTATTGCTGCTGGTAAGCCAAACCCCATTGTTCCTAATCCTCCAGAAGTTACGTTCGTATTGGTATCCATAAACTGGTAATAACGCGCGGTAATCATTTGGTGCTGACCCACATCAGTAACAATAATAGCTTGCCCTTCTGTTATTTCACTCAAACGCCTAACAACCTCAGCCATTCTAATAGAACCCTCCGCTGGATTGACGTCAGGCTGAACAACTATTTCGTCTTCTTTTTGTTCTAACTCATCCCATCTTGAAAACCATTCATCTCTACCATCCGACTCTATGATCATTGGATCAAGAGCTATTAAAGATTCTTTACAATTTCCTAAAACCGGATAATCAGCTTTTACATTCTTATTTATTTCAGAAAAATCAAGTTCGAAATGAACAACTTTTGCCTGAGAGGCATATCTACTTAAATCACCAGTAACACGATCATCAAAACGCATACCTACGGCAATTAAAACATCACATTCATTTGTTAAAAGATTAGGTGCATACGAACCGTGCATCCCTACCATTCCTTTAAAAAGTTCATGCTGAGTTGGAAAAGCAGAAGCTCCTAGCCATGTATTTACAACAGGAATTTTTGCTTTTTCTACAACTTTTAAAACTTCTTTTTGTGCATCTCCCAATAATACACCATGACCAACGATCATCATTGGCTTTTTAGCGCTATTAATGGCTTGCGCAGCATCTTTAACCTGATCTAAACTTACCTCAACAGTTGGGTTATAAGACCTTACAAAATCACACTTTTTGTACTCAAAGTCAAACTCTGAAAACTGAGCATCTTTTGTAATATCAATTAAAACAGGACCAGGCCTTCCTGAGTTTGCGATGTAAAACGCCTTCGCTATCGCCCAAGGAATCTCCTCTGCCTTAGTAACTTGAAAACTCCATTTAACAACCGGTGAAGAAATGCCAATAATATCAGTTTCTTGGAATGCATCGGTTCCTAAAAGGTGAGATGGAACCTGCCCTGTGATACACACCATTGGTGTACTATCGATTTGTGCATCGGCAATACCTGTAATTAAATTAGTTGCACCAGGGCCTGAAGTTGCTATTGCAACACCTGTTTTATTTTTAACTCTTGCTTCACCTTGAGCAGCGTGCGTTGCGCCTTGTTCGTGGCGTACTAGTATATGCTTAATTCGATCTCGATATTTATAAAACTCATCGTAAACAGGCATAATTGCTCCTCCTGGATAACCAAAAACTTTCTCTACCCCTTCTTCCAACAAACTTAAAACTACGGCCTCTGCACCAGTAACTTTCTTAATTGTTTTTTCCATTTTAATCCGATTAAAAAAAAGCCTTTCTTACTATGTGAGAAAGGCTTTTAGTTTTATTTATTTCAAAGCAAATCTCGGACTTAAAAACCAAATAATGATCTTAGAACAAGCTCGACTGATATTACTTTTAAATGTCTCATTTATATAAAGATATTGATGTTTTAAATAATTCTAAATTCAGATTTTGAATTATTTAAAATACCCTCCGAGGTTCAAACCACAAAACAAGGTCTTAACAGATTGATTTATAGTTTCTTAAACCACAAAAAGATACTCTGCCAAACCTTATTTATCAGTTAAACATCCTTGAGATGCACTCCCAACTTGTCGAGCATATTTCCCTAAAATCCCTCTTTTTGGAATTTCTTTCGGCTTCCATAATTTTCTTCTCTGTTCTAATTCTTCTACGGTAAGATCGACATTAAGTACATTTTCTTCAGCATCAACAGTAATAATATCACCATCGTTAATCAACCCGATAACACCACCTAATTGAGCTTCAGGAGAAACGTGACCTACAACAAAACCGTGTGATCCTCCAGAGAATCTACCATCAGTAATTAAAGCAACATCTTTTCCTAATCCAGCTCCCATAACAGCAGAAGTTGGTTTTAACATTTCCGGCATCCCTGGTCCGCCTTTTGGTCCTTCAAAACGAATAACGATTACGTTACCTTTCTTTACCGTTCCGTCAAGTATTCCATCAATTGCAGCAAACTCATCGTTAAATACAACCGCTGGTCCAACAAACTTAGTTCCTTCTTTACCTGTAATTTTAGCTACAGATCCTTCAGTTGCTATATTTCCATAAAGGATTTGTAAATGACCTTCTGGCTTAATTGGATTTTCAATCTCACGTAATAAATCTTGTCCTTCAGTTAAACTTGGAACCTTCGCTAAATTCTCAGCTAAAGTTTCTCCTGTTACTGTCATACAATCTCCATGTAACAATCCTTTCTCTAACAAATACTTCATTACCGCTGGTACACCACCAACTGCGTGAAGATCTTCCATTAAGTATTTTCCTGAAGGTTTTAAATCTGCCAAGAATGGGGTGATGTCACTCATTGCTTGAATGTCATCCAATGTTAACTCAACATCAACAGCATCAGCCATTGCGATTAAATGCATTGTCGCATTTGTTGATCCTCCTAAAGCTATAATAACTCTTAATGCATTATCAAATGCTTTACGAGTCATGATGTCTCTTGGAAGGATATTTTTTTCCATCAAGTTTCTAATTGCAGGTCCAACTTCTGTTAATTCTTTTTCCTTTTCAGGTGAATTAGCAGGGTTAGATGAAGAGTAAGGCATTGACATCCCTAACGCTTCAATTGCTGAAGACATTGTGTTTGCTGTATACATACCTCCACAAGCTCCTGCTCCTGGACAAGAGTTTTTAATTATTCCTTTATATTCTTCATCATTAATCTCTCCTTGTGCTTTTTGACCTAAAGCCTCAAAAGCAGATACGATGTTTAATTTTTTACCACAATAATTACCAGCACTAATAGTACCCCCATAAACAAGGATAGACGGACGATTTAATCTTCCAATCGCCATCATTGCTCCAGGCATGTTTTTATCACAACCTACAACAGTAACCAATGCATCATAAAACTGAGCACTCATTACAGTTTCTATCGAATCTGCAATAATATCTCTTGATACTAATGAAAATTTCATACCTGTTGTTCCATTTGAAATCCCATCAGAAACACCAATTGTATGAAATATTAATCCCACTAAATCAGAAGCGTTTACACTTGCTTTAATATCTGTTGCAAAACCGTTTAAGTGCATGTTACATGTATTTCCTTCCCAACCTGTAGAAGCAATACCAACTTGCGCTTTATTCATATCATCATCCGTTAATCCTACTCCATATAACATAGCTTGTGAAGCTGGTTGAGTTGGATCCTGAGTAACTGTTTTACTGTGCTTATTTAATTCCGACATATTAATTGTGGTTTATGATGGTACAAATTTACAAACTTCGAATGAGTTAACAGACTAAATTTTATTGATTAATGGTAAGACTTTTCAACTAAACTCCTTTGGCTGTTACTTTTTTAACCAAAAGGTTAAGTAAGGCCATGATACTAAACCAAACACCAAGTTTTCCGATGATATCACCGTATTGAGCGTAAAAGGTCATTTCACTGTTTAATTGAATTTTTTGGCGCAATACGTCTTGAGTTAAATAAGTAGACTTTTGTAATTCATCTCCACGCTGATTAATAAAACCGCTCCAACCTGTATTTGCACTTCTTGCTACTGATCTTCTTGTTTCGATTGCTCTCATTCTCGAAAACCCCCAATGTTGCTGATAACCTGCAGTATTTCCCCACCAAGCATCGTTTGTTATTACACCTAAAAAGTTCGCGCCTTTTCGTACATACTCTGTAATATAATCTCCAAATAAACTTTCATAACAAATTACCGGTGCAACAATAGCCGAATCTCCTTTACCATAAAAAACCTCTCGCTCGGCTTGCTTGCCGTTGTTTGGATTATAAATATTAGCGTCAGAATCACTATCAAAATCAGTTAAATATTTTTGAAAATAAACAAAGTAATCTGGGATTCGCTCAACTCCAATTACTAACATTGATTTATGGTATTGTGGCAACGTATCATTCTCGCCATTAATTAAAATAGAAGAATTAAAATATTCGTAATACCGACCATTGTAACTCCTTTTGTAAGTTGCTGGAACATCTTCACCAACTTCTCCTTCCTTAAATTCTCTGTATGCTAACCCTGTTAAAATTGAAAGATTTGGGTATTTACTTGCGCGCCATCTTTTAAGCACGCCTACACTTGCTGAATAGGGTAAGGTAAGATTTGATTCTGTTTGAGGTAAAGCTGTTTCGTGCATTAACAAAAAATCAACATCTTCATCCATAATTTCATCAGCTATTTCTGTAAATCGTCGAACTTGAGCTACTGAAGACATTGCTTTTAGTTCATTGCCTTTACTATCCATGAAGCGGTCTGAATATGGATTCATATTCGGCTGTAAAACTACCACATCTTGCTCAAAACCCTTTTCTTCATAAGTGTAGTATTGAAACAATGAAATTAAAATTGGCACAAAAATGACAAGCCCAAGTTGGATTCCTTTTTTTATAATAAAGAAAGAATCCTCTTTGAGCTTCCACGATTTATAGACAAAAAACACAAATAGATTCACAATTAATAACCAAGCTGTTCCTCCTAAAGCTCCTGTGTATGAATACCATTGAATTAATGTCACCCAGTTGGATAAGGAGAATCCGTATGTTAACCATGGCCACGATAAATCCCAATCTTGTAATTCTATATATTCCCAAGCAACCCATAACATCACCAATGATAAATAAGCAGCCTTTGGACTTAATCTAGATTTTATTGAACTGTAAGTAACAATCGCCATTGCAAAGAATGCACTATTTACAATTGCCGGAGCAATCACACCAATCCAAGCAGCATTTCGCACCCAATAAATGGTAACGAAATTATAGACGACGAAAACCAGATAAGCACTTGCAAAAACGCGAACCTTACGCCATTTAACTTCCGTTGAAATTTGATCCTCAATTATTAAAAGGGGTACTATTCCCAGCATCCCTCCTATAATAAAGTCATAGGGGGCAAAACTCGATGCCATTAAGAGTCCACCCAGTATTAGTAAGCCTATTGCTTTTAGTTTTTTCATCTCTTATAAAATCCCTGTAAAATTAACGATATAATTTAAACCACAATTAATATATATCGCCTTGAAAAAAACAAAAAGCCTCAAGCAAATGCTGGAGGCTTTTATATCCTATAGAGTAAAAACTTAAACTAAAATATCACCAGTCATATCTACTGGTATTTTCACACCCATCATATTTAATATTGTTGGCGCTAAATCGCCTAATTTCCCTGGCTTAATTGATTTGTAATCCTTATCAATTAAAATTAAAGGAACTGGGTTTGTAGTATGTGCAGTGTTTGGTGAACCATCCTCGTTAATTACAAAATCAGCATTACCATGATCTGCAATAATAACGAAGGAATAATCTTGCTCTAAACCAGTTTCAACAACTCTCTTTACACATGAATCAACAGTTTCAACAGCTTTAACAACGGCTTCATAAACTCCCGTGTGACCAACCATATCAGGGTTAGCGAAATTTAAACAAACAAAGTCAACTTCTCCCTTTGCTAACTCAGCAGTAATTTTATTCGTCACTTCTGGAGCGCTCATTTCTGGCTGTAAATCGTAAGTAGCAACCTTTGGAGAATTTGCTATTAAACGAGTTTCACCTTTAAACTCTTGCTCTCTACCACCAGAGAAAAAGAAAGTAACGTGGGGATACTTTTCGGTTTCAGCTATTCTAATTTGAGTTTTTCCAGCTCCTTCCAAAACTTCACCCATTGTATTTGTTAAGTTCTCCTTTTCGTAAGCTATGTTTACGTTTTTAAACTTCTCATCATACTTAGTCATAGTAACATAATGTAAAGGAATTGTACTCATTCCTTCTGCTGGAAATTCTTGCTGAGATAATACTTCAGTAATTTCCCTACATCTATCCGTACGATAGTTGAAACAAATAACAACATCACCTTCTTTAATTAATCCAACAGGATTCCCATCAGCATCAACCACCGAAACTGGCTCTACAAATTCATCTGTAACTCCAGAATCGTAAGAAGCTTGAATAGCAGCAACAGGATCTTGAGTTTTTATTCCTTCTCCTTTTACCATTACGTTGTAAGCTTTCGCTACTCTTTCCCAACGCTTATCTCTATCCATAGCAAAATATCTACCTGTAATAGTGGCGATTTTTCCGTTTGAAGTTTCTAAGTGCTTTTGTAAATCAGTAATATATCCTAATCCTGATTTTGGGTCAACATCTCTACCATCTGTAAAAGCGTGAACGAAAACATCGTTAACACCATATTGCTTTGTCATATCGCACAAAGCATGCAAATGTGCTTGTGATGAATGAACTCTCCCTTCAGAAACTAGCCCCAAAAAGTGAACTGATTTATCATACTCTTTAGCATACTTTAAAGCGTCAACCAATACTTTGTTTTCAAAGATTGATTTATCCTTAACTGCTAAATTAATTTTTACTAGATCTTGATAAACAACTCTACCGGCACCAATGTTTAAGTGACCAACTTCTGAGTTCCCCATTTGACCATCAGGTAAACCAACCTCCTCACCACTTGTTATCAAAGTAGAGTATGCGTACTTTGTATATAAACTATCTACGAAAGGCGTGTTTGCATTGTGAATAGCATCTGACTTTGTTTTATCTCCATGTCCCCAACCATCTAAAATGATTAAAGCAACTTTTTTATTTGCCATAGTATATTATTTTTATTCTAAATCTTAATTAAAATGCAAAGATAATGAAAAGCCCTTTAATTTCTTAAAAGGGTTTTTCACTTATATTGAGGTCAGAAATGTTCTTATTTATACCCTTGGGTTTTAACACGCTCCGAGTTAATTACCCATCCATTTTTATAAAAAGTCTAATTGATACTTATCGCCTCCATTACTCCACCAACTTCTTTTTCTAGACTTCTAAAATAAATTGCTCTCAAGCCTTCTTTTAACCAAACACTTTACTACAGAAAAGTGTCACCTTCGCTCAAAACGATGAGATTATAAGTTTTATGATAATTTCGAATGTTTAAATCTATTGAGCAATCTTTTAAGTATAAATCCAACACTTTAAAAAGCCATTATTTAAACAACTAAAAGTTCCCCTTCAACAATTAACATTAAAGCGATTGATCATCTAAAAGATGCCACAAAAATACTTCCCTGGGGTTTATTGGCTTTTACCTGAACCAATCCGTTGTGCTGTTCCACCATTTTTTTAACTATGTATAACCCTAAGCCCGTTCCTTTTTGACTTCTGGTTTCTTCATTTCCTGATCGGTAGAATTTTTCAAATATCTTTTCCGATTCTTGCATCGGAACCCCAACGCCTTCATCGGAAATACTTAGTGCAGTTTCACCACCTTTTTGAACTAACGTCACACAAATTGAAGATTTTTCGGGTGTGTACTTTAAAGCGTTGCTTGTTAAATTAGATATAATAGAATAAAAGGCATCCTTATCCCCATATAATTTCACATCTGGCTGGATAAAAAATTCTGTTGTGACTTTTTTCCCAGATGACTCCAACATTTTTAGTGTGATTGTCTCCATCATCAGCGATAAGTCTAATTCTTCTAAACTTAGAGGAAATCCATTATCATCAATTTTTGTCACCAATAAAATATTTTCAACTAATTCGTTTAATCGGTCAGCATCTTTTATGGACTTTCCTAAAATTTCCTTTTGCTTTTCTTGTGGTAAATCTCTTTTCACCAAAGTTTGCAAATACAGTTTTAGAGACGCTATAGGAGTTTTTAATTCGTGGGTAATCGCCAATAAAAAGTTTTTCTGCTGGTTTCCAACTTCTATTTCTTTTCTTAAAGATCGATAGGTTAGAAAAAAGCCTGTAATAAGAATTAAAAAGAAAACGCCTCCTTCGCCCATTATCATATAAAAATTTCTACTCATGTCTTGCGTAGGTTTAATCTGTATTGACAATTCATAAATATTGTACAACCACCAGATCGCTTGTAATGAAACGTAAAGTAATAGGATAACGAATAATGCTTGATGTTTTCTTTTCATTTTACTTGAAATTAGGTAACTCAAAAATTTCTTAAATAAACGCTACAGCACTTGAGCTAATTAAATGGCAGCCTTCAATAATTTAAGGTTAATTCGAATTGCAATTCTTTCACAAAAATATCTAATAAATCACATCATCCAAGTATTGATCTAATCTAGTTTTATTAACACCTTTAGAACTTAAGTTAATTACTGATTCCTCTTGCGTTTTTAATTCTGAAAAAGCCAACTTGAATTTATCTACATCAATTGCCTGAATAGCAACCAAAGAAACATCTACACCTTTAGGAATGTCATATACTAAATAGGTTCCATTACTCACTTGGTAAACAGGAAGCACACTATTTATATCATTAAAAACTACATAAACACAGTAAGGTTTTAAACTTATCCCTTTGTCTATTTTAATTTTCATAGTAATTGTTTCATCTGCTTGATAAAAACGATCACAATTAATCCAACCCAATTGATTAAACTTTCCAGTTAAAAAAGTTCCCTCAATGTATGATCGTTCCAAGTAAGTCATGGCGTTAGAACTTGTTGCTGAAACCATTTGTAAATTCCCGTCTGCATCTTCATAAAACTCACCAAACTTCCCCAAAAACCTTGATGTCTCATCAACACTAAGCGACTCTTTAATCTTAATTTCTTTAGTGATTTCAGCACCTTCTGTTTTTATGAATTTTTGATTTGGATTCTTAAACCAAACTAATTCCCCATTTCTATCATCAGCATAGAAGGAATAAAAATCTTCTGAGGTTTTACCATCTAATATTTTCAAATTATAGCTGGCGTTTCTTTTCAATTTTACTTTTAGATCATTTTTGAAAGCTTCAATATTGTACATCCCTCGAGTCTCTAACATTCCATGATTTCCGAAAGCAGTAACTCCAAATTTCACAAAATCTTGTTTTGAGGTATACTCTTTAATCTTAACCGTAATTAAGTCATCCATGAATCCGTCGAAACTATGCGGTTTAAATTCCAAAATATTCCCGGACGGAAGCTGAACTGAAATTCCATGTTTATTTAAAAATGAGTAGACTGACACTTCTTTATTTTTTTGAATTTCATTTAAGGAAACTGAACTTTTCAACTTTCTTGGTTTATGAACCCAAACTTGTTCAAATATGGAATATTTATAGATAAATTGTCTTCCTGGTATTCCGTTTTCCTTTAAAAAAGCACCTATCGCTCTATTTCTAACTTTAGCAAATTGGTAAGACAATAAGTTATTTTCACTCATCTCTTTTTGTGTAATTGTGGTGAAATAAAGCCAATCTCCTGCAACAAGTTTAAAATATTCATCAATAATGATATTTTTATTTTCGTCACTAATTTTAACGCAGTTATTTAGAAACTCTAATTTCACTTCTCGAGTTAAATTCTTAGAAAACACAATTGTAGAAATTGAAATAAAAATAATTAAAGTAACTGCTCTCATAACTTACATTTTTCTTCATAACGAACGGATTTTAAAATGTAACAGAAAAGTTATGTTTTTAGGGTTTTGAATTTATTAAACACTTAAAAAGTCTTAAAAAGTATGTTTACTGAATATTAATGGCGAAATTTGTGTTCTTATTCATAAAGAATCAAATATCATTTATGATTTTAGACCTAATCATTACTTTTTTATTTAGTATTTCTCCGCTTGGGGAAGGAAGGGTTGGTATTCCTTACGGGATTACATCAGGATTAAACCCTCTTCTAACCTTTTTTGTATCCCTTGGCGGAAACTTAATGGTGTTCCCATTATTTTCATACGTAATGAAGCTTTCGAATAAACATTTATGGAAAAGTAGGCGCTATAAAAAAAGCGCAGTTTACTTAACTAGAAAAGCAAAGAAGGGAACTCAATCAAACATTCAAAAATATGGTATTTGGGGCTTAATGGTTTTTGTAATGATTCCACTACCTGTCACTGGCGCTTACTCAGGTACTATAGCAGCTTTTGTAATGCAAATGAATTATAAAAAATCTTTCTTCGCTGTTTCAATTGGAGTTACGATTGCTTTAATAATAACAACAGTAGTTACTTATTACGCAAAATTAGGCTTAACATAATATCAAAATATTTTGAAAAAAAAAGGGTGAAACGAATGTTTCACCCTTTTTTTTATTATTACATAAACTAGTTTAAATCAACACTATAAGGTAAATATTTTTTGAAATTTTCTATTATCCCTTGATTAATTTTAATTTCCTCAGGAGTATAACCAGAGGCTTTCTTTACACGCTCTTCGAAATCGGTTAATACATTCATGTAATTAATAAAAGCAGCGTATGGAGACTCGTAATGGGAGAAGTATTTATGCACGTCACCATCACTCCAGAATTTAGTACACATATAATAAAAATGATCGGACGTTTGTAGTTTTACCCAGTCGTCTTTAATTTTTTCATCATCTACCTTCTTCATTAAACCTTCTAATTCATACAAGGAATCAAAAGCATCATCCTGAATTGGATTTCCTAACCATGCTGTCAAATCACGTTCAGCATCGGCCCAAGATATTGTATTGTGAATATCAATATCAGAAACAGGATTTAATTGAGCAGCAGCCTCAGAAGGTGTTACAAAATCAAACTGTGAATGATTTATGATTTGATTTGGCAATTCACGCATAAAATCAAAAATTCCACTTTCGGCCCATTGATGTTCTCCAAAAGTTTCGTAATCCATAAAAAGATTAATAATCTCTTGATTCCAAGCGGTAGAATTTACCCACTGCCCAAACGTTTCAGCATGTAATGGCCAAGACTCCCAGGATCTTTCTGAGAACCTAAAAGCGATATCATCACTTAACTTATAGTTCTTTAATAATAGCTTTAAATCAGGGTGTTGACAATGGCTGTATATAAAGTTTGGACTTCTCCAATCCATTACATGATCAGCTCCTTCAGTAATCATTGTTTTATATCCCATTTCGTGCACTAGGCTACCGATTTGGTTATTATAAATCAGCTCTGTATTACGGAAAGTTGTTGGCGTTTGACCGAAGTGCTCCTTTACTTTCGCTGTCTGTTTTGCTACTTGCGCTTTAAACTCTTCTGGAGATTTTAAAGCAGACAATGAATGTCCGTATGTTTCAGCGATAAACTCAACGCAACCAGTATCGGCCAATCGTTTAAAACTATCTAAAACATCCTGAGCGTACAATTCAAATTGCTCAATACAAATTCCTGATATAGAAAACGAAACTTTAAAGTTTCCGTTATGCGCTTGGATTTGCTCCAATAACAATTGATTCATTGGCAAGTAACATTTATCGGCTACTTTGCGCATGATTTCATGATTTAATTTCTTATCGAAATAATCATCGTCACAACTAATGTCAAAGAATCTATAATCCTTTAGTCTAAACGGCTGATGAACTTGGAAGTAAAAACAAAGCTTTTTCATTTTTTATCTTTTGATTATTAAATAATTAAACACGAACACTTCGTCTTCTATCAATCGTTTTGTTATAAATTTCTCTCACCTTTAAAGCCGCATATTCCCACTTCATCTCGTGCACTTCATCTGTTCCATCTCCAGCCAATTGCTTAGAAACTTCTTCATGTTTTAGTAAACCAATGATGGTGTCAGATAATGCGTTAACATCCCAGAAATCAACTTTAATAGCATTATTTAACACTTCAGAAACTCCAGATTGCTTAGAGATAATAACTGGAACCCCAGTTCTCATTGCTTCAAGTGGTGTAATCCCAAATGGTTCTGAGACCGAAGGCATTACATAAACATCTGTCATTCCAAAAAGATTGTTGGTTTCAAAGTAATTTAAGAACCCTGGAAAGTGAAATCTTTTACTGATTTTTAATTCTGCAGCTCTTTCTAAACAGTTTAAAAACATATCCCCATTTCCAGCCATAACAAAGTGTGCATCCGGCATTACTTCAAGAACTTTTTTTGCAGCTTCAACAAAATAATCAGGTCCTTTTTGAAAAGTAATTCTTCCAAGGAACGTCACTATTTTCTTGTCTACTAAATTCTTCTTTGGATATATAATAGCAGGCTTTGGAACAACCGCATTATGTACAACAGATATTTTAGACCCATCGATTCCGTACCTGTTCATTAATATTCGTCTTGTTAATCTTGAAACACAAATAATTCGATCCGCTGCCTCACAACCTTGTCTTTCCATATCGTAAACCTCTTGGTTTACAGCCTCTCCAGATCGATCAAATTCAGTAGCGTGGATGTGAACTACTAATTTCTTACCACTAACTTCTTTAGCCATAATAGCAGCGGGGAATGTTAACCAATCATGTGCATGAATTACATCAAAATCCTGGTCTTGTGCGATTTGCATAGCAACAACGGCGTACTTAGAAACCTCACTTAATAAATTTTTCCCATACTTACCGCCAAAACTAAATTTAGCTGTGCTAAACGTAGAGTCAATTTTCAGACTTTCAACATCAAACTCTGTACGTTCCAAAAACTCTTGTGGAGAAACATAAGGTAAAATATGTGAATGAATTTGTAAGTATTTAACTTTTTCTAGATTTTTATTGAAGTGATCGTTTGAGAAATTAACATTAATATCACTTGCCCCAACTAATCTAAACTTATCTGTTTCTTCGGTACCATAAAGTTTTGGCACAACAAAAGTTACATCAACACCGCTATCTATTAGTCCACTAACTAATCCATAACAGGCCGTTCCTAAACCTCCAGAAATCTCAGGTGGGAATTCCCATCCAAACATTAATACTTTTAATGGTTTTGGTTCCATAATTATTGTTTAATATTTTTTTGCTGTTTTAGCAGCGCCTTAATTCTAATTAATTCTGCCACACTCCAAGCTTGTGAAATTGTTCCCTTTGCTTTAAAAGGTGGCTCTGCGTCATAAATCTCTGCAATTGTCCCAATTCCGTAGCTATAAAGCTCTTCCTCAAAACCTTGGTAAATTTCGCTCAGTAAATCTACGGCAGATTTTCCGAATAAAGATAAATATCCTTTAGTAAAATGACCTAATAACCAAGGCCATACAATTCCTTGATGATATGAGTTATCTCTCGTTTTCTGGTCACCTTGATAAATGCCAATATACTTATCGTCATCTTGAGATAACGTCATCAAACCCCTAGAAGTCAGTAATTTATCTTTAACGTTTATAAGGACAGACTTACTCATCTCTTCGTCACAGACACTATATTTTAATGCTGTTGCAAATGTTTGATTAGGACGGAAACTCCAATCTTTTGAATTTTCTTCACAAACATCGGCCAAATACCCTCTTTTTTCATCCCAAAACATATCCTTAAAAGCTGGTTTTAACTTTTTAGGAATGGCACTCCATTTTTCAAAAAATTCATGGTCTCCGGATTTATCTGCCAACTCTAATGAAAAACAAATTGCGTTATACCATAAAGCGTTAAGTTCAACAACATAACCTGCTCTAGGTGTAACAGGAACACCGTCAACTACAGCATCCATCCATGTTAAGGCAATATCTTTCTGTCCACCATATAACAATCCATTTTCTTTCATATGGATGTTAAATAATGTTCCAGTTTTATAATTCTCTAAAATGTGAACAATCTCTTTTTTAAAATCTTTCCAAATTTCGATATAATCTCCAGTTGCGTCAGCATATTCCTGTAACGCCCAAAAAAACCACAATGAAGCATCGGCTGAATTATATTGAGCAGTAGCACCCACTCCTATATTTGTCAAAAGACCTCCTTTAAGATCTTTGAGCATAGTTTTTAATACGTTTTTACAAACTTCAGGTTGAGGATTATCACGGTAAAGTGTTAAACCTGGAAGCGCTAGAAAAGTATCTCTACCCCATCTACCAAACCAATGATAACCTGCTCCTATTTCAACACCATGATCTTCTGTTTTAGAAATAAATTGATCTGCTGCTTTTTCTAAATAGGCTCCTAAAGAATCTAAAACAGGTTTGTCTTTTAAAACCTTATTAAATTTAGCGTTTATCCCTTCAACATGCTCCTCTTGCGTTGAAATTGAAATCACAACAGGTTCATCTTTTTTTAAATCAAACGAAATCAATCCTACAGAGTATAAATCCTCTTTAAAATCGTAACCTCTATTTAATTCTTCTAAATACTCTGCTTGATAATGCCACTTCCCGTTGCCTAAAAATTCATTTGGAATAGAAGTTTGGATATGTAATTTATCGTAATGATCTTCTAACTTATAACTTATTCCGTTTTTAATAGTTCCAACTTCAACATAAGAGGAATCAACAGTTCGCAACTTATGAATTCTTCTAAATGATGAAAACGGCCGAACACCAAAGCGAATATTATCTCCTTTAATTAAAGTGTATTTGATGAGTAACTGATTCTTATTTGGAGTGAATTGTATTTCTTTTTTAATCTTATGCCTATCTAATTCGTAAATCCAAGTTGGAATTTTAGCCAATTCGAATGAGTCTTGGAAAACAAATCCTCTAGGGTAAGCAGTAAATGAATATTGATGAACACCTAATTCATAAATACGATCATCAACCTCAGCAACTTCATGCAATACATTTAAAAGTACATAACTATGACTATCTATTTGGGGTTGGCGTACGACAAACGTACCGTGATATTTTCGCGTGTTCACTCCCGCCAGAGTAGAACTGCAATATGCTCCCAAATCATTTGTTTCAATAAACTCTCGTTTACTTGAATTATTAAAATCCGTTAAGAATTTTCTATCAAACTTCACACTTCCCATCTACAGTCTATTCTCTTTATAAAAATTAATTAATCCATTCGTTGATGAATCGTGACTATTAATTTTGTTATTACTTTTTAACTCAGGTAAAATAGCTTTTGCTAATTGCTTACCTAATTCTACTCCCCATTGATCAAATGCATTCACATTCCAAATGATACTTTGAGTAAATATTTTATGTTCATACATCGCAACTAAACTTCCTAAAACTCTAGGAGTAAGTTTCTTTACCATGATGGAATTACTTGGTTTATTTCCTTCAAAAACTTTATGAGGTAACAATTCATTTATCGCTTCCATTTCCATACCACTAGATAGTAATTCCTCCTTCGCTTCTTGACTTGTTTTGCCTCTCATTAACGCTTCTGTTTGCGCAAAATAATTAGACAATAATTTAGAGTGATGGTCACTTATAGGATTTTGAGAGTTCACAGGAGCAATAAAATCACATGGAATTAGCTTTGTTCCTTGATGAATTAATTGATAAAAAGCATGCTGACCATTTGTTCCTGGCTCACCCCATACAATGGGGCCAGTACTGTAATTTACCTTACCGCCTTGCTTAGTTGTTGATTTACCGTTACTTTCCATATCTCCTTGCTGAAAATAAGCTGCAAAACGATGCATGTACTGATCGTAAGGTAAAATACAATGAGATTCTGCGTTAAAAAAGTTATTGTACCAAACTCCTAATATCGCTAAAATCACAGGTATATTTTCTTCGAAAGGAGCTGATTCAAAATGTTTATCCATTTCGTGTGCTCCTAATAATACTTCTTCAAAATTTTCGAATCCAATCGCTAAAGCAATGCTTAATCCTATTGCACTCCAAAGACTATATCTACCACCAACCCAATCCCAAAACTCAAACATGTTTTGAGTATCAATTCCAAAAGCAGCTACTCCTTCGGTATTTGTAGACAAAGCCACAAAGTGTTTTGCTACATCCATTTCATTTGCAGTTGATTGTAAAAACCAATCTTTTGCAGAAGTAGCATTGGTTAAAGTTTCTTGTGTTGTAAATGTTTTTGATGCAATTACAAAAAGTGTTGTTTCTTGATTAACATGTTTTAATGTTTCTGAAATATGAGTCCCATCAATATTGGATACAAAATGTACTTTAAGTTGATCTCCGCCATAGGGTTTTAAAGCTTCAGAAACCATTAGAGGTCCTAAATCAGAACCTCCAATCCCAATGTTAACTACATCAGTAATTGATTTCCCAGAAAAACCTTTCCATTCACCACTTCTTACTTTTTTTGTAAAAAGGCGCATTTGGTTTAACACCTCATTTATTTGAGGCATAATATCTTTACCGTTGACAATAACAGGCGTATTTGATCGATTTCTTAATGCAGTATGAAGTACTGATCTTTTTTCTGTGTTGTTAATTTCATCCCCTGAAAACATTGCCTTAATCCCAACTTCAACACCGGTTTCTTTTGCCAAACCAACCAATAATTTAAATGTTTCAGAAGTTATTCTGTTCTTAGAAAAATCTAAAAGAATATCATTTAATCCAACCGAAAATTCATTAAACCGATTATCATCCTTAAAAAGATCTTTAAGATGAATGTTTTGCACTTTGTTAAAATGTTCTTCTAGGGCTAACCAAGAAGGTGAATTTGTGAGATTGCTCATGCTGTAAACGATATTTATACGATTACAAAAATAAGCTGAAACAATTAGTTAACACAGATTTTAAGATAAAAATCATCTAATATCTTTTGAAGATTTTTTTCGACAATTAATTATCAATTTCAACAGATTTAAAACCCATCTCGACAGGAATTTTATAAGTATTTTCTCTCCAAACAATTTATTTTTTGTTAATTGATTAATTCAATTACAAAATATAATCCCTTCTTTCTATCAACTACTTCAATCGTAAAAGAATACAAGTTCTTTGAGCTTTTCTACTAGATAATTAATTTCCTATTTACCACATTAAATTAAAAAATTCTAAATCCATCATCTTTTCACATAATTAAGATCAAATTTTCGGACAAAAAAAGCGCTGTTAAAACTATCCAATTAAGATTTTATTATTCATACTACTTCACAAAAAAACATCAACGTTTCCAAAACATAATTTTGTAAAAAAATCTAACATCCTTAAAAATCTGCTAATTTAGGAGCTCTTGGAAAGGGTATTACATCTCGAATATTCCCCATCCCTGTAACGAAAAGTAAAAGTCTTTCGAAGCCTAAACCAAAACCACTATGAACAGCTGTTCCAAACTGACGAGTTTCTAGGTACCACCAAATATCATCTTTTGGAATATCAAATTTAGCTATCGCAGATTTTAATTTATCCAAATCCTCCTCTCTTTGGGAACCCCCTATAATTTCGCCTATTCCTGGCACTAAAACATCCATAGCTGCAACAGTTTTACCGTCATCATTTAGCTTCATGTAAAAAGCCTTTATATCAGCAGGGTAATCAGTGACAACGACTGGTTTTTTAAAATGCTTTTCTACCAAAAACTTCTCATGTTCACTTTGTAAATCTATACCCCAATCTTTTACTGGATATTCAAATTTTCCTTTCTTATTTGGTTTGGAGTTTTTTAAGATCTCAAAAGCTTCAGTATAAGTAACTCTAGCAAATTTATTTTCAGTAACAAACTTCAACTTTTCTATTAAAGTCATTTCTTGTCTTTTATTTTGTGGCAATAACTTCTCTTCGTTCGCTAATCGATTATCTAAAAAATCAAGGTCATCTTTGCATTTATCTAAAGCATACTGAAGGCAATACTTTATAAACTCTTCCGCTAAATCGATGTTATCCTTTAAGTCATGGAAAGCAACCTCTGGTTCAATCATCCAAAATTCAGCAAGATGTCTTGAAGTATTTGAATTTTCGGCTCTAAAAGTTGGACCAAAAGTATAAATCTTACCTAGGGCCATTGCCGCCAACTCGCCGTTCAACTGACCAGAAACCGTCAAACTAGCTTCCTTTCCGAAAAAATCTTTTTCCCAGTCTATATTTCCTTCTTCATTTAAAGGTGCTTTGTTAGGTTCAAAAGTTGAAACTCTAAACATCTCTCCAGCACCCTCACAATCTGAAGCTGTTATAATTGGAGTATGGATATTAAAAAATTCTCGATCGTTGAAAAATTGATGAACCGCAAACGTCATTGCATGACGAATTCTAAAAATAGCAGCGAACGTATTTGTACGAACTCTTAAATGTGATTTTTCTCTTAAAAATTCTAATGAATGCTTTTTAGGTTGGATAGGAAATTCATCTGAATTTGATTCTCCTAATATTTCAAAGCTCGTGACTTTTAATTCGCAAGTTTGACCTCTACCTGAAGACTCAACCAACTCTCCTTTTGCACGAACTGCAGCACCTACGTTTATTTTATTTAAAAACTCAGCTTCATAATCAGACGCGTTCAAAACCAATTGAATTGTTTTTATGGTTGAACCATCGTTAACAATTACAAATTGATCATTTCGGAAAAATCGTACCCAGCCTTGGATTACAATTTCCTGATTACTTATTGGTCCTGAAAGAATTTGATTGATCGTACTGGTTTTCATAAATCCAAATTTATGAAAAAGCTAGCCTTTGTAATAAAAAACTAAACTTTATAATTCGATTTCTGAAACTCCAATCCCATCTATTTTAGCTTGAGATTCTTTAAAAACACTTTACTAACATTGCGATTCCAATTCAAATAAGTTATCAGTTTCACAATTTCCTTTTCCACGATTGCTTTGAAGTAATTTCACAAGGATGATCAAAATTTTTAAAAAACTATTCTTTATTTAAAGGTAAAACAACAGTAAAAGTAGTCCCTATTCCGTATTTCGATTCAAAACTTATCTCCCCACCCATGTTTTCTATAATCTTCTGCACCATAGCCAAACCGAGCCCCATTCCTGAACTTTTCGTAGTGAAATTAGGAACGAATATATGCGAGTAATCTTCTTTCGAGATACCTTTCCCATTATCCTGAATCGTAACTTTTACCTTTTCATCCGCAAAGTCACTTTGGAGAAGTACGTACCCATCTCTATCTTCTGGAATTGCTTGAATAGCATTTTTAATCAAATTATTAAAGACTCTTATTAACTGATCTTTATCACCATTAACGAAAATAGAACCTTCAAAATCAAACCTTACTTGGACATTATCTGTTCCATTATAGATGTCAACCGAACTCTTTATAATGTCGTTAATATTAACTTTAGAGAAGCTTGTTTCGGGCAGTTTAGCAAACGAAGAAAATTCTGTTGCAATAGCTGAAAGTGTGTCAATTTGAGTAATTAAATTTTTCCCGAAATTCCTAAATCGTTCACTTCTCTCCTCTTCAGTAAATGAACCCCAACGCATTTGTAAATGCTGAACACTCAACTTCATAGGAGTTAATGGATTTTTTATTTCGTGTGCAACTTGCTTTGCCATTTCACGCCAAGCATCTTCACGCTCACTTTCGGCCATTCGTTCAGCACTTTCAGTTATTTCAACAACCATTCTATTATACTCTTTCACAAGCTTTCCTACCTCATCCTTTCCTTTATAATTTATTAGCTCATTTGTTTGCCCTAACTGGATCTTACCCATTTTTTCCTGGATTAAACGAAGGGGTTCGGTGATACGATTAGTAAGCATTAAACCGATAACCATTGCTACAACAATCAATAAAGCATAAATATTTAATAAGGCTACAATAAAGTTTGATATCTCATTTTTCAAATCGTTTGACCGAGCAAAATAAGGAAGGTTTAAATAAGCCAACAAATGACCTTCATTATTGAAAAATGGAACGTATGCAGATAGATATTGCATTCCTTCTATATCTTCTATTTGAACAAATTGAGATTGCGAATTATAAAGCATTTGATACATCGCTAATGGATTCATTCGCTTACCAGATAAACCTTTTTCAAATATTTTATTCTGTGAAGAGGAAATCAACTTCCCATTTACATCATATAAATTAATATCAGTAAAAAATACTTTAGAAAACTTTTCTAAGATCAATTGAATATAATCCTGACTTACATCCTCTATTTTTTCATTACCTCCCACTTTATGTTCTACTTCAATTTTAACCGATTTAATTTTCTCAGAAATTGCATCAAAGTTTTTTTGATTGTATTGATTTTTTAAATAATATACTGACCCAATCCCGATAAATAAAGTACTGAAAAATAGTATAAATACAATTACCGATTGAAACCTTGTTTTAAAACTCGAAGTTTGATTAAACTCGCCATACAGCAATCGGTAAAGCAATAAGCTGGCAATTGTTATTATTGAAAAGAAAGCAAATAAATAGGAGTAAAACGCCATTTGATCCCAAATCCCTGTAATTTTTTCACTTAAGAAATAAATATCTTCTCCTTCTTTTTTAACTAAATGTGCTGTTTCATTTTGCTCAAAATAAGTCCAATCTTCTTTTGTTCCTTTGTAATAATCTAAACTAGTACTATATAGAAAATTCCCTTTTTGTTTTAGAAGTTCTCCGTTTTTGAAATGTGCAAAAGAAAACTTTGAGCTTAGAGACTTACGTTCAACTTGCTTATCTAATAGTAAAGTTGGAAATCCAACTCCATCTGGTTTAAATTTTGAATCAAGTTCAAAGTAAACCTTTGCATTGTTTTCAAATTCAATTAATCCCAAATAACTGATCCGGCCATTATCATTTTTCAACAGATATAATCCTTCTGAGACTTCATGACCAACCGATTTAATAATCCGATCAAAAAAGGACTGGCAAGAAATTGGGTACTGAGTATTAACAAAAAGAATACTATCCTCTTTTAAACATGGATTAACTTGTAAATCAAACCTATCCCAAAATCCCGAAAAATAGTTCTTTTTAAAAAACTTAAACAAATCTTGATCTGAAATAGAATAATCCGAAATAATTGCTTGCGCCTTTTCATCACAAATCATCTCCGATTGAATGCCTTTATACAAGTATTCAGCGATAAGATCTTTCTCCTTTCCAAGCTTTGACAATAAAATCTTTTTTTCGTCTATATTTTTTAAATCACTATAATCCCTTAAAGATTGCGTAATCATTAAAGAAAACAAGAAGATTAAAGAAATAGAAACTTTGAAGGTTATTTTCTTTCCACTCTTAAAGTAACTAATTAGTAAGAGAATAAATATAGGTAAAGACCAAGCTAATTCTAATGTATCAGAGAAACTAAATAAATATCCTAAGCCTATAAAACAGACTGTTGTGAAAATAAATATTGTTATTAATTGTATAAAATTAAAACCTAAACATTTTATGAAATCAATTAATTTCCAACATATAATTAGGTAAATTGAAAGAATTCCAGACAAACAAAAAAGAGCAATTACAGTTGTGTATTCAACCGATAATATCTTGGATAAATCAAGTGGGATTTCAGAGTACAAAACCAATCCTTCAACGGTTTCTATAATAGCCCAAGTTAGCAGATGAACAACAATAAAAGAGATTAATAATAAAGGGTTTCTGAATTTCAACCAATGATTAAGCTTAAAATCTAATCCCTTTAAAAAAGAAAAAGTCAAGGTTAAAATGAAAACAACATACATTAAAAAATCCCCCAATGAAGGAACCATTGTTGAAAATGCTAATAATTTCGGATTAAAAATTTCTAATTCATTCAAATTATACGGAAAAGTGAACTCCAATAGTAAGAATCGAATTAGTATAAATATGGGTAACAGAATTAAAAATTTAAATTTAGCAGATAAGTATTTTGACAATAAAAGCATTCCAAGTAAAAAAGCTATTAAACCTAGAATCTCCAAACAAATTAAAAAGTAATTAAGTGGTGGAATAAATGATAAGGTTGGCAAAAGATGAAAAGAATCTCCACTTATTAAAATAATCTCAACAGACCCTTTAACTGGTTCGGCAAGTATCTTCCAGCCTTTTTTTAAAAAAAGTTCTTCATTAAATGAATTGGATACATAGCTGTTTTCAAAATCGTATTCTTTTTTCAGAAAGAACTGAGCTATGAAACGTAGCCCACCTTTAGTTTTGGAATGAATAAGATAGAATCCATTATTTGTTTTGATAAAGCCATTTTTAATATCAGCAGGAGGAATCACTAACTTATTTGAACTCCAAAATTTAAGGTTTTCATCCTCATAAATATAAATTCCGATTGCCTGCTCCTCTAAAGACTTATGATAATCTACACCATTATTTAGCAATGACACTAAACCTCCTGTATCAGTAATTGATTGATAATATTTAATTTCAGTAGATAGTTGATCTTCAAATTGAAATAACGACTTTTTAAAGTGATCAACCTGATGATTTACAGCCCAATCTCTATCTTGGTAATACTTCTTAAACAATCCAGTAAAAAGGATTGTTAGTAAGCCCAAAACAATGAAGTACTTATTATATTTCTTAAACTTATCCAAAAAATCTATTTGTCAAAAATTATACCCTAAAAAAAAAGGTTATTAGTAAAAACTAATAACCTTTCTAAAATACTATGAATTATTCAATTAACCGTTTAATGCCTCGGCACCTCCAACGATTTCTAAAATTTCAGTCGTAATTGCTGCTTGACGAGCTTTGTTATATTGTAATGTTAGCTTATCAGCCAAGTCTTTCGCGTTGTCAGTTGCCTTATGCATAGCAGTCATACGAGCTCCGTGTTCACCGGCAATCGAATCAAGGATTGCTTTGTAAAATTGGGTTTTAAGAGACTTTGGAACTAATTCAGTAACAATATCCTCTTTGTTTGGCTCGTAGATATAATCTATTGAATTAGAAGATAAGTTTTCAGACTCACTAGCAACTAAAGGTAAAAATTGTTCATTTTGAACATCTTGAACAGCAGCATTTCGAAATTGGTTATAAACCAATATAACTTTATCGTATTGACCTTCTACAAACTCAGCCATAACTTGTTCAGCAATATTTGCAACGTTTTCAAAAGACATATCATTGAAAATTTCAATTTCAGTCCTAGCAACATTTAAACCTTTATTTGCTAAAAATTCACCACCTTTCTTTCCGATACATAAAAACGACAGGTTCTTGTCAGCGTATTCTCCGGAGACCATTGATAAACATTCCTTTGTTATTGCAGAATTAAAGCCCCCACACAAACCACGATTAGAAGTAACAGCAACAACTAAGACCTTCTCCTCAGACCTTACTGCAGAATAAATTCCATCTGAAGATTCTTTAGTTCCAGAAGTAAGATTCTCTAAAATCTCTTGCAATTTTTCAGCGTATGGCCTCATTTGAGTTATCGCATCAGTTGCTTTTTTTAATTTTGCAGCAGACACCATTTTCATAGCACTGGTAATTTGCATCGTAGATCTTATCGATGTAATCCTGTTTCTAGTTTCCTTTAAATTTGCCATTATGCTAATTCAAATTAAAAAAGCGTAGCTAAAAAAAGCTAGCGCTAGTTATTCTTTTTATTGAGCGAACTTAGAAGCTACCTCTTTAGTAACCCTAGTTAAAGTGTCAACAACTTCATCCGTTAGTTTACCTGATTTTAAAGCAGATAATATATCACTATGACTTGCCTTTAAAACAGAAAGATAATCTGCTTCAAACTCTTTAACCTTATTAACCGGAACGTCCATAATTAAACCGTTTGTTCCTGCAAAGATGATTGCACATTGATCTTCAACTCGGTAAGGAGAATTTTGAGCTTGCTTTAAGATCTCAACATTTCGAGCTCCTTTATCAATAACGGATTTAGTAGCAGCATCTAAGTCTGAACCAAACTTGGAAAACGCTTCTAATTCACGATATTGAGCCTGATCTAACTTTAATGTACCAGAAATCTTTTTCATTGATTTAATTTGGGCAGCTCCCCCTACACGTGATACAGAAATACCAACGTTAATTGCAGGACGTACTCCAGCTAAAAATAAATCAGACTCTAAAAAGATTTGCCCATCAGTAATCGAAATTACGTTAGTTGGAATATATGCAGAAACATCACCAGCTTGTGTTTCGATAATTGGAAGAGCAGTTAAAGAACCACCTCCTTTCACTTTACCTTTTAACGAATCTGGCAAATCATTCATTTGAGCAGCAATCTCATCAACCTCAATTAATTTTGCAGCTCTTTCTAATAATCTTGAGTGTAAGAAAAACACATCTCCTGGGTAGGCCTCACGTCCCGGGGGTCTTCTCAATAGTAAAGAAACCTCACGGTATGCAACTGCTTGCTTTGATAAATCATCAAATACAATTAATGCAGGACGACCTGTATCTCTAAAATACTCTCCAATTGCTGCACCAGTAAATGGGGCAAAAAACTGCATTGGAGCAGGATCTGATGCATTTGCTGCAACGACAGTTGTATAAGCCATTGCACCTGCTGCTTCCAAAGTAGCAACAATACCTGCTACTGTAGATCCTTTTTGACCAATTGCAACATAAATACATGAAACTGGTTCACCAGCGTCATAAAATTCTTTTTGATTGATAATAGTATCGATAGCAACTGTGGTTTTTCCAGTTTGACGATCACCAATGATTAACTCACGCTGACCTCTTCCTACAGGAATCATTGAATCAATTGCCTTAATTCCAGTTTGCATTGGTTCGCCTACTGGTTGACGGTAAATTACACCTGGTGCTTTTCTTTCGATTGGCATTTCGAATAATTCACCTTGGATAGGTCCTTTTCCATCAATTGGTTCTCCTAGTGTATTAACTACACGACCAACGATACCTTCTCCAACGTTTACCGAAGCAATTCTTCCAGTTCTTTTAACTGTTGCGCCTTCTCTTATTCCTTTTCCGTCTCCTAAAAGTACAAGACCTACATTGTCTTCCTCAAGGTTAAGAGCCATTGATTGTAATCCGTTTTCGAATTCAACTAATTCTCCGTATTGAACGTTTGATAAACCGAATACACGAGCAATACCGTCTCCAATTTGAAGAACAGTACCAACTTCCTGTAATTCTGCTTCAGTTTTTAAGCCCGCTAATTGCTCTCTTAAAATTGATGAAACTTCTGCTGGTTTTACTTCTGCCATTATAATTAAGTTTAAGCTATTGTAAAATTAATATTCTTTTGAGTACTTATTTTCGCTAAATTCTTTTTCAAGATCAGCTAGTTGTCTGCTAATACTAGCATCAACTTGTTTATCTCCAATTGTTAAGACAAACCCACCTATTAAATTTTTATCTTTTTCTTCAAGAATGAGAGAATCTTTTTGGTAAGCTACTTCAATTAAGGATGCAACTTTATCTTTAAACGAGTCATTAACTCCATCAACTGATTTAATAACGACTCTTAAGATATTTTTGTGTTCTAAGTATTGATCTTCAAATGCGGTACTAACTTGGTCTAATAAAGACTCTCTTCCTTTATCAGTTAATAGTGCAATAAACTTCTTGGTTAACTCAGAAACATGAGCTCCAAAAACTGCGTTTAATACAGATAATTTCTTATCTCTATTTACAACTGGACTATTTAAAAGGTTTACAAGTTCTCTTGATTCAGCACAAGTCACGCGAATTAATTCCATATCGGATTTAATTGCTTCAAGATTTCCTTGTTCTAAAGAAATCTCAATTAGTGATTTCGAGTAACGTACAGCAGCTCTTCCGTATGACATCCTAGTTTAAATTTACGTCTTCAACTAAATGATTTACTAAGGATTCTTGCTTCGCCTTGTCATCTAATTCTGACTTCAAAATCTTTTCAGCGATTTCAAGAGATAATTTACCAACTTGATTTTTCAACTCAACCACTGCTTTCATTCTTTCATTTGCGATCTGCTCGTTTGCAGAAACTAAAATTCTATCTGCATCTTTTTGAGCAGACTCTTTAGCTTCAGCAACCATAGATTCTCCTGCTGCTTTTGCTTCACGAAGAATAACATTTCTTTCTTCACGAGCTTGCTTCAACAAATCTTCGTTTTGAGCCGTTAATGCATTCATTCTTTCTTCAGCATCTTTGGCAGAATCTAAAGCTTTTTGAATATTTCCTTCTCTTGTTTGAACTGCTCCTAAAATTGGTTTCCAAGCGAATTTTCTTAAAAGAACCAAAAGAATAACGAATACAATAGTTGTCCAAAATAACAACCCTTCACTAGGTATAATTAAATCCATCTTTTAAATTGATTTCAGTTTTTACTTTTTAACTTTTAAAAAGAGACGGTAGCCAATCGCTACCTATCTCTTTTTATTTCTTCAGAGCTTCTCTGGGATTAACCCATTGAAACTACTACTCCAAATAACGCAACACCCTCAATAAGAGCAGCAGCGATAATCATTGCAGTTTGAATTTTTCCAGCAGCCTCTGGCTGTCTTGCAATTCCTTCCATTGCAGACCCACCAATTTTACCAATACCAATTCCGGCACCAATAACAGCTAATCCAGCACCGATTGCAGCAGGGATAACCATAGTTATAAAATTTAAAAGTTAATAAACAAATTAATGATGACTATGCTCTTCAACGGCAGTACCGATGAATAAAGCTGATAGCATCGTAAAAATAAACGCTTGTAAGAATGCTACTAACAATTCTAACACGCTAATAAAAAGTCCCATTGGAACTGATAATCCAGCCCAACCAATATTTTTTGCTGAAAATATAATTCCCATAAAAGCTAAAACAACAATATGACCTGCAGTAATATTTGCAAACAAACGAATTGTTAAAGCAAATGGCTTTGTTAAAGTTCCAATAATCTCAACTGGAATCATAATTGGGTACAATGCCTTTGGAACTGGAGGCAATAAAATATGTTTCCAATAATCTTTATTTCCAGAGAATTGAGTAACTAAATAAGTAATTACAGCAAGTACGGCTGTGAAAGCGATATTTCCAGAAACATTAGATGCCCCAGGGAAAAACGGCACTAAACCAAGTAAGTTATTTAACCAGATAAAAAAGAAGATCGTTAGCAAATATGGCATGTAACGAGCATACTTCTTTTCACCAATATTTGGCTTTGCTATTTCGTCTCTTACAAATACAACAAAAATTTCCAAGAAATTTTGACGACCTGTTGGAGCAGAGACAATCCCTTTCTTCTTGTATTTTTTCGCAGCAGGCAAAAAGAGTAACATTAAAATCACTACCGAAAGCAGCATTGACATAACATTTTGTGTAAGAGAAAAGTCTAAAGGACGGGAATTTGTAGGGTGACCTTTTTCATCCAATTTTAATCCAGAACCCAAGTGATAAATCTTTTCATGAAACATTATGTATTCTGTTTCGTTTATTTTCCCTTGAGCGTAATAAGTTGTATCACCATCTTGCTCAATCCATCTAAGCTCATTGAAGTCGTCGGAGTTTGCTGTAATCAAGCCATTATCAATAAGAATAACAGGAAGTCCAATATGAATAGCCGTAGATGACAAAACATTAACTGTTCCATCAGCATTAACCTGAGTTTTATTTTCACCCCAAATATGCCAAGAATGCGCATCCTTCACGTGGTGCGTAATAAAATTATTTAATTCCTTAGATGAGTTAACTGTCCCTTCGACTATTGTCGCAGAAGCATTACTTGGTAGAAGGGATAACAATGCAAATAATGCAACTGTTATAATTCTCGATATATTTTTCACGTATAACATCATTTCTGATAGCTAAAATTTCGTGCAAAGATAAAGGTAAATTTGGTTTTTCAAAGCTTTTTTAAGGATTGTTATTGAATAAATTTTGACATCACCATATTATCTATGAATCCTCGAGCGTAACAGACCAGTTTCAAAACTAAACCACACCTATTTAAAAAAAGATATTCTTTTAAATTGTAACTCATCTAACAAAAGGTTTACCGTTTATTAAATATATTTAATGCTGTGAATGTACTAGAAACATACCTTTCATCTACATCAGATTATTTTAATTGGTTTATCGGGCAGGCAACAATTGAGTCAGGATCCTTATATGGAAACTACTTTTGGTTTTTAGCGATTATCTCAATCGTTTTTTTCATTTTGGAAATTGTGATTCCTTGGAGAAAAAATCAACCCATTTTCAGAAAAGATTTTTGGCTGGATTTTTTTTACATGTATTTTAATTTCTTTCTATTCTATCTTGCTCTATTTGCAGGATTGGGAGATTTTTCTTCATTCTTTTTTTCAAGAACGGCGCACTTCTTAAACATTGATCAATTTACTATTTCTATTATAAAATGGCCAATATGGATACAATTCGGATTAATGCTTGTAATCCAAGACTTTACACACTGGAATATACATAGATTACTCCACAAAACACCTTTCTTATGGCGTTTTCATAAAGTCCATCACTCTGTAAAACAAATGGGATTTGCTGCACACTTAAGGTTTCATTGGATGGAATCAATCATTTATAAATCAATTACTTTTATACCTCTATTTTTTATTGGGTTTGGAATCGAAGATTTTTTCTATTTGCACTTATTCACAATCACTTGGGGTCATTTCAACCATGCAAATATCAACATACCACTCGGACCTTTAAAGTACGTGTTTAATTCTCCTCAGATGCATATATGGCATCATGTAAAAACACTGCCTACAACTCACCAAGATGGTGTTAATTTTGGTTTAACGCTCTCTATTTGGGATTATATTTTCAACACTAAATTCATCCCTTGTGACGGCGAAAAAATAGAGTTGGGATTTAAAAAAGATGAGCTTTATCCAAAGGGTTTCATTGGACAAATAGTTGATGCTTTCAGAAGAAAATAGTAAAATAGATTTTTTGACAAAATCATCGATGCTTATCTGGAAGAACTAGTCCTGACTGGAAATATAATTGATAGCATTTATTTTTCCAATGATTGGGATCTTGCAACAAAGGGTAAATCTCAAAAGTACTAGTCATCTCCATAATTACAGGAACAAAACAACTATCTAACTTACAATTAGTTAATATCTTCTCCCGTTTCGTAAGCTGTTCGTCCATCCTTTTTAATTCCCCACTACTTAACTCTTTGAATAGTATGTAATTATTTTTCCACGTTAACAAGCAAATTAAGAACAAAGGGAAGACAAACTTCGAATTAAAACTAAATGTTGATCGAATTTTATTTTTATTAACTAGTAGAATAAAAAATAAGAACCCAAAAAACAAATAACACGCGAAGTTAGCAGTCCTATGCTGCCCCAAAATCCCAGTACTCCAAATAGGGCCAAAACAAGCTAAAGAAATGGGAAGTAATGTCAAACCAACTATATTTTTCCATTTTTTCAAAAGAGGTAACTTCAACTCAATTTTATCGTCTCGAATTAATAACAACACAAAGAGATATAAAGTGGGGTTCAATAACCATTCTCCGATAAATCGAATAGTATATTGAATTGTCAAATTAATTGAATTAAAAACTTGATGATTATTAGTAAACAAACCTGATCGTATATGATTACCTGGCGCAGACCAAACGTAATAAAACAATAATAATTGAATAAAAATCAGTCCTATAACCCTCCAGTTTATTTTAAAGTTTAAAAAAAACATAGCTAAACTGACTAGCGCAAAAAGTTCGTTCAACCCACTTCCAATAAAAAGTCCAACTAAGATCAGTATTGAATGCAAATTAGAAGGAGTAAAGTTATTTTTATAAAGATGAGTAAAAACCAAAAACAACAGAATTGAAGCTGGCAGATAAGTCCACGCTCCACAAACCCAATAAAATGCCTCGGTTATGTTTGGAATAGAAGAAAGTATGATCACAAAAACAACGGAAGATAAAACTAACGTCTTTTTAATTTGAACAATTCTAAAACTAACATAAAGTCCGAACCAAGATAAAAGCAACAAAATCACAGCCATTATTTTATATCCATAAATACCTCCCCAATTTAATGGATGGTATATTAAAATAAAATTACTGATATACCTACCATTCCAAATGTATCGTTCATTCAAGACTGTTTGAATTAAATCTGCTGATTGGCCTTTCAAGGCGTACGTGAAATCATCAGCATAGGGGTGGATGAAAATCGCAACCAAACCATAGGACAAGATTATAATCCAGCTAAACACTAATACTGCTTTATTTTGATTTACCGTCATTATGAATCCTTTACTCAATAAATTGTCATTATCAGCAGCTTAAATATTGCTTCAGTTAAAATTATTTTTTTTGTTGACCTATTTCTTTAATAAATTTTAATTGTTAAAAAAAAGAGGCTCACGAACGTATCACCCCAAAAAAGCCTTCTCAACCAGACATTTCGGCAGCTCTGCAGGAGAATAAATTTAAATAATGCAAAGTAATACACAATTGCTGAAATTCAATAATTAACACCTTAAAACATAGCATTCTAAGTCTTATGCCTAAGACAATAAATTTTTAAAAAAAATTAGACTCCTAAGGTTTTAAATGTTTCTTTAATCCACGAAAACACTACTAATGTTTGATTTTGGGGAGTCTAAAGAACGCCTGATGATTTATCTGAAGGTACTACATTCATTGAATTCAGTGCACCCCCAACCTGAAAGAATGAAAAAAGTTAAAAAATAATGCAACTTTTTATTTCCTTTTATTGACAAAAAAAAATTTCCCTATAAGACAGATGACTGTTATTAAAAATCAGCGTAGCCTTTAATATATACTGTCAAAAACATCAATAATTGATTTATAAGTATTCCTTTTCAAGCTTTCTATTTGATTTTTTTTAACCCATTCAACTTTTTCTATTCCTTCTTCTAACTGAGGTATTAATTTGCCCATAAAATGAGTGTCCATTTTATACCAATATGTTCTTTTCAATGCCCACTTTCCTTTTTTAGTTATAAAGCAATGAAACGTACTAGATACTTCTTTAATTATTTTCAACCCATCAACATTACATTCTTCCTCCACTTCTCTTTTCGCACATGTTGGAATATCTTCATCTTTTTCAAGCTTTCCTTTTGGTAAATCCCATTTACCAAGACGATAAATGACCAACAACTCTTTACGATCGTTAAAAACAGTGCCGCCTGCAGCAATAATAAATTTAAAATATGCCTTAAATAACTTCCATTCTTTTTTTGGATTCTCACAAACGATCTCAACTCCCTCTATTTCATCATGTTCCAAAATAGATATAAGATCCGCAACATTACCTACTGAATTTAACTGTTCATAACTTCCATTCTTTTTTGATTTTTTGTCAATTAAAACTGGTTTGTCGTAAATAAAAACTTTATACATTTGCACTATGATTTTGAATCTGGATACTGCCGCAAAAGTAGCAGAATATTTATTACAAGCAAAGGCGATTAAATTACAACCAAAAACTCCATTTACTTGGGCATCTGGATGGAAATCTCCAATTTACTGTGACAACCGTATAACGTTGTCATTTCCGCCAATTAGAACTTACATCCGTCAAGAATTAGCAAAAGCTATTGTTGAAAAATACGGAATGCCAGATGTAATTGTAGGCGTTGCAACAGGAGCTGTAGCTCAAGGGGCATTAGTTGCTGAAGAATTAGGAATTCCATTTGCATACGTTCGATCTGAAGCAAAAGCACATGGCTTAGGTAATCTTATCGAAGGTAAAGTAGATTCAGGGCAAAGAGTTGTTGTTATTGAAGATTTAATTTCAACAGGAGGAAGTAGCTTAAAAGCAGTAGCAGCACTAAAAGAAACAGGAGCTACTGTTTTAGGTATGGCTGCTATTTTCACTTACAACTTCCAACTATCGTTTAACAATTTTAAAGACGCTAATTGTGAACTAATCACCTTATCTGATTATGACGCCTTGGTTAAACAAGCCGTAAATTCAGGATACATTACAGAAAATGATGTAGAATTAATTAAAACTTGGAGATTTGATCCAGCAAGTTGGTCACCATCTGTCTAATGATACATATTTCAACAGAAAAAATAAAACTAAAAAGCTCTTCTAAAGAGCTTTTTAAATTTTTAAGCGATCCAAATAAAATGGCAGAAATAATTTCATACAAAAAAACCCGTCATTTAAAAGTAGAGGGTGACTTAATCACTTTTATCATTAAATGGGCCGCTCGTTTTAATTTTGTTATCTCAAAAATCACAGAAGATTATCTATTAATTGAATCTACAAAAGATGTTGAGTTTTCTACTGCTATAAGATTTGATATTCGTGATGAAAAAACAGGTAGCTCTATAATTCTGCATGCTGAGACGGATACATCTCCAGTTGTTGATTTTACACTTGAAAAAAAAATGAATACCTGGATAAAAGCAATTTCTCTTAACCTTGAAACCTACTTCAATTAAACCTACTTCAAAAAAGTAATCTCCTTAATACCGAAGACTTCTATCTCTCCTGAATTATTAAACAACTGAAGACAACCTTCTTTATTTACAGATTGAAGGGTAAATTTCTTTGTTCCCGTTTCTACTTCGTAAAATTGGCTCTCTCCTTTTAAATAAAGATTTTGATGATAAAGGAAGTTTAATGTTTCGAAACCTTTTAAATTAAACAGTGAATAAAATTGTTGAATATGAAAATTCAGTTTTTGAGTAACAGATTCATTTTCAACCTTTTTATGAATTATTTTCCTTATTGAAGTTGCCGACCGAGGAAAATCACTGAATTCTAATTGATTAATATTTAAACCAATCCCAATAAAGCTGGCAACTATTTTACTTGAAATTATTTTATTATCAACTAAAATCCCTGCTATTTTAGCACCATTAACAATTATATCATTTGGCCATTTTATACTTACCTCTGATTGAATTAATTCAGCTATTGTCTCTTTTACCGCAAGGCTGGCAATAATATTCAAAACAAACACTTCTCTCGGATTAATATTAGGAGTCAATAAATAGGTCCCTAAAAAATTAGCTCCAGGAGCGCTTTCCCAACTTTCACCTCTTTGTCCTTGCCCTGACGATTGAAAATTAGTAGTCAAAAGTGTTCCTTCTGTAATTTCTTCAGTTAAGTAAATCCTTTTTAATTCCGAATTTGTAGAATCAATTTCAGAATAATGAATCCTATTTTTACCAATGTAAATCATACGTTTATAAAGGTAATCTTCCACACCTCATTTAAATATCCCATTTTGTAATGTTTTTCACATTTTAAATGGTAGAATTTAGTTACTTTAGCGCCTATATTATCTTGTAAAATAGACAAAAGAATCGTGAATACACCATCAGACAAGTTACTTGAAGTTATATTAGAAGGGTTAAAAAACAATAAGGCTAGAGATATCCATATTTTGAATCTGACAAGTTTAGAAAATGCTATTTGCAAGTACATGATTGTTTGCCATGGTACTTCGCGAACTCATGTTTCTGCTACAGCTGGTTCTGTAGAGAAAGAAGCAAAAGAGGTACTAGGAGAATACGCTTGGAAAAAAGAAGGATACACCAATGGAGAATGGGTCTTAGTTGATTTCTCATCTATTGTTGTCCACGTATTTCAAAGAGAAGCAAGAGATTTTTATAACATAGAAGGATTGTGGGCAGATGCCGAAACAACTGTAATAGAAGACAACTATTAATTATGAGCGATAAAAAACCAACAGGTAAAGGCCCAAAATCAACTAAAATAATCCCTATTTGGTGGATTTATGTTGTAATCGGGGGTTTAATATTAAGTTTTCAATTTTTTGAAATGTTTAATAGTCCATCTAAAATTAGCTCAGACGAAGGTTATGAGTATGTTGAAAATGGTGACATAAGAAAAGTGGTAATCATAAAAGAAGGTGACTATGCTTATTGTGAGGCTTTTATTTTTGATTCTTTAATGACTAAACCTCCACACAATCAAAAACTAAAAAATGGAGGATATTATCAGTTTGACATTTTAGACACTGGTGATTCGAAAGAGCAAATGAAAGAGCTTGCCAAAAACCGACCAGACAACGGGGACAATTTCACCATTATTGAGAAAAATAAACAGCCGTCTATGTGGGACGGAATTCTTAGCTACATTCTATTCTTTGGATTAATCATCGGAATTTGGATGTTTATGATGAAAAGAATGGGTGGTGGAAGTGGTGGACCTGGTGGTCAGATTTTCAATATTGGAAAATCGAAAGCTAAACTTTTCGAAAAAGATACGAACGTAGATGTAAGTTTTAAAGATGTAGCTGGATTAGAAGAGGCAAAAGAGGAAGTTATGGAAATTGTAGATTTCCTAAAAACCCCAAAAAAATATACTGCATTAGGTGCTAAAATACCTAAAGGAGCATTATTAGTAGGTCCTCCAGGAACAGGAAAAACATTAATAGCTAAAGCTGTTGCCGGGGAAGCTAAAGTTCCATTCTTCTCATTATCAGGGTCAGATTTTGTAGAAATGTTTGTTGGAGTTGGTGCTTCCAGAGTTCGTGATTTATTTAAACAAGCAAAAGAAAAAGCGCCTTGTATCATCTTTATCGATGAAATTGATGCGATTGGTAGAGCAAGAGGTAAAAATCCAGCTCAACAATCAAACGACGAAAGAGAAAACACACTTAACCAAATGCTTACCGAAATGGATGGTTTTGGATCTAACAGTGGAGTTATTGTAATGGCAGCAACTAACCGAGCGGATATTTTAGACAAGGCATTATTAAGACCAGGGCGTTTCGATAGACAAATTTATGTTGATATGCCTGACTTGAATGAACGTAAAGCAATTTTCGGTGTTCATTTAAAACCCATCAAAACAGATGATACTGTTGAAGTTGATTTCTTAGCTGGTCAAACACCTGGTTTCTCGGGAGCTGACATAGCCAACATTTGTAATGAAGCAGCATTATTTGCAGCAAGGGAGGATAAAAGTTCTGTATCTAAAGATGATTTCTTAGCTGCAATTGATAGAGTGATTGGAGGTTTAGAGAAAAAGAATAAAATAATTAAACCACAAGAAAAGAAGACTATTGCTTTTCACGAAGCTGGTCATGCTACGGTTGGTTGGATGATGGAACATGCTGCCCCACTTATTAAAGTTACAATTGTTCCAAGAGGGAAGTCTCTAGGCGCTGCATGGTATTTACCAGAAGAGCGTCAAATAACAACGAAGGAACAAATGTTCCACGAAATGTGCGCAACACTTGGCGGAAGAGCTGCAGAGGAAATTATCTTTGGAGAGATTTCTACAGGAGCGCTAAGTGACTTAGAAAAAGTTACTAAACAAGCTCAATCTATTGTAACTATATATGGATTAAATGATAAGATTGGAAACATATCTTATTACGATTCATCTGGTCAAAGTGAGTACTCATTTGGTAAACCTTACAGCGAAGCTACTGCACAAATAATAGATCAAGAGATTAGTAAAATTATTGAAGAAGCATATGTTAAGGCAAAAGAAGTTCTTTCGGAAAACAAAGAAAAGTTAACCTTACTTGCGGAAGCATTATTAGAAAAAGAGGTCATCTTTAAAGAAGATCTTGAAATAATATTTGGTAGAAGACCTGGTTCTAAAGAAGTAGAAGAGGCTGAAGTTGTTAATACTGAAAGCGATGATTCTAAAGAAAGTGAACTAGAAAATCCTTCAGAAACTGTAACTACTGAGAAAACAGAGAATAAAACACCTAGTGACGTTAGTACAGAAGGTGAATCAAAAAATAGCATAGATTAATTATGCTAAAAAGAGCATTAACGGGTTCTGTATTTGTGACTGTATTAATTTTCAGCACATATCTGAGCCCGTTTTCTTTATTTGGACTTTACTTTATCTTTGTATTGATAGGAACTTGGGAATACTTGAGTATCATCTCTAAACATTCAGATTTCGAACCAAATACACCGCTTGGATTAATCCTCAGTGCTTTTACGTTTTTAGCACTTACTTCAGAAACCATCCTTGGCTTAAGTTCACTTCCTTTTATTGGGGCATTGACATTCTCAGTGTTTGTAACTCCATTAATTGAGTTATACAATAATAAACCAAATCCGTTTTCAAATATTGCCCAAACAATATTCCCTTTAATATATGTTGCATTACCTTTTGGACTATTAATTCTATCCAATTCAATGTTTCCAAGTAATTCATCAGGTAAATACTCAAGTGAATTAATCTTAGGTTTTTACTTTATTTTATGGAGCAATGATACCGGTGCTTATTTATCCGGAAAGTCTTTCGGGAAACATAAGTTATTCGAAAGAATATCACCAAATAAAACTTGGGAAGGAAGTATAGGAGGAGCACTTTTAGCGATTGGAATTGCAATTTTTTGCGGAATATTCTTCACAACTTTACCTCTATGGAAATGGGCCTCTATCGGCTTAATAATATCCGTTTTCGGATCTATGGGAGATTTAGCAGAAAGTTTGTTTAAAAGAAGTATGAATGTTAAAGATTCCGGTAAAATAATGCCTGGTCACGGTGGCATACTCGATAGATTTGATGGATTATTAATCGCATCACCGTTTGTATTCGCCTTTTTGCTTTTTGATGAAATTATCACCATGGATTCTCTAAATCTTTTGATCCATAAACTTTATCCCTTGTCACAAAAGTACTTTTCATTTTTGTGACCCGAAACTTATCCTTTTTAAAGAGTCTAATGATAAATGAATAAGGAGTAATAAAAAGATAATAAAACAAAGAGAGGATAATATTAGACGAGAAAAAACCCATCAATTCTGAAAGCTTAAACCAAATCTTGGTTATTAAAACACCAACTGATTTTATGCTTAAACCAAATACTAATATTGGAACAATAACATAAAGTGGCCAATAAACTATTTCATTGGCACTCCAACTTTTCAAACCTCCAATTACAAAAAATCCAGCAGAGATCGTTAATATCGTCTCAATTCTTTTTTTTTGAAAATCAATATCTAGTTTCATTAAAACAAAGTATAAACAAATGCTCCAGCTGATGAAGTACTCGCAAAAGCAATTGCAAAACCAAGTAATAAAAACACAATAATTACTGGAGCGAGCCAAAACTTCTTACGCTCTTTCATAAACATCCAAAAATCTTTGACTGTACTCATATATCTAATCTAATTTAAACTTTTTAGAATTCAAAGACTTCCATTCAGGTTGGCCATCTTTATGCATTAAAAAGTCTCCTATCACTAATACATCCATTTCAGTTTCCATAAAACAACGGTATGCATCAAAAGGTTTAGAAACCATTGGCTCTCCTCTAACATTGAAGCTAGTATTAACCACCATAGGACAACCAGTTAAAGACTTAAATGCGTTTATAAGCCTCCAATACCGTTGGTTTGTATCTTTGGATACCGTTTGAATCCTTGCTGAATCATCAACATGCGTTGTAGCCGGGAAAGTGCATTCTTTACTATCCAACCTCTCTTTTAATGTCGTAAAACCAGAAATTAAATTGGAGGCAACTTTATGTTCAGATTTTAAAGAATGTACTTCTAACATATATGGAGACGACCCTTTATAATCGAAAAAATTTGAGACATCTTCCTCTAAAACAGAAGGTGCAAACGGTCTAAAACCTTCTCTATATTTAATTTTCAAATTAATTTTTCGCTGCATTTCCATATTCCGAGGGTCACCAATAATACTACGATTACCTAAAGCTCTTGGTCCAAACTCCATCTTTCCTTGAAACCATCCAATGACATTCCCTTTATCAATTAGTTTCGCTGTTTCTCTCAATAAAGATTCAACGTCTTCATACTCCGCAAATACAGCTTTCCTCTTAATCAGCTCATCTCTAACTTCTTTATTCGAAAAAGATGGACCTAAAAAAGAGCCCTTCATCAAATCATATTTAACTGTAGCAACAGACCGATCTTTCTTAAAGTAAATATAATACCCTGCTAAAGCTGCACCTAATGCTCCACCTGCGTCACCTGAAGCTGGTTGAATATACATTTCAGAAAATATACCAGACCTTTGTAACACTCCATTAGAAACGCAGTTTAAAGCTACTCCTCCTGCAAGACATATACTATCAAGCCCCGTTAACCTTTTAGCCTCTTTTGCTAAAAGTAAAACAACCTCTTCTGTCACTTTTTGTATTGCTATTGCTAAATTACAATGCTGTTGAGAAATTATAGATTCTGCTCTTCTTTTTTCAATTCCAAACAACTTCTGCCACTTCTTATCTTTAACCATTCTTAAACCCGTAGCATAATTAAAGTAACGCTGATTTAATCTAAATGATCCATCAGGAAAAAGCGTTATTAATTCTCTTTTTATAATTGATATGAAATTATCAACTTCCTTACTATTCAAATTGCCATAAGGAGCCATCCCCATCAACTTATACTCTCCACTATTTACCTTAAACCCTAAAAAATAAGTAAAAGAAGAATAAAGTAATCCTAGGGAATTTGGGAAATTAATTTCTTTTAGAACTTTAATCTCGTTACCACTTCCTTTAGATATAGACACGGTTGCCCACTCTCCTACTCCATCAATTGTTAAAATTGCAGACTCATCAAACCGAGAAGGAAAAAAAGCACTTGCAGCGTGTGACAAATGATGTTCAGGAAACAATAATTTAGTTTTATTCCAATCTAATTCTCCGATTTTTTTAAATGATTGTTTAAGTAGCTTTTTAAAAAACATTTTCTCATTAATCCATACTGGCATTGACTTCACAAAAGAAAGTATCCCTTTTGGAGCATAAAAGAAGTAAGTCTCTAATAAACGTTCAAACTTCAATAAAGGCTTATCATAAAATACTACAGCATCCAATTCACTCAATTGAATTCCCGCTTCAGCCAAACAAAACTGAATTGCATTTACCGGAAATGAGGCATCTTGTTTCACCCTTGTAAATCGCTCTTCTTGAGCCGCTGCAATTATTTCGCCATTAACTACGATTGAAGCCGCCGAATCGTGATAAAGTGCAGATATTCCTAATACCTTCAATTGTCAATTAATTTTTGAATACGATTAGAAATATATTTCGATATAAAAACAGAACCTGAATCGGTGTAGTGAACGGAATCAAAAAAATAAGATTTGTTGCCTTTCATTAAAAGTTCAGCATCTACTAACTCAACCGCTTCACTTATAGCCACCTCTCTTATTACTTTATTAAACTCTTGATGTAACAATAGTAAATCATAACCATCATATCTATCGATATTTTTTATACCGTACGAAAAGCAACTCCCTTGCGTCATTAATATTGGCTTTACTTGCCAAGCCTTTGCGTAAGCGATAAGACCTGTGATACTTTTTTTAAACTCATTTTTTAAAAACTGTTTTGTTAAATCAAAACTAACTGGCCCAGAAGGAAACTCATCTTGCTCAATTAAATGTTCACCATCAAAAGTAGTTGGTAGTAGAACTAATGAGATATAGGGAATGAAATTCCTTACAAATTTGTTTTTAGGTAAACCAACCTTATACGCATACAAGCTTTCCGTATTCTCTAGTAACAACGAACGTTGCGGATGCTTATTAAAATAGGTTCCTGTATTTAATAAAACACTTAAATCGTTCACATTATGATTCACAACAACAACCTCAGGGCTATATTTCATTACTTTATTCGCTAAAATATTTAGCGAATGCATCGAATGATTTCCACTGTTCCCGATATTTAAACAGGTAACTCGATTTCCTTTAGCGTTTAAAATACGCTCAACAGACCTATGAACTCTTATATTCTCATTAACGAGGCGACATTCTGTTGTTGAACCTCCTATAAAAGCTATTGTATGACTAGAAGAGTCTATGTTTCTATATGGCAGAATATAACCCTCTGAGTCAGTTCTAAAAAGCACCTCTTCACCATGGTGAAGAGCTGAATTATTTTGATTATGAAAAGGCTCCCTCAAACGAATCGCATTTAGTTCATTTTTTAGGGTATCTCGATATTTAAAATAAGAATATCCGCAGTATAGTTCCACAACTGCGATTATTCCAATTATAAAAGTAACCGGAATAAAAATTAATAAAGTCCAACTAATAATTTTTTTGAGCATTAGGTATCCAATAATGATTTGAAGTAATCATACTGGGCAATTTGAGAACGTATTTTCTTTGTCTTTTTGAGAACGTATTTGTTCCGTCCTTTCTCATCAATTATCCTAGCCTTTACATTATCCTTTAATTGCAAACCTAAAAACTCTCTCATTTGAGTTTTAATGTCCTTATCATAAATCGGAGTAGTTACCTCAACTCTTTTATCTAAGTTTCTACCCAACCAATCGGCTGAACCAATAAAAAACAATTCGTCTCCAGCGTTATGAAAATTAAACATTCTAATGTGTTCTAAATAACGATCGATTATACTAATTACTTCTATGTTTTCACTTAAATCTTTTACTCCAGGCACCAAAGTACAAATACCTCTGATAATCAACTTAATCTCAACTCCCTCACAAGAAGCCTCGTAAAGCTTATTGATTAATTCGGGATCATTAAAGTTGTTTAATTTTATAATAATCTTAGCTTTTAATCCTTTTTTAGCATTTTTAATTTCGCCTTGAATCAAGGCTGAAAACCTAGATCTCGTATTGTAAGGTGAAATAATAATATTTGTAAATCGCTTATTAATGTAAGGACGTTCTATTAATTCAAATACCTTCTCAATGTCATTCGTAATTCTTTTATCCGAAGTTAACAATGAAGCGTCAGAGTAAATTTTAGCTGTCATTTCATGAAAGTTCCCTGTACCAACATGCACATATTTTTTTTCCGATCGACCTTCCAATCGCTTTACCAAAATTAATTTACTGTGAATTTTCAATCCAGGTAAACCAAAATGAACCTTCACTCCTTCGTCTTCTAAAACCTTACTCCACTTAATGTTGTTTTGCTCATCAAATCTTGCCCGCAATTCAATTAATACAGTAACATCTTTTCCGTTTTTAACAGCATTAATTAATGCATTTATAATTCTTGAATTACTAGCAACTCTATAAATATTAATCTTAATGGTCGTAACATTAGGATCAATAGCAGCTTGACGTAAGAAATCAATTACATAATCAAACTTCTGAAAAGGATAAAAACACACTACATCCTTTTTATTTATCACATCCATAATACTCGACACTCCCTCTAAATCTTTTTGAGGCAAAGCAGGCAAACTTGGATTAAGCAATTTGGCAGAGCCTATTTCAGGGAACGCTATAAAATCTTTAAAGTTATGATAACGACCTCCTGGTATTAAGTTATCACTCTTTTGAAGCTTCATCTTCTTAACAATTAGAGCCTTCATGTCTTCAGGCATATCTCCGTCATAAACAAAACGAACTAACTCACCTACCTTTCTGTCTTTTACGCTTTGTGTTAATTTATCAACAATACTTTTAGATAAATCTTCATCTATTTCAAGACCAGCATCTCTAGTTAATTTAATATTATAACCTTCAATTGTATCATAATTAAAAATCGAAAACACCGATGGGAGATTGTATCGGATAATGTCATCTAACATCATCAAATACTTCTTTTTTTCGATACTAGGAAGAATAACAATTCTATTTACCCTCTCAGAAGGAATTTCTAATAAGGCGTATTCTATCTTAGTATTCCTCTTCTCCTTATTGTACATTTTAATGCACATATAAGTCGAAGCATCTTTCATAAATGGAAAAGGCTTCTTTTTATCAATTAAAATAGGAACTAAATTAGTTCTTACTTTATCTGAAAAATAATCTTTGGTAAATTGTTGTTGTTCACCAGCAATTTGAAATTCATTAACAAAGAAGATATTCTCCTTTTTCAACTCATTGATAAGATTTTTATATGCCTTGTCAAATCGAACCTGTTGTTTTAAAACCTGCTTTAATATTTTATCAAGAATAACCTTTGGATTTTCACCAGACGAAAGCTTAGCGTTCCCTTTTATTTCTGCTACTTTTTTGATATTTGCAACTCTAACCCTAAAAAACTCATCTCTATTATTAGAGAAAATTCCTAAGAATTTTAATCGTTCAATAGTAGGGTTCGTAGCGTCTTCAGCTTCTTGTAAAACTCTTTCATTAAAACTTAACCAACTAATTTCTCGGTTAATCCATTTTGAAGGTAATTTCATGGACATATTCTCTCTTTTTACTAATGTGCAAGTTTAAGAATGAAATGTTAATTATGCGATACTTTTAAAGGTTTTGTATTAACAAAACAATGATCAATAGAAGGGTCTTATTTCTTGAATAATGAGAATGGGAATTTTAGGTTATTCACTTTAATAAATCTATAAATTTCAAGCTCTGCTCCAAAGCCAAGGTAGAACCTTCGCAAACCATCATTTTCACTTCCTTCAAAATCAAAAACCATTTGTTTATTGGCATTAATAGATATTAAATAATCTAATAAAAAAAACAATGCCCCTTTATCTTTCCCTTCAACTGTGTTACCCGAAAACAAAAATGTTATTCGGTCTTTAAATTTCAGAAATAATCCACCACAAATAAGCTTTCCGTCACTATAAACTCCATAGCAATCTGATTCTAGTCCAATTGCTATACTTTGTAAATTTTCATAATCTTGATTTTGTAATGTATCAAGATGGGCTCCTTTATCCAATCTAAATAAATTTATGATTTGACTTATATTAACATTGCAATCAACCGTAAGATTTGACTTGTGTGCTTTTTTTAAATTTCTTTTATGATTGGAAGAATAATTCAACCTTAAAGAATCATAAGATTTGTTTAATAAAAGAGTACAATTCCTTCGTTTTGTCCCTAGTACACCTTTACCTTTAACATAAAGTTCAATAAAATTTATTTTCCCATTTAAAAAATCAAAAGCCTCTTTCTCTAATTCATCACGATTATTTCCTCTTGTGAAAAGTCCTAGCTGCTGAATAAAAAATGGTGGATAAATATATTCTAATCCATACTTAACTCGAATAGGCAAAGGGAAAACAGCCATATATTGTTCGTTATCCTCCCAAACTAACCCCTGCCAATCTTTTGCCACGATATCCAAGTAAGCTATCAAGCCATATACTAAAGGATTATCGGAACTTGTAATACAAGCATTCCATTTCTCAATATCAATATCTGCCTTTTTTAATAATTTCATTCTTTACCGTATGCAATCATCTCTTCAAAAACAGCTTTCCATCCTTTCCATAAATCGCTGTTATTCAAACTGTCATTATGCCAAAGCGAAATAAACTCCCCATTTACCATCCTAACCTCATCAATCAATCGTTTGAAATGAGGAATTGCAGCTTCCGGTTCTATTTCCATGTAATATTTTAAAGTCCCCTCCATAATTGCAAAAGGATGAATCTTTAAGTTTGTTTCAACTTCCAAATCCAAATCATAAAAATAAAACGGTGTACACAAACCTGCTCTAAAACCATAGTTAGAAGCGTACCCCATTGTAAAATCATCCGTAATGTCCAATTCTATCAAATTACGATATGTATCGGGCAGTAGTAACTTTAAAAAGTGTTGACGACTTCTCCAAATCTCTCGATTTATTACATTACTCAGTCGAGTCACTTCCTTTTCCAGTTGTTTGAAGTTATAATTTGAAGCAAAAGAGGGGTGAATTCCAATCTTTGAATGATCGGAAATTGATTTAATTAACGATTGAAATCTCCTACTACTTACTGGAATATTTTTATCATTCATTCCATAATCTCCCAAAAGAAAGAAGTAAATAAAGGTTAAGTTTTGATTCTTAACCAAGTTTTCTTGATATTCAAATGTGTCGTACGGATCTTTTTGTAACCCCAAAAGAGTTTTAGTTCTATTTTTAAAACTTTTAAAATCCAATGTTAAAATAGATTTACTGTAGCCCATTAACGACCGTACAAATCCTTTTTCCAAATAAGCATAAGCGTTATCTACATCAATCGTGGTGATAAACTTATACTCCCGCTCGGGCATAGTAAATAAGGGATAGAGCTCCTTTAAAAAATCCGCGAATTTTGAAATCCAAATATTAATGACAGGCTGATGTAAAACCCCTTCGTTGAAGGCTAAACTTTGCGGTGCATCAAACCGATTGTATAAATCTTTCTTATGCGGTAAATACTCTTCATATCGCGCCGCCAAATAAAATGAAGCCGCAAATACATCAAAGGGAAACATACTATTACCGCCTACCCCAAAAAAGGCTTTTGTTCGATCAAATGGCATAACGTTAATCTCCTGATCACTTATTCCATTTTCAAACAAAAGAGGCTTACTCCTTATAAAAAAAGCATTATCAATAGGATTAATAGTGTAAGCAATCTTCACACCTTCCAAAACCTCAAATTCCTTTCGATCAGAAATTAACTTATAGTCTGTTTGCATTACATCTCTAAAGACAAGATTAAATGCATATTTAACTCTGCTTGTTATTTTATGGGTAAAAACATATATCATTTTAACAACTCTAAAATCTCATTACAAATAAATTCTCCCGCCTTACCATCTCCATATATATCCTTAAAATTAGGACTAAGTTTTAATACTTTTTCATATGCCTGAATCAAAGAACCTTCATTTGATTTGAATAAAATAGCAGCTTTATTATCCAGGATTTCACCCCACTCTGTTTCCTCCCTCAAAATCAATGACTTTTTCTTAAAAAAATAAGCCTCCTTTTGAATACCACCAGAATCAGTAATCACAATATTAGAATTACACTCTAACATTATTATATCTAAATAAGATGCAGGTTGTATTACTAAAATTTTAGATTTTAATTGGTCTAAATAATACGATCCAAAAAACGTTATAATCATCTTTTCAGTCCTTGGATGCATCGGGAATACAATCTCATTCCCTGATTTAAGTTTAATTTCTATAACTCCTTCAAGAATAGCTCTTAACTTTACAGCATCGTCAGTATTACTACCTCTATGACACGTAAATAAATTAAACTCATTGTGTTTTAAATTATACCTTGTTAAGATAGTTGATTGTTGGCGTGCTTTCGCTTCGTAAAACAAGCTGTTGTCAAACATCACATCTCCACAGTACTTCACCTTATCTAAGTTTATTTTTTCCTTCTTTAAGTTTAATACACCAATCTTCGTAGGAGAAAATAATAAATCACTCGAATGATCTGTTAATATTCGATTACCTTCCTCAGGCATTAACATATTAAACGATCGCATTCCTGCTTCAACATGGATTAACGGAATATCTTCAATTAGGGCAGAAATTGTACCCGCTAATGTAGAATTAGTATCTCCATAAACAACTAATGCATCAGGAGATTCTTTCATAACAGCGACCTGAATATTTTGAATCATTTGATTAATTGGCAGTGGTTCTGAAGGGTTAACTTCAAATTGATACCTTGGAATTGGTAAAAACATTTCAGCATAAAAGTCGCTACTCATATTGGCATCGAAATGCTGACCTGTATGCACAACTACTTCTTCAAGTTCTCCTCTAAAAACATCACGCACAACTCTCGTTATCGCAGCTGATTTTATAACTTGAGGACGTGGTCCGATAACCGTCAAAATTTTCTTCATTAAAGATCTAATTCGTCTGCAAAGCTATAATAAGAATTTCCTGCTATAATAAGGTGATCTAACAAATTAATTTCTAACAATTCGCATGCTGATTTGATCTTTTGAGTCACTTTATGGTCTTGTGGACTTGGTTTTAAATTTCCCGATGGATGGTTATGGACTAAAATAACAGATGAAGCTAAATGAAGTAATGCTTTTTTTAGGATTATCTTATTATCTACTACTGTTCCTGTTATTCCTCCAGAACTAATTCGTTCTTTTTTGATAATCCGATTTCCTCTATTTAAAAAAACAACCCAAAACTCTTCATGATTCAAATCCGATAGATTTGAACTCATTTCTTTAAAAATATCCGAACTAGATCCAATCTTAGTCACCACATCAACTTCTTCTTTTCTTCGTCGTGCAAATTCAAACGTTGCCGATAAACTCACCGCTTTAGCTTCCCCAACCCCTTTAAACTGTTTAAAGTCTTCAATCTGCATTCTACTTAACTTAGCAAAATTGTTATCTGCTTTCTGCAAAATTCTTTTCGCTAAGCCAACTGCTGATTCACTTCTACTTCCACTTCCTAAAATAATAGCCATAAGTTCCGCATTACTTAAAACTGAAGCACCTTTATTTATTAACTTCTCACGAGGACGATCATCTAAATTCCAGTTTTTAATAGTATTACTTATTTCCATACAACAAAACTAAAAGCATTAAGACGAAGTAATTTACAATTTAAGTTTAAAATGGTTGAAAACAGAAAAGGTTATCCAAAACGGATAACCTTTTAATAAATTTGTTTTATAAATTCTTAAGCTAATGCAGCAACAGACTTAGCAACTTGGCTTTTTAAATTAGACGCTTTATTCTTGTGGATAATATTTCTTTTTGAAACTTTATCGATTAAAGAAATAACTTTAACTAAAGCTCCTTCAGCTTCTTTTTTATCCTCTATACCTTTAATATTTCTGATAGCATTACGCATAGTTTTATGGTAATACTTATTAGACTCTTTTCTTTTTTCAGATTGTCTAATTCTCTTTTTTGCTGAAGCGTTATTTGCCATAATATTTTAAATTAAAAAAAAGAGGCGAACCTCTTTTAATTGTCCAAGTAGCCCGTAGGGGAATCGAACCCCTGTTACCAGGATGAAAACCTGGCGTCCTAACCCCTAGACGAACGGGCCAAAATGTTCCTCATTATTTTAAGGACTGCAAATGTATAATCTTTTTTCTTTTCTAACAAGTTAAAATTGATAAAATATTAGATATAAATTTAAACACTTGTTTTTCAGCTATTTAAATTGATATCTAATACGCCTTTGCAAACAATACTCTTTGAATTGATGGCTTACCTGTTAAGATACATTTACCCCCCTCTAAAACATTATTTAATGGGATACATCTAATTGTAGCTGCTGTTTCTTCTTTTATCCTTAATTCGGTTTCAGTTGTTCCGTCCCAATGAGCTGATATGAAACCACCTTTATCATTAATTACACTTTTAAACTCTTCATAAGAGTCAACTGCTGTAATCCGATCATCGCGATAAGTTTTAGCCTTATTAAATAAGTTTGATTGAATCTCTACTAATAAATTGTCTACATGATCAACAACTCCATCAAAAGAAATTACCTCCTTTGTTTTTTCATCACGTCTTGCTACTTCAATATTACCAGACTCAAGATCCCTGTTCCCTAACGCTAATCTGATTGGCACACCTTGAAACTCATACTGAGCAAATTTCCAACCTGGACGTTGATTATCTCTATTGTCAAATTTAACCCTAACACCCCTATCTCTTAATTCCTTAATAACAGGTGCTAATTTTTCAGAAATAGCTTCTAATTGCTCCTCTCCTTTATAGATAGGAATAATTACAACCTGTATTGGCGCTAATTTTGGAGGGACAATTAATCCGTCATCATCTGAATGGCTCATTATTAGTGCACCCATTAACCGAGTAGACACGCCCCAAGAAGATGCCCAAACAAATTTTTGCTTTCCATCTGTATCTGTAAACTTAACATCAAATGTTTTTGAGAACTTTTGACCCAAAAAGTGTGATGTCCCTGCCTGCAGCGCTTTCCCATCTTGCATTAACGCTTCAATACAATAAGTATCAATAGCACCGGGAAACCTTTCATTGATTGTTTTAACACCTTTAATTACAGGGACGGCCATATAATTCTCCGAAAAATCAGCATATACATCCAACATTCGTTTTGTCTCATCAACAGCTTCTTGCTCTGTAGCGTGCGCAGTATGACCTTCTTGCCATAAAAACTCCGAAGTTCTTAAAAAAATTCGCGTTCTCATTTCCCAACGCATCACGTTGGCCCACTGATTAATTAAAATCGGTAAGTCTCTATGAGATTGAATCCACCCTCTGTAAGTATTCCAAATAATAGTTTCTGATGTTGGTCGAATAATAAGCTCTTCCTCCAATTTGGCTTCTGGATCAACAACAAGCCCTTCACCGTTTTCATCATTTTTTAATCGATAATGAGTAACAACTGCACATTCTTTTGCAAACCCTTCAACATGTTCAGCTTCTTTACTTAAGTATGATTTAGGAATTAACAAAGGAAAATAGGCATTACTATGGCCTGTTTCTTTAAACATTTTATCTAGTTCAGCTTGCATACTTTCCCAGATTGAATAACCGTATGGTTTAATAACCATACAACCTCTTACATCTGAATTTTGTGCTAAGTCAGCTTTAATCACCAACTCGTTATACCATTTAGAAAAATCCTGTTCTCTGCTTGTAAAATTCTTCGCCATACCTTTGGAATAATTTTTGCTACTTTAGAGCGTTTTAAATCCAATCTTTAATTTCGGATTACAAAGCGCAAAAATACAAATAAACAGTTGATTTAATAATGAAGCAGTTCAAACAATTTTTCACTCTTTTCATTCTTGCAATTGGAATTTCGTTTTCTTTCATGATTCGCGTAAATGAAATTAGCAACAATGATCCCTCTCAACAAGAAGGAAAAAAGAAAAAAGAAAAGAAGCAGTCAAAACCCGAAAAGGAAAAAAAGAAATCAAAGAGTAGGACTAGAACCTACAATCCTCCTAAAAAAGATGAATAAAAAAAGGGTTGCTGTACAGCAACCCTTTTTAATTTCGAATAAAAAGTTCGTCTTATGGTATCTTTTTTACTTTAACAGCATTAAATCCTCTAGGACCTTTCTCTAGTTCAAAAGTAACTTTATCTCCTTCTGTAATTTCATCAATCGTACCGTTAACATGAACAAAATATGATTCGTTAGAATTCTTATCCTTAATAAATCCGTATCCTTTCGAATCGTTAAAAAATGAAACCTTACCTGTTAACTCAGTCTCCTCATCTACTTCGTTAGCAGCTTTAGAATAGTCTAAGCTAATGTTTTCAGCTTTAATTTTAGTTCGTTTTGATGGATCCGGTGGGGTATCAACTATATGACCGTTCTCATCAACATAGGCAAGCATACTTTCAAAATCCCCTCCAGTTGCATTTGCTTTTCTTTGTTCCTTACGCTGCCCCTTCTCCTGCTTCTTTTTAAGTCTTTTTTTCTCTCTTTCTTTTTTACCAAATGTTTCTTGTGACCTACCCATAAATGTTCTAAATAATAATTGTAATCTAATTAACTATAACTTCCAATCACAAGAATCAATCAAAGAAAATTCGAAATAAAACTCTTGACAACTGGTGATTTAACCTAATCGACAACAAAGATACCACTAAATAACTGGAAAGTAAAGAGAAAGAGAAATTACCCTCTCTGACGAACAGCTTCATACATAATAATTCCTGCGGCAACCGATACATTTAGACTTTGTATTTTACCCATTAGAGGCAACCTTGCAGTTGAATCTGATTTTTTAATGTTTGAAATTGCTATCCCTGATTCTTCTCCACCCATCATAATTGCTATAGGAACTGTATAATCAACTTCGGTATAATCAACATCCGTCTTTTCAGTACAAGCAATCAAATGAAGGCCCGAATCTTTAATATATGGTATAATAGATTCTATTCCTGGCACTTTACATATTGGAATATTAAAAATTGCTCCGGTAGACGTTTTTATTGTCTCACCATTAATTTGAGCAGCTCCTTTCTTTGGGATAATTATCGCATCAACTCCAGCACATTCTGCAGTTCTTACAATAGCACCAAAATTTCTTACATCGGAAACACGATCAAGAATTAATATAAATGGATTTCTACCTCGCTCAAAAAGCGTTGGTAAAAGATCTTCAATGTTTTGAAATTCGACAGGCGCAATAAAACCGATTATGCCCTGATGATTTTTTCGAGTAATACGATCTAACTTTTGCTGGGGAACTTTATTTAAAGAAACTCCCTTCTCTCGAGCCAAAGCCATAATTTCTTTTGCTTGAGGTGTTCTCAAAGTATTTAAGATAAGAATTTTATCAAAAGTCTTATCCGACTCTAATCCCTCGATTACTGGATGAATTCCAAAAACTAAATCTGATTTTTCTTCTAATTCCACAGTTGTTATTTTTTTACCGATTGTAAAGTTAAGCTTTCCCCATCAAAAGAAGCAAAGTGAGGGTTTCCTGTTGCCCATTCCCCTAAATTTACATATCGAGATGTTGTTCCTTTTATCGGTAGGTCCAATACTAAATGCCGATGACCAAAGATAAAAAAATCAAAATATTCTCTCTCTAATATCTCTTTACTATATATATATAACCATTCATTTTCATCTCCTAAAAACTCTTCACCATCTTTTATATTTGAAATTCGGGAGTTCTTACTCCACATATTTGCGATGCCCATTCCTAAATTAGGATGAATACGGGCAAACAACCATTGACAAGTTTTTGAAGCAAAAAAGTTTTTTAAAAACTTATACGTTCTATCTCCAGGGCCTAAACCATCACCGTGACCGATATAAAAGCGCTTCCCATTAAAATCTCTTGTAATATTATCTCGATGAATTTCTACTCCAATTTCTTGGGGTAGATAATCAAACATCCACATATCATGATTTCCTGTAAAAAAGTGAACCGGAATTCCCGAATCTGTAAACTCTGCTATTTTCCCTAAGAATCGAACATAACCTTTTGGTGCAGTGAATTTATACTCAAACCAAAAATCAAACAAGTCTCCTACTAAATAAACTTCCTGAGCATCAGCTTTAATAGAATCCAACCAATCCACTAAAATCTTCTCCCGCTTTCTACTACTTTCATAATTAGGAACTCCTAAATGAAAGTCTGAAGCAAAATATATTTTCTTACCTGATTCCATTATTGAAGGATCGTATATATTTCGTTTATATTAAACATGAATTTGATCTTATTCATGTAAGAATCCACTCCATTTACATCATAGTTACTTTGAATACTTTCCGAGAAACCTAGCGGGAAATAAACCTCCAAATAATCTTTTTTCAAGTTCAATTGCAAACCATAATCATATAGCAAAGGCGCTGAAATACCTCCTGTTTTGAAATCGTCCCAAATACGATCGTAAATAGCAAAATCAGTATAAAATGAGATAAATTTAACGGGTAATGGAATTACTACATTTAATCCTCCTAACCAAGAACTGGCCAAGCCAGGAGTAACTCCACTTTTAAAACCTCCGTCATTTGAATAAACTTGCTGACTGCTTAATAAATTAGCATCAGTCATGAATCTGCCCAAAAAAGCTTGATCAAATAAGTAATCATGCGTATGATAAATAAACTGTTCTAAGTCAGGAGTACCCAACAATGTACCATTCCCTGCTGTTACACGAAAACGCTCCGTTCCAACATCTACACTTTGTAAAAACAACCCTCCAAACCCACGAATATCGATAGATTGTAGTCTATTATTAACCGTTAAGCTATAGTTAAACTCTCCTTGCAATTTCCAGTTTTGATCAAAAGCTTGTAGTTGGGAATTAAAATCAAAGGGATTAATTGCTCTTTTGTTTTCAATATTATAATCAAACGTTATGTAGTTTTTTAACTTACTACCTCTACGGTCAAATTCAACTGATACGTTACTTAATTTAGCCTCAAAACTGGAACGGATTTTCGAACGATCATTTGGCCTTTGAAGGATAAAGTTAGTGCTCGCTTCTATTTTCTGAATTTTACCAATTGCTCCACCAAAACCTAATCCTTGTCTCCTCACAGATAGGTTCACGTTAACTTTTTGAAAATATTCCGCCGGATAGAAAGAATAAACAGCTTGCCCAAACCCTACTAGCTTTTGAGTTCCAAAAGAGAACTGCGGCATTACTAAAAACCTAAATTTCTTTTCCTTGATTAATGAGTTGTAAGCCGCCATTCCTAATTGGAAGTTATCATGGTAATTAGCACCCGCGATTGGCAAAAAGAAAATTTGGGTTTTGTCATCCTTTTCAAAATTGAAAAAAAACGTTGCTTCCAAAGGCTCTACACGTCCAAATAAACTAAATAATATATAACGATTATTCTTTCTGTTTAACTCCGGCATATCATGATAATAATCAATCGCTACCTCATCATAATCTCCCTTGGGAAAACTTAAACTTTTCGTACCAAAGAAACCTTCGTACCACGCTGTTTTAACAACCTTTCCATTTTTTAAAGCGGATATTACAATTGGAGATGCTATGTCGCCAACGTTTGCAACCACAACATCAAAACTTTTATTATCAAACGAATAACCAGCAAAATGTACTTTATAATCTACTGGGTAACTCGTTTGAAGTAAATCATCAAAAAACCACTTCAGTTCCATACCTGTCTCATCAACAAATATCTTTCTTAAATCAACCGGGGAAGGATGTTTAAACTTCCACACATCAAAGTATTTTTGCATACACTGATCGAAAAGTTTTTTACCCAAATATTTCTCCAAATAATTAAATGAAATAGCAGCCTTAGAATAAACAATAGCTCCGTAATTAATTGAAGAATATTCATTTGATGGTAAATTAATTGGCAAGTCTAAATTCCTCGTGTTCACTAAGTCATGATTCATATGGTGAAACTCCGTTTGCTTTGGCGTTAAATCCTTCACAACTTTTCGAATAATCGGAAAAAAATCACCAATTCTTAAATCCGATCGAACTTCTTCATAAAACCTTCTTTCATAATAACTATTTATACCTTCATCCATCCAAGGATTAACACGTTCATTTGTTCCCAAAACTCCATAAAACCAATTGTGTCCTATTTCATGTAAAACTACTTCCTCTAATTCCTTTCTATTAACTTGACCGCCCAAAACTGTAATCGTTGGGTATTCCATTCCTGCACCGGCTGTCAAGCCACCGTCTAAAGCAGTACATACATCGTATGGATAATCTCCGATCCATAAACTATAATAGTATAATGCACTGTCAATATATTTTTCAGACCCATCCCATATATAAGCATTTTCCGGATTATACTTCGAATACGTCTTTACCTTTCGTCCCGAATTAGGCAAGGTAACTTCGCTCTCCGTTTCAATCCAATTCGTATCAGTAAACCATGCAAAATCATGAATCTTATCCAATGAATAAACCTCTGTTTTTATGCCATTGTGATTTGATTTACTAATCAAATTCCCAGTAGCAGCAATCACATGTTTTTCAGGCACAGAAACCGCTACTTTAAACGAACCAAACTCTGAGAAAAACTCTCCTTGTGTCAAATAAGGCATCGCGTGCCATTCTCCATCATAAACGGCAGGCTTTGGATACCATTGGGTAATTTGATACGAACCATCCAAATGTCCCAATCGAGAAACCTCACCGTAAGGAATTTTAACTCGAAATGGAGTTGTTATAACTATTGAGTCTCCAGGCAACAAGCCCGCATTCAATTTGAAATGTGTTAAATCTTTATGCTCCGATTCTAAGGAAATTACTTTTTTACCATCAACCTTAAAATCCAGGCTATCTATGAAACCTTTATAAGCTTGATCTCCAAAATAAAGTAACATATTTCGGTCTTCAACCAATTGCTTATCTAAAGCAGTATTCGCTTGATAGGCATTAGGCCAAAGATGCATGTAAATCTCATTTAAAGTATCAGGTGAATTATTAATGTAAATAACCTCTTCAAATGCATGAAGCGTGTGCTCTTGGTCATCTAAGAAAACTTTAATATCGTATTTGACTTCTTGCTGATAATAAGCCTTTAAATTCAAGACTAAACAACTTAGCAAAAATGCAACTGACCAAACTTTATTCATTCCCTAGATAGCCTTTAACAACGTGAGAAATATTTTCACCTCTTAAGTGATTCCCCGCTTCCACAATTTCTCCAGATGGATCAATTAATAACAAAGTGGGGAAATGTTGAATGTTATATTTTCTTCTTGTTTCTTTTCCTTCCGTATCGTATAATTGAACCCAACTATCACCGTTAAATTTCTCAATAATTCGTTGCCAGCTTTTAACAGAAGATTTAGAGTTTTTATCAATACAAATACTTATAATTTCGAATGGTTGATCTTTAAATTCTTCTTTGACATTAACCAAATTGGGGATTTCTTTTATACATGGACCACACCATGTTGCCCAGAAATCCAGAAGTACGTATTTACCTTTAAAGTCTGAAAGGCGCACTTGTTTATTTCCCAAATTCAACAAACTAAAATCAGGAGCCATTCCACCAACTGAAGAAGCAAACACCTGAGCAACAACTTCATGATATCTCAATACTACTTGATTGTTTGGGTGGTTTTTCAGCAATGCACTATCAACCAATAAATAAGTTGTTTTATGACGATCTTTATTTAAAGAGTTTACTGCAATTAAATTAGAGTACTGTCCTAAATTACGCCTAATATAACCATTAACAAAAGTCTCTTCTTTACGCTTTACATTCTCATATAATTGCTGAAACTCATTCATCAAAGTATGGTGTAATTGTTTTGCTTTTGCAGCTTTAAAAACACGTTGTAATGAATCCGTATAATACTTAGTTGCTTTAAGGAAAGTCACTAATGAATCTAATCTTTCGTTCTCCGGTGTGCCACCTATTTTACACGTTGCATAAAGCGCATTAACATTTCCTGAAATTTCGATACTATCTCCAGGGTTTGCCATGAACTTAATTTCTCCCTCATAACCAGGAATATATACACTATAAAATGCCGTTTTACTAGCCCAATGTGCAAATGAAACAACTCCATTTTCATCAATTTTGGCAGTATCTAATTGTAATCTTTTAGGCCCTGATGGTAATACTTCTAAAACAGCTGTTCCTTTGGAAATTTCATCCAATTTTACAAAGACTGTAATATTCCCTTCTTTAAAACCTTTCGATTCTTCACAACTTGAAAATCCAAATATGGTTAAAACTAATAATAATTTGGTTAGATTTTTCATGCTCATATTCTATTAATTAATTCTTTAAATAATGCAGTTAATTTGGGCTCGGAGTTCATAGCTGTTGATATAATATCCTGAATATCTACAGGTTGAATCTCACCGTAACATACATCCGTGATAATCGAACAAGCAAAACAAGACAATTCCATATGTTTCGCAGCTATAATCTCAGGAACAGTGCTCATACCTACAGCGTCAGCGCCAATTATTCTTAAAAACTTGTATTCCGCGGGAGTTTCTAACATTGGACCTGGAAGACCAACATAAACTCCTTCTTGTATTTTAATGCCTAAATCCTTTGCCACTTTTTTTGCAAGTGCAACGTATTTTTTAGAATAAGGCTGATACATATCAGGGAATCGACTTCCTAATTCATCGATATTTTTCCCTATCAAGGGATTTCCTGGAAACTGATTAATATGATCGGTTAAAATCATTAAATCACCTTTCTCAAAATCAGGATTCATACCACCAGCAGCGTTAGACACTAAAAGTTTTTCAATCCCTAATAACTTCATCACACGCACAGGAAAAGCAACTTCATTTAAAGTATATCCCTCATAGTGATGAAATCTCCCTTGCATTACTACAACACGCTTATTGTTGATGTAACCAAATATTAAATTTCCCTTATGCGATTCTAGGGTCGAAAGTGGAAATGCAGGTATATCGGCATAACTCAATTCGAATTTAACATCTATATCAGATACTAAACCTCCTAACCCAGTTCCTAGTATTATACCAATTTGAGGTTTGAAATCAACTGTTTTATCAATTAAGAAATCAGAAGTCTCTTTAATTTGCTTGAACATAACTATTAATCATTTCATCAAAAGTATCTTCATCTTCAAGACCTTTATGAAATTTAACTTCTATGGGTAAATAAAAAACAGGAAATTGCTCCAAAAGCGGAAAAAGTCTTGAATCCTTTAATCGCGTTGCATCTTTCTCTGTTGTAATTAAAATTTTGTCTTTCGAAATAATCGCTTTAAAAGTGTTCGTTAATCTTACAATATCAACAGGTTCAAAATTGTGATGGTCACTAAATTCAGTTACAATAACCTCTTTGGCTGTTTGCTTTAAATAATCCACCAAAGGTGTAATCTTCGCTATTCCTGCAAAAACAACTGTTTTAAAATTTTCTAGTTTCATAACACCTTCATTACAAAGTAAGTTTGCACATTCGTTAAAAGGAGTAATCGATTTGTAATCGATGTAGCTAAAAAACGTTTTTTGTGACCTTAAGGGCTTTATCAATTCCTTAATCCTACGATGTTCAATTGGTGAATGTAACTCTGGAGATTTAGTCACAACAATTGCATCAGCTCTTTTAACACCCGATTTCCATTCTCTTAACTCTCCAGATGGCAACATAAATTGCTTTGACCCAACCGTTGAATAATCAATTAATAAAATATTCAATTGAGGTTTAACCCAACGATGCTGGTAACAATCATCCAATAAAATAATATCAGGATTAATTTCTTGTTCGATTTTCTCCATCCCATTCCGACGATCTTCATCAACCACAACGGTTACGTCTTTGAATTTGGAATGAAACTGCATCGGCTCATCTCCTAAATCCTTATAACTCGATTTCTCATCGGCAACTAAATAACCTTTTGTCTTTCGTAAATATCCCCTACTTAATGTAGCTAATTTTTTATCTGCTCTTAAAAGCCTGATTAAGTATTCTATATGAGGAGATTTCCCAGTTCCACCAACGGTAATATTTCCTACAGATATTGATTTCGTTTGAAATTCACGCGATTTTAACACGCCTGAATTAAAAAGAACATTCCTTACGGATGTTATCAATCCGTATAGAAACGAAAAAGGCAATAAGAGTACACGTACTAAAAACATGATGCAAATTTATAAATAAAATAGGCTTACACGATATAGTAACTAGAAGAGTTGTTAACGAGAAAATAACAATTTAAAGACGTACCTAATTTACATTTAATTGCTTTTTTAAAAAAAATAGCGCTAACCTCCTTTACATCATTAAATAAAGGTCATCTAGGCGTAACTAACTACCAAAACCGTCTATCCCCTAAAAGACAATTTCAATAAGTATTCATTTCGAAAACCGAACCTTAATTCTATCTTTCAATTATGGCACAAGATTCAACCTGGAAATTCGACAATTCTTACCTTTCTCTTCCTTCTGTGTTTTTTTCAGAAACGAGTCCAACAGCAATATCTAATCCTAAATTATTACTTTACAACAATAGTTTAGGAAAACAATTAGGGCTAACCGAGCTAGCAAAAGACAAAGCATACTTGACAGATGTTTTAGCCGGAAATCATGTACCGAAATCTACCACCTCTATTGCGCAAGCATATGGCGGTCATCAATTCGGACATTTTAACGTACTGGGTGACGGTAGAGCAATATTAATTGGAGAAATAATAACCCCGTATGAAGAGCGTTTTGACATACAACTTAAAGGGAGCGGACAAACGCCTTACTCCCGAAGAGGGGATGGAAGATCGACTCTATACTCCATGTTGCGTGAATATTTAATTAGCGAAGCAATGGCAGGATTAAACATCAGCACAACAAGAAGTTTAGCTATTGTTAGAAGTGACGATCCTGTTTACCGGCAAACTGTTCATCAAACGGGCGTTCTTACCCGAGTTGCTGAAAGTCATATTCGAGTGGGAACTTTTGAACTAGCAGTAAGAATGGGAAATCCCGTTTTTGTTGAAACATTATTTAACTATACTGCTAATAGGCATTACCCTGATGTATTCGACACCGAAAATCCTGCATTGAGTTTTTTACAGGAAGTGATCCAATCACAAATAAAATTGGTAAACGATTGGTTGAAAGTTGGATTTATTCACGGTGTGATGAATACCGACAACATGAGTATTGCAGGTGAAACAATCGATTATGGTCCATGCGCTTTCATGAATCATTTTAATCCAGGCACTGTCTATAGTTCTATCGATGAACAAGGACGTTATGCATATAGCAATCAATCCAAAATTGCAAAGTGGAATTTAATGCGATTAGCCGAAACGATGTTACCACTCATTCATTCCGATGAAAAAAAATCGTTGGAACTCGCACAAAAAGAATTTAATCAATTTGATAAAAACTTTCAAACCATTTGGAAAATAAATCATCTTGCTAAATTGGGGATTATAAAAGAAGAAGATGGAGATGAAGATTTGTTAAACGAACTCTTCGCATGGATGGAAACCGCTAAACCTGATTTCACCAACACTTTTCGTGGATTAGTTGATCCTCATTTACATAAAGACCCCATTTTTAACCATTCCAATTTTCAGACTTGGAAATCCAAATGGCTAAAAAGAGTAAGTTCGGTAGATAATTACGAAAACCTCCTCGAAGATTACAATCCTTCCATAATTCCAAGAAATCATTTAGTTGAAGAAGCGCTAACACAAGCTAGCGAAAACGAAAACATGATTCCTTTTAACAAGTTACTTACTAAACTAAAATCGCCTTTCGAACATTATACTTCAGATAAATACCAACAACCTCCTTCGTCCGAAAATGGTTATCAAACTTTTTGTGGGACTTGATTTTTATTATATTTAATTCGTCTTTTTGATTTTTCTTCATCCTTTGATAAAAAACTTCATGAAAAAAATAGAAGTTGTTGCGGCTATATTAATAAACGAGAACAAAATACTTTGTGTTCAAAGAGCAGAAAGTAAACTACCATATATTTCTAAGAAATTTGAATTTCCTGGAGGAAAAATTGAAGCAGGAGAAACTCAAAAAGAAGCTTTACAGCGGGAATTAGTAGAGGAATTAGATATTAATGTTAAAGTAGGAGATTTGTACTTAACTGTTAATCACCAGTACCCTGACTTTGAATTAACGATGCATAGTTTCATCGTAAAAGTTGAAAGTAGAAAACTTACTTTGAATGAGCATATTGATCAAAAATGGCTTTCAAAAGAAGAACTTACAGCTCTAGATTGGGCAGTAGCAGATTTACCAATTGTACATAAACTAATTAGTAATGACTGATGATTTCCTTCAAGAGTTTAACAAAAGTATTTTAACAGGCTTTGTTGATAAAGATATTAATTCTGAAGTACTTTTTCAACCAAAGCTCCTTGTCAATAGCAAAACTCCTAAAAAGAAAGTTTTAACTTCTATTCTAACAGAATTTAATAACTGCGAATCATTTAAAATTTCGGTTGCGTTTGTTACAACTGGTGGTGTAGCCACAATAATAAACACTCTTAAAACTCTTGAAGAAAAGGGAATTAAAGGCGAAATTTTAGTTTCGCAATATTTAAATTTCACACAACCTGAAGCACTTGAACGATTACTACAATTTAAGAATATTGATTTAAGGATTGCGACAAAATATTCGTCACATTCTAAAGGTTATATTTTTAAAACTTCGAAATATTACAATTTAATAATCGGAAGTAGTAATCTTACACAAAGCGCATTAGCTTCGAATAAAGAATGGAATCTACAAGTTTCAGCACTCAAAACAAGTGACATAACAAATAAAGTCATTTCTGAATTTAATAAAGACTTTGAGGTAAGTACTAAAGTTACTAATGAATATATTTTAGCATACAGGGAGGTTTACTCCAAACAAAGGCTATCATCTAAATCGACAGTTCCTATTCAACCCGAGTTAAAGCTTGAGCCAAATCCAATGCAAAAAGAAGCATTGGATAGCTTAAAAAACATTAGGAAAGGCAATAAGGACAAAGCTTTAATAATATCAGCTACTGGGACTGGAAAAACCTATTTAGCAGCATTTGATGTAAAGCAATTTGCTCCAAAAAAAATTCTTTTTGTGGTTCACAGACTTAACATTGCTAAAACAGCGATGTCAAGTTTTAAAAAAATATTTGGTCCATCAAAAAAAATGGGTTTATACTCAGGTAATCAAAGGGAGTTGGATAACAACTTCATTTTTTCAACTGTACAAACAATATCTAAGAACACACATTTACAAGCCTTTAAAAAGGATCATTTTGATTATATAATAATTGATGAATCTCATAGAGCAGGTGCTCAATCCTATCAAAACCTGATTGAGTATTTCACGCCTAAGTTCCTTTTAGGAATGACCGCGACTCCTGAGAGAACAGATGGAAACGATATTTTCAAATTGTATGATTATAATATAGCTTATGAAATCCGACTAAATCAGGCAATGGAAGAGGAAATGCTTAGTCCTTTTCATTACTACGGAGTTTCAGACCTAACAATCAATGATTCTCAAAAAGATGATTTAACTGAATTTAATTACCTAACCTCAGATGAAAGAGTTCTTCAAATTATTAATAAAGCCAATTTTTATGGATCTGATAATGGAATTACTCGTGGATTAATCTTCTGTAACAGAAATGAAGAAGCTCAAAAACTATCTGAAAAGCTGAATAAATCAGGACTAAAAACATTAGCTCTAAGTGGAAACAGCAGTGACGAAGAAAGAAGTTTAGCTATTCAAAAACTAGAATCAGATAGTATTAATCAAAAAATAGATTACATCCTTACTGTTAACATTTTTAATGAAGGAATTGACATTCCTAAGGTTAACCAAATAATATTATTAAGACCAACTGAATCGGCAATTATTTTCATTCAGCAATTAGGTCGAGGCCTACGGAAAACAGATGAAAAATCTTATTTAACGGTCATTGATTTCATTGGTAATTATAGTAATAACTACCTGATTCCAATTGCCCTTTATGGCGATTCTTCGTATAATAAAGACAGGTTAAGAAAACTTATATCAGAAGGCAGTAGAGAAACTCCAGGGACTTCAACTATCAATTTTGACAGAATATCAAAAGAAAAGATATTTCAATCTATTGATAATGCGAACATGAAACTCCTAAAAGAATTAAAAGAGGATTATGCCTATTTAAAAAATCGACTTGGAAAAACACCGATGATGATGGATTTTATAGAAACAAGAACAAGAGATCCATTTCTTTTTGTTGAATATTCAAAATCATATTTCAACTTTGTAAATAAAGTTGAATCTAATCAAATCAAAATACCAAAGCCACCATCTTTACTATTAGAGTACTTTTCAAAGGAAATCAATAATGGAAAAAGAATTGAAGAATCTATTATTCTAGAGCATCTAATCAATACGGGAGAGACATCAGTTTTAAAAATTCAACTAGACATACTCGAAAAGTTCGATATCTCTAGTTCAATAAATACAATTGAATCGGCAATTGATAATTTAAACTTCAAATTCATTCGTGAAAAACAGGACAAAAAATTATTATCTGTTAATGAAATTCATAAAACAAATCTGATTACAATAAAAGACAACAAAATAACGCCTACAACTCAATTTAAAGAAAACCTTAAAGAAGATATATTCAAATCCTTCCTTATTGATAATACTTTGTATTCAGTTAATCACTTTAAAACAAACTACTCAAAAAGTAAATGGAATGATGGTTTTATTCTGTATTCCAAATATTCTAGAAAAGATGTTTTTAGAATATTAAACTACACTTCTAATCCCGTTGCTCAGAATGTTGGTGGATACTTGGTTAACGATAGTAAAACAAACTGCCCAATTTTTGTAAATTATCACAAAGAAGACGACATTTCAGAATCAACTAAATATGAAGATGAATTCATAAATAACTCAACATTTTCATGGATGTCAAAGTCTAATAGGAAAATTGACAGTAAGGATGTCCAATCAATCTTAGGTAAATACGGAAGTATTCGACTCCCCTTATTCATTAAAAAGAATAAGGATCAAAATGATTTTTATTACATGGGTGATGTTACACCAATAGAAAAAAGCCCATCCCAAGGGACAATGAGAAATGACTCAGGAAAATTAGTTTCTGTTGTTAGTGTTTCATTTAAAATGAATAGTCCCGTTTCAGATAATATGTATAACTACTTGTTAGAAAGAAGAAAAAAGGAACCAATTGCTCCTAAAGTAATACAACTTGAAAACAGAAATCAAATCCCGCTATATAATTTTCATGCTGCAGCCGGGTCTTTTAGTGAACTTCAAACGGATAAGTCCTTTGACATGGTTGATGCTCCCGAAAAATATAACAAAAAAGGGTATTTTGCTTGCGAAATAAAAGGGGAATCAATGAACAGAAGGATACCAAACGGCGCTATCTGTATATTCAAAGAATATCAAGGAGGATCCAGGAATGGAAAAATTGTATTGGTTGAAAACCTTGACATTCAAGATCCTGACTTTAACTCAGCATTTACCATTAAAACTTACACTAGCGAGGTTGAAATTACAGATGAGACTTGGGAACATCGATTAATTAAACTTAAACCTAATTCATTTGACTCCTCCTTTAAAGACATAGTGATAACAGAAGATAATGTCGAAAACATGAAAATTATAGGTGAATTTATTTCCGTATTATAAATATCAAAAACAATTATGAAACACATTATCCCATTCTTAACGTTATTAGTCACGGCTTCTTGTTCGACTGATTCAAATTCTGCTAATTCAGGAAGTAAAATTACCGAAAATGTAGAGGCTATTAAAAAAAGCTGACGTTACTATTGATTTGAGCGATTTACTAAAAGAGTATCAAATTATCAAGAACTTAGTTAAAGCGAATGAAAAATACAATCACAAAACAATAAAAATAAAAGGTAGAACTAGTGGTGTTAGCAAAGAAGGTGTATTGATTTTACAAGCCAAAGCTTTTGGCGCCTCAATTGAGTGCAGTGGAATACCTAAAGATTTTTTACAAGCGATTAATAAGGATGATATTATTGAGGTTTCAGGTACATTTATTCGAAAAAAAGGAATTTTAGGACACCTTAACTTTCTGAAGGATTGTTTTCGTTTTAAAAAGTTGAAATAAGTTTTATTTAATGAATAAGGATTTTATTTTAAAAGAGTTTGTCTTTAAAGCTATTCGAAGTTCGGGTGCTGGAGGGCAGCATGTGAATAAGGTGTCTTCGAAGGTAGTTTTATCATTTAACATTACGAACTCTGAAGGTTTGAATACAAGAGAAAAAAGGCTTTTAAAAAAAGCTTTAGCGAGCAGATTAACCTCTTCGGAAACTTTGATTATTGCTTGCGATGACAGTAAAAGTCAGATTCAAAATAAAAACAAGATAATTACTCGATTTTTTGACATAATCACCAAAGGGTTAATTGTCCCTAAAAAACGAATTGCAACTAAACCTACAAAGGGATCGGTAAAACGAACTAAAGACAGCAAGCAAAAAAGATCACAAGTGAAAAGTATGCGAAAAAAACCTAAATTAGAATAAATTCAACCTTCTACAAGAATTCCTTTATTTTTACAACATGACCTTAATTAAAGATATAACTGATGCTATGGAACAATGGGCTCCATTAAATTATCAGGAGAGTTATGACAATGCTGGTTTAATTGTAGGAAATCCTCAATTAAAAGTCACAGGTGTTTTAATTACTTTGGACAGTACAGAAGACGTGGTTGATGAAGCCATTAAAAAGGGCGCGAATTTAATTATCGCTCACCACCCTATTGTATTTTCAGGGTTAAAACGTTTTAATGGAAGTAATTATATTGAGCGAACGATTATTAAAGCCATCAAAAACGATATTGCTATTTATGCTTGCCACACCAATTTAGATGCTGTGATGACTGGAGTGAATTCTAAAATTTGTGATTTGTTAGATTTAGAAAACCGAACGATTCTGAATCCGCGGAATTTTGAAGATGAAGTTGGATCAGGAATGGTTGGTTATTTAAAAACAGAAATGAATGAATTAGATTTCTTGAAATTAATTAAAAAACAATTCAAGGCTGGCTGTGTTCGTTACACCAAACTACTAGATAAAAAAGTTAAAAAAATAGCCGTTTGCGGTGGAAGTGGAAGTTTTCTTTTATCAAATGCAATTGGGGCAGATGCGGATGTGTTTTTAACGAGTGATTTTAAGTATCATCAGTTTTTTGATGCGGAAGAAAAGCTTGTAATTGCTGATATAGGGCATTTTGAAGCTGAAATTTGCACTCAGCAATTGATTTATGATTATCTAAAAAATAAATTTACTACATTTGCCACTCATTTTTCGGCAGTGAATACAAATCCGATTAACTATTTATAGATTATCATGGCAAAAGCTAAGGAAATAAAAGTTGAAGACAAGTTAAAGGCACTTTATAAGTTACAACTTATAGATTCAAAAATTGATAAAATCAGAATCGTTAGAGGGGAATTACCATTAGAGGTTCAAGACCTTGAAGACGACGTTACTGGGTTACAAACTAGAATTGACAAAATCAATGAAGAAATTTCTGATTTAGATAATACAATTTCAGGAAAGAAAAACTTGATTATCGATGCTGAAGCTGGTATTGAAAAATATAAGTCGCAACAAAATAATGTTAGAAATAACAGAGAGTATGATTCTTTATCCAAAGAAATAGAATTTCAAACTTTAGAGATAGAATTAGCGAATAAAAGAATTAAAGAAGCTAAAATTAAACTTGACGGTAAGAAAGATATTTTATCTGAAAATGAATCTAAAATTAACGCTAGGCAAGATGAGCTTAAACTTAAGCAAGATGAGCTTGAAAGTATCATTAACGAAACTGAAAAAGAAGAAAAAGCTTTAGAAGCTGATTCGGCCAAAGCTGAAGCTTTAATTGACGACAGATTAATCATTGGTTACAAAAGAGTAAGAAACTCTGTAAGAAATGGTTTAGCTGTTGTTTCGGTAGAAAGAGAATCTTGTGGAGGATGCTTTAATAAAATCCCACCTCAAAGACAATTAGAAATTAGCTTAAGAAAAAAAGTATTAGTTTGTGAGCACTGTGGTAGAATTTTAGTAGATCCAGATTTAGCTGAAGCTGTTGCAGAAAAAGCTTAATATTTTTGAAAATATTATCAAAAAGGCTGCTACATAGCAGCCTTTTTTTATGCCGTTAACTTTTGTTGTTAATTTAACGATAGCTCCTCTTATATTTTTATAAGTTCCTACTTAAATTTCTCCAAAAAACTAATTTAATAAGCGAAGTTAAAACATTAAGTTACAAACACTTTTTCACATAACTATGTGAAGAACAATCAAAAAGAATGTTCATAAAGTCAAGCTTACTCAGTTAAATTTGTTAGGGATCATAGATCCATATGCTTTTTATTAGAATTTTGCAGATTATGCATTTGCGTGTCAGCTATCTTATGAAACTCTATATGGTCAAAAACGACTTATATGAAAAGTTTACTAATGGCCTCGTCGGTGCTTATCTTAAGTATTGCGAGTTTATTTACTCAATCAGAAGTAAATATTACATTTAAATCTCCTGAATCAGTTGTGGCAGGGATGTCTTACATCATGGAAATGGAAATAGATAAAGGTGATATTTCGAATTTCGCAAAACTACAACTAACTCTACCAGAAGGTTTCACAGCTGAACTTTTAAACGGGGAAGGGGGTACCTTTACTTTTTACGATCAAAAAATAAAATTAATTTGGATTTCACTTCCCGCAGATCCAAAGTTTACTGTACAAATTAAAGTTAATACTGAATCTACTATACAGGGTGATTTTAACTTCAATGGAAAGATATCTTACGTAATTGATGGTGATAGAAAAAGTAGTGCATTAGTTAGCCCCAATATAACAGTTGCTCCAAATACGGGAGGTAATGAGGACCCTAGTCCAATAGCAAATTCTTCTGAACCAGCAGAAAAACCGATAAATACGGTTTCACAAACAAGAGAGTTAACGTGTAAACGAAAATTTAATTTGAAACAAGTTGTTCCTGGAGAAACCTTCTTAGTTGAAATCGAAGTTGATAAAAATAATGTTTCTGGGGTTGGTAAAATAATAGAAAGCTTACCTGAAGGTTTTGTCGCTGGGGAAGTTGAAGCTAACGGTGCTATTTTTAGTCAGAAAGGAAATGAAGTCAAATTTCTTTGGATGACATTACCTGCAGAAGATAAATTCACAGTTTCATACAAGATTAATGTGTCGAATGATTTAGACGGAAACAAAATAATTGATGGTAAAATGTCTTATCTAGAAGGAGATGAAACCAAGAATTTCTTAATAGAAGGGACTACTATTAGAATTACAAATACAACAATCGATCCCGTTGCAGCTGAAACTTTAGATGATAAACCTATTAGTGTTGATCCTATCGCAGTTGAACCAGTAGTTGAGGAAACGATTACTGTAGATCCTATTCCGGTTAATCCAATAGTTAATGAGCCAATTAAGACTGATCCTATTGCAGCTGAACCGGTAATTGAGGAACCTATTAAAGCAAATCCTATTGCACCCGAAACGGTAGTTAATGAACCGATTAATGCTAATCCTATTGCAGCGAAACCGGTAGATGAGGAGCCAATTAATTCTAATCCTATTGCAGCTGAACCGGTAGTTGAGGAGCCAATGATTACTGATTCTGAGCCAACTCAAAACATAACGACATCAACTAATAACAATATTGCTATTGCGAATGGACAAGTTAACTATAGAGTTCAGATTTGCGCATTAAGAAAAAAAGTTACAACAGATTTTTTTGTTAAAAGTCATCAAATTAATGAAAACATCTACTTAAACATGCATCAGGGTTGGCATAAATACACAGTTGGTAACTTTAACCAATATGTAGCAGCTAGAGACCACAGAGAAGATATAAGAAATAACAAGAAAATTAAAGGACCATTTGTCACTGCTTACAATAACGGGACGAGAATTACTGTTCAAGAAGCTTTAATGATTACAAAAGATAAATGGGTGCAATAGAATTAATAAAATAACTAATTTATTAAATAAGCATTTAGATTAACGAAAAACAATATATTACTTTGCTTTCTTCAAAGATATTAATTGTTTTGCAACAGCTTTTGCCTCATCGTATAGACCTAAATACTCTAAAGTCTTACCTTTAACGTTTAAAAACTCTTCATTTAAAGGCTCAGCGACTAAAAGTTCGTTTAACAATATGAGACAAGTATCATGTTCCAACTTATTCATCTTAATGATAGCCCAATTAAACTTGGCAGATGAATAATTTTTATCAAGGGTTAACAATTCTTGGTATACTACTTCAGCTTCCTTTAATTTTCCAAATTCAGAATAGCTCCAAGCTAAACTATACAATAAATCTAGGTTAACAGGATCCACCTCTAATCCATTCTTGTAATAAAATATTGCACTACTGTCTTTTTTCAAAGTAAGAATTAAGCCCAACTCATAATATACTGCTGTTAATTGATCGTTCAATTCAACCGCTGTTTTAAAACTAGAAATCGCCTTTATTGTATCACCAATATGTTTATAGGCCACTCCTTTCATAAAATAACCTTGTGACAACTGGTTGTTTAATCGTAAGCCTTTATTAATGTTCTCAAAGACTTTTTTATAATCCCCCATAAACAGTTTGATCTCTGCAATTTTTAAATGTATCTCTGCATTACTTGAATCCAACAAAACCGATTTCTCAAAAAGATCTAATGCTTTCCGTATTTCAATTTTTCTAAAATGAATTTCTGCTAAACTGTTTATTGCTAATAAATGATTAGAATCTATTTTTAAGACCGATTTAAAAGAATATAATGCTGAATCTATAATTACTTTTTCTAAAAACTGACTTCCTTCAATGTAAAACTGATTAACCTTTTTAATCTCCGCATCATCAGAACAACCAACTAAAAAAAATACTACAATAATGATATTAAATGTTTTTAACGGCGAAATGGGAAGATCCTGAAGACTTCTAAAAAAAATGGGAATTTTAAAAAAACTATAATTTAAACTATTTATCATAGTGCAGTAAAAAAGGCGTTCAAATTGAACGCCTTCCAAAAATATTACATTAAAATGAATTATGCACCTTTCTCAATTGCTTCAAATATCTTAGCCTCCAATTCATCCGCTAATTCTTGATTATCTTTCAGCAATCCTTTTACGGAATCTCTTCCTTGACCTAGTTTTGTATCACCATAACTAAACCAAGATCCTGATTTTTTAATGATCTCTTTTTCAACTCCTATATCAATGATTTCTCCAACTTTAGAGAATCCTTCTCCAAACATAATATCAAATTCAGCCTTTCTGAAAGGCGCTGCCAATTTATTTTTAACAACCTTAACTCTGGTTCTATTTCCAACAACCTCGTCACCGGATTTAATTTGACCGATTCGACGAATATCAATTCGAATCGAAGCATAAAACTTTAATGCATTTCCACCAGTAGTTGTTTCAGGGTTACCAAACATAACTCCTATCTTTTCTCTTAACTGGTTAATGAAAATCATACAAGTTCCACTCTTCTTAATCGTAGCTGTTAACTTTCTTAACGCTTGAGACATTAAACGAGCTTGTAGCCCCATTCTTGAATCCCCCATATCACCTTCAATCTCCGCTTTAGGAGTTAAAGCAGCTACAGAGTCGACAACTAATAAATCAATTGCTCCAGAGCTAATTAAATTATCAGCAATCTCTAAAGCTTGTTCTCCATTATCTGGTTGAGATATTAAAAGCTCTTCAGTATTTACACCTAATGCTTCTGCGTATGACCTGTCAAACGCGTGTTCTGCATCAACAATGGCACAAATACCTCCTTTCCTTTGTGCTTCGGCAATTGCATGAATCGCTAATGTTGTTTTTCCAGAAGATTCTGGTCCATAAACCTCTACAATTCTTCCTTTTGGTAAACCTCTTATTCCTAATGCTAAATCTACTGTTATAGATCCAGATGAAATAACTTCAACATCTTGAGTCGTATCGTCTCCTAAACGCATTACAGTTCCTTTACCGTATGCTTTATCCAAACGATCCATCGTCATTTGTAATGCTTTTAACTTCTCTTTATTAACGTCTGTTGCCATGATCCTTTATTTATATGATTCTAAAATTTGATTTGTATGATCTTTTGTCTTTACTTTTTTAAAGATCCTTTCTATAATTCCCTCTTCGTTGATTACGAATGTTATTCTATGAATTCCATCATATTCACGTCCCATAAACTTTTTAGGTCCCCAAACACCGAAAGCATTAATCACTTCTTTTTCTTCATCTGCAATTAATGAAAATCCTAAAGAATACTTTGCAATAAAGTTTTGATGTTTTTTCTCGGTATCTGCACTTACACCTAAGACTTCAAAACCGTTTTTTTGCAATTCGCTTTGATTTTCTGTTAAGTTACATGCTTGAGCTGTACATCCTGGTGTATTATCTTTTGGATAAAAGTAAAGAACTAACTTCTTCCCTTTATAATCAGCCAACGATACGGGTGTTCCGTTCTCTATTACTCCTTTAAATTCTGGGGCTTTATCTCCCTCTTTTAATTCAGTCATTCTTCTTTTTTTAGGATTGACAGGATTCTTGTCAAAATATCACTTCTATAATGTAATAAAAGAAGTGTGATAAAAACAAAATTATTGAAGTATTTTTATATTTAGTTTAAAAAAAAGTCAAATTGAGAAAAGAATTGATCAGAAAATCTTTTTCTAACCGACGTAATTTGCTGAATTACGACGATTTTGAAAAAAGAACAAAATTATTAATTAAAAAAACAATTGAATTAATAACTCAAGTTCAACCTAAATGTGTTCATTGCTTTTTACCAATTGAATCAAAATTGGAAATAAATACTTTTCCTATAATTGAGTTTTGTTTATCTCAAGACATTCAAGTTGTAGTTCCCGTAACCAACTTTTCTGATAACACTATGAAATCGGCTAATTTTAACTTCAACACTCTACTCACCGCTAAAAAATATAATATTCCCGAACCGATTAATCCTAGTATTGTGAACGATGAAATTATAGATTTTGTGATTACTCCACTCTTAGCATTTGATTTAAATGGATTCAGAGTTGGATACGGTAAAGGTTTTTACGATCGTTTTTTCAATCTTATAAATCCTAAGTCTTATAAAGTAGGTTTATCTCTTTTTGATCCCATTATTGAAATTAAAGACGTTAATGAGCATGACATTTGTCTTACACATTGTATTACGAGTCATGAAATTTACACTTTTTAATATCTTCACACTCCATTTATAATTCAATAATTATGAAATTCATATCGTATGTTTTCATTTTAAGTATATTAACGTTTTCAATAAATGCACAAAAAATATACGTAAGATATAATCAGGCTGGCTATATGAATAAAGCTCCAAAGAACTTTATCATTAATGCAGACTACTCTCTAAATGGTTTAAAATGGGAAATTTTAAAAGGTGATTCAAGTATTAGTAATGGTCAATTACTAAAATCCATTACCAAAAAAGGTGATCACACGAGTTTCAACTTTAATTATACTGTTAATTTTTCGTCAATTGAACAATCAGGAGATTATGATTTCAAAATAAATGATCAAATACATCATTTTAAAATTGAGGAAAATCCATACGCTATCTTTATACCAAATGTTTTAAGATATTTAAGACAACAAAGAAGCGGTTCTTTTGGTGTGGTTGACAAAAAACCAGGGCATTTATCAGACAGTGCCTCAACGCTTTATTTACAAGTAAAAGAAAAAAATAAATGGTATGAACATCCTCAAAAAAAGACTGCGAACGTAATTGGTGGTTGGTATGACGCTGGGGATTACTTAAAATTCAATTTAACGAATGCCTATACTACATACTTATTGCTGAGTGCATATGAGGAGAATCCTGCTGTTTTACAGTTTAAAAACGAATCTAAATCCGACTTAAATGACCTTTTGGACGAAGCTAAGTTTGGATTAGATTTTTTAGAAAGATGTTACGTGAATGATTCAATTTTTGTAATTCAAATAGGAGATAACAGAGACCATGAGCTTGGAATTCGATTACCTATTGATGATACAAACCCGCATAGATATGCATACACTTCTTTATCAAAACCACATTTAGCTTACACGTCAGCTGCTTTTTCTATTGCCTCAAGGGTTTTTAAGGGAATTGATTCTACACTATCTAAAAAGTACTTAAACAAGTCTGAAGCTCTATTTAAACTTGCTCTAAAATATAAAGAGTCTTATTGGTTTCAGAAAGGACATGAGATTTTTTATGCTGATAAAAACGGATATGATAATTTACTATTAGCAGCAGCAGAGTTAGCTAAAACTACACAGAACGATTTCTACGTTCAAAAAATTAAATATTATAGTTCGATGGCTGGAGTTGGATATTGGGCTTCTTGGTCTGATTTTAATATGGTGGCTCATGCAAGATCAAGCGAATTCTACCCTAGAAGCAAACAATTTCTAATTTCAGATTTAAATGGATTTGCTGGAACAGCTAAACAAGAGAATAATATCTGGAGGATTCCTCATGCCTATACTTGGGGATCTTTGTATTCCTTTTTTGGGGTTGCCTCTGCATCTATTTTGCATAATGACATTGTAAAAGACAGCGCATACTTAGAAATGGCATATAACGTTATTGATTACACATTCGGGAAAAATAATTGGGGAGTATCATTCCTTGCCTCCAAGCAACTTCCTAATTCGGTTCAAAACATTTACTCTCAAACTTATTATCTACAACCTGAACTTTTTCCGACTGGTGCAATAGCGGAAGGTCCTGGGGATTTAGAGGGCCATTTAGAAAATGTTAAATGGTTTGACTTATCAAAAGAGAGTTACGAATTGGAAATGTTTAATACACAAAAAGTCGTTTTTTTTGATGATGCTACAGACTTTCAAACAATGGAAACGACCATTGGAGGGCTTGCTGACGGAATTCTCCTTCTTACTTTAATGAGTAAGCTTACGAATTAACCTTATAACTTACTGTATCGCAAATATATTGTCCAATACTTAAGCATGCAGTAGCAGCGGGAGATGGTGTATTTAACACATGGAAATGATTACCGTTTTCTTCAATTTTTAAATCGTAAACTAAGTTCCCATCCACATCTAAAGCTTAAGATATTACTCCTCCTCTTGCAGATTGTATGTCATCCATTTCTAATGATGGAATTATCTTTTGAAGCGTTTCTAAAAATAGTTTTTTTGAATAAGCTCATTTGTACTCTTTCAATCCTTGTTTCCAATGACGGCCAAAAAACTTCCACGAACCTTTGTAAGTCAATGAATAAAAAGAATCAGTCAAACTAAAATCATCCCATTTATATCCTTCTCGTTTAAACGAGAAAACAGAATTTGGTCCGCATTCCACACCTCCGGTTAACATCCTTGTAAAGTGTAGTCCAAGAAAAGGAAAATCAGGATTGGGAACTGAATAAATTCAGCCTTTTTACTTCCTGGCTTATAATACAATCCACTATGAATCAATCCTAAGTTACTCCCTGTTTATTGATCTGCTAGAATAGCATCTTTTTCAAAGACAACAATAGTTATTTTAGGATGTTGTATTTGCAATTTATGAGCTTATGATATCCTTAAAATTCCAGCTCCAACAATTGCAAAATCTAAACGATCACTCAAATTATATTAGTTCCTCGAGTGGATCTAAAGATTTAAATTTATTCAGCCTCCTTAGTAAGATTAAACCTATAATGAAGAACAGCCCCAAGATTGCTACTCCTATTCGTTCAGCAAATCCACTATTCATTTCAGAAGCTAAAATTGCAACACTTGCATAAACAAATGTCCCTACTACAATCGAAATTTTCTCCGTTATATCATAAAAACTGAAAAAAGATGCATGATCATCAGTTTCTGGTAAAAGTTTGGAATATGTTGATCTAAATAAGGATTGAATACCTCCCATCGCAAATCCAATCAGACCTGCAATAAGGTAAATCATCCATTCTTGGTTTGCTACACAGGCTAATACACATAAAAACAAATACACTACAGTTGCAGTGCTTAAACTGAAAATATTACCTTTATTTTTCGATATTTTTGAAAAAATAGCAGCTCCAGCAATACCAACAAATTGCATTATTAAAACAATTATAATCAACTCACTACTGTCTAATTTAAATACGTTTATTGCAAATAATGGCGCAATAATTACAATTGTTTGAACTCCTAAATCTACAATGAAAAATGCGGACAGAAATCGTTTCAATCTAGGAAGCTCTTTTATTTGACCCCAAACTTTTCTTAACTCATTGAAACCTTTTTTTGCCAGTTGTATCTTCGGCAAATCACTTTTCACTCCGTTTGGTAAAACACTAAATGTCCAACGAGCCCAACCAAACCACCATAATCCAACTAATACGAAACCAAACCTAAATATCTCAATAGCTTCAACATTAAAAAGTCCCTTAAGTTTTGACAAAACGATAATTACTATCAATAATAAAGATGACCCTAAATATCCGAATGAAAAACCTTTAGCACTAACTTTATCGTGTAATTTTTTAGGAACGAGCTCAGATAAAAACCCATTATAAAAAACTAAACTTCCACCAAAACCAATACTTGCTATAATAGCTCCAAACACTCCAATCCAAACATTTTGACTATCAAAAAAATATAAACTAATACATGCCAATGATCCCATTGTACTAAAAAATTGCATGTAACGCTTTTTATAACCTCCAAAATCAGCAATCCCTGAAAGTACAGGAGTCATTATACTAATGATTAAGTAAGAAAAACAAAGAGCGTAAGTATAAAGTGAGTCTGAAGACTCAAAATGTATCCCTAAAAACGAAACTTCCTTAGGTAAAAAATTTTTAAAAACTCCAGGGAATATTGTAGAAACGATAACCAAATTATAGGCTGAATTTGCCCAATCGAACATCACCCATCCTTTAATTTGCTTTTGTTTTGATATATTGTTCGCCATTGCTTAAGATATAAAAAATTAATTCACAGAGAATTTCAGTTCTTAAAAAAAAATAAAAACTAGTCATTTTAACAAACGGAATTTCTCCTAAATTTAATATGCTTTTACTGTCTCAACAAAACAGCGAACAGCATCTGGTGTAATATCTGGATAAACTCCATGACCAAGATTAGCGATATGAGGACCTTCTTTATATTGATCCAACATTGCTTTTGTTTTCCTTTCAATTGTTTTGAAATCTGAATATAAAACACATGGATCAAGGTTTCCTTGGAGTGTTTTATCGGTACCAATAATTTTTCTTGACTCAATTGGATCCATATTCCAATCTAATCCAATTGTTCTGCAATTTAATGCAGCGATTTCTTTTCTAACGAAATATGCTCCTTTTGCAAAAATAGTTACGGGAACATTATTAATAGCATCACAAATTTGCTTAATATACGGTAACGCAAACTCTTTGTATTGCTCTTCTGATAATATTCCGGCCCAACTATCAAATACCTGAACTATTTCAACACCACTTACAATTTGAGCCCTAAGATATGCGATCGTTGTTTGTGTTATTTTACTTAATAAAGTATGAGAAAGTGTTGGATTCGTGTACAACATTTTTTTTGCTTTAGAAAACGTTTTACTTCCGCCTCCTTCAACCATATAGGAAAAAATCGTCCAAGGTGCTCCTGCAAAACCAATAATAGGCACTCTACCTGCGAGTTCTTTTTTTGTGATTTTTATGGCGTCTAGTGTATATGCCAAACTTTCATAGGCATCAGGAATTATTAAAGCATCTAAATCTTTTTCTGTTTGAATTGTTTTAGGAAAATGCGGTCCTTTTTGTTCAATCATTTCATATGTTAAGCCCATTGCTTCTGGGACAACTAGAATGTCACTGAAAATTATAGCCGCATCTACACCTAATAAATCAACAGGTTGAATAGTAACTTCGGCTGCTAATTCAGGGGTTTCTACCAACTCCTTAAACCCAGAAAGTTTAGAACGTACATCACGATATTCTTTTAAAATTCTTCCTGCTTGACGCATTAACCAAACTGGTGTCCTTTCAACTAATTCACCTTTCGCAGCTCTAATAATAAGATCGTTATGGTAAGTCATAAATTATGAATTTGATGCAAAACTATCACTTATTAAGAGAAATAGTAGTCATAGTTTTGTAAACTTATCTTTATTGGAAAATAAAAATGTTAATCCTTAAATTTAAATAAGTAATAATTGCATTAAGCAAGATACTTATAAGTGAAATAATACTAATTTGTAGTAATATCTCACTGAAAAATGAAAAATCTGTTTGAACTTATTCTTGTTTAAGAAACTTCTTAAAAGCATGTCAGAATAAGGAAATTAGAAGGTTATTATTTTGCAACAATATGCTTAAATTGAATACATAAAATGAGAAATTAACCTATATTTTTCATCAAATTAATCTTCTACTATTCCGAAATCAATAATATCACTATAATTTTGATGTACTTTGATAAGAGCAAAGTATTCTATATTTCCAATTTCAATTAAAATATAATATTGTTTTGGTTTTTGACGAGGCAAAGTTAGTTTATGAAAAAACTCAACGTCCCCCTCTCTTAAGGAATGTAAAACTTCCAATTCAGTAACATTAAGCTTTTCAACTTTCTGTTTTGTGGATTCTAAAAGATCAACTCTTTTTGGGAAAACTTCATTTTTAGGATTTGTCCTTTCCAAAATATTCGAAAGAACTTTTTGATTTGGAGTCCATTGCATATATTTCTCAAGTGGCTTATCGCTCCTTGAAGCAAGAGTGAAAAATAAAAAAAAAGTCATTATTCCTGCACTTGAAAAAAATATAAAAAATCGTCTTCCCTTCGTCATAGACTAAAGTTACTCAATTCTAGTTTAGTATAACTTTATCAAGACGAAATCATATCCTAATTTTTCCTACAAGATTAAAGTAGTGTTAGTATACTTTCAAAAGTATTTTTTAACATAAAAAAAGGGTAAGATGAAAAATAATCTTACCCTTTTTATTTTTTAAAATTCGTTTAGACAAACTTTAAATCTTTTCCTAAGTACTTAGCTGAAGAGCCTAATTCTTCCTCAATTCTAAGCAATTGGTTATACTTTGCAATCCGGTCAGTTCTAGAGGCAGAACCAGTCTTAATTTGACCGCAGTTTAGAGCTACTGATAAATCTGCAATCGTTACATCTTCAGTTTCACCAGACCTGTGTGACATAACCGATGTATATGAAGCTCTATGAGCCATTTCAACGGCATTAATAGTTTCAGTTAAAGAACCAATTTGGTTAACTTTTACTAAGATAGAATTCGCTATATTTTGGTCAATACCTTGCTTTAAACGATCAACGTTAGTAACAAATAAATCATCACCTACCAATTGAATTTTATTTCCTAATTTCTCAGTTAATTCTTTCCATCCTTTCCAGTCATCTTCATCTAAACCATCTTCGATAGACATAATAGGGTATTTAGCAGCTAAATCAGCCCAAACACTTACCATATCGGAAGAAGATAATTTTTCTCCAGTTGATTTATGCAAATGATACATACCCTCATCCTTCAAATAGAATTCAGCAGCAGCAGCGTCCATAGTTATATAAACCTCTTCACCTGGTCTGTAACCAGCTTTTTCGATAGCCTGCATAATAACTTCTAAAGCTTCCTCATTAGATCCTAAGTTTGGAGCAAAACCTCCCTCATCACCAACATTCGTACTCATCCCCTTTCCTTTCAATACATCTTTAAGATTGTGGAAAATCTCAGTCCCCATTCTTAAGGCATGTGAAAATGACTCAGCACCAACTGGAGAAATCATAAATTCTTGAAAATCTATAGAATTATCAGCGTGAGAACCACCATTAATAATATTCATCATTGGAATAGGTAACGTGTTCGCGTTTACACCACCAATATATTAACATAATGGTAAACCTGCATTATCTGCAGCACATTTAGAAACAGCTAAAGAAGCTCCTAAAATTGCATTTGCCCCTAAATTACCTTTATTAGCAGTACCATCTAAAGCAATCATAGTAGCATCTACGTCATTTTGATCGTATATGTGCTTTCCAACTAATGCATCATTAATTACAGTATTAACGTTTTTAACAGCTTTTAAAACACCTTTACCTAAGTAGGTAGACTTATCACCATCTCTTAATTCAACGGCTTCATGAATACCAGTAGAAGCTCCAGAAGGAACTGCTGCTCTACCAAAAACACCATTATCTGTAATTACTTCTACTTCTACAGTAGGATTTCCTCTTGAATCAAGGATTTGTCTTGCTTGAACTTTTGAAATGTAACTCATACTTTTTTTGTTATTTTGATTATTTTACTTTTATATTTTCTACAAACTGATCAAAAAGATATCTTGAATCGTGGGGACCAGGTGAAGCTTCTGGATGAAATTGAACCGAGAATATAGCTTTACCCTTAACCTTAAGTCCTGCTAAGGTACCATCATTTAAATGGATATGTGTTATTTCAACATTATCTTTTGCTTGAGCATCTTCTAATTTAACAACAAAACCATGATTTTGAGAAGTAACTTCACACTTACCAGTAATTTCGTTTCTTACAGGATGATTACAACCTCGGTGACCATTATGCATTTTAAATGTAGATAAGCCGAGAGCTGTAGCAATCATTTGATGCCCTAAACAGATACCAAAAACAGGATAATCAGAAGAAATTATTTTTTTAACCTCTTTTTGAACATCCTGCATCGAAGATGGATCACCAGGACCATTACTTAAGAAAATACCATCTGGCTCCCAAGACTTCAAATCCTCAAAGGAAGAGTTATATGGGAAAACTTTCAGGTATACGCCTCTATCTGCCATACATCTTAAAATATTAGTTTTAACACCAAAATCAAGAACAGAAACTTTCTTATCAGCGTTTTTGTCGCCAACAAAATAGGGCTCTTTACAAGAAACCTTAGATGCCAATTCTAATCCGGCCATTGATGGTTCATTCTTAAGTTGTTCTTTAAGAACTTCAATATCTAATTCATCAGATGATATTATTGCGTTCATAGCACCTTTGTCTCTAATATATCTAACCAAAGCTCTAGTATCAACATCAGAAATACTAACCATATCTTGGTCTTCAAAATAATCTTGAAGTGATGAGTTACCACCAGGTCGACTATAATAAGGAGAGAAACTCTTACAAACCATCCCCGCAATTTTCATCCCATCTGATTCAACTTCTTCTATCGCTACACCATAATTACCAACATGAGATGCTGTCATTACAACGATTTGCTTATAGTAAGAAGGGTCTGTAAATATTTCTTGATAACCAGTCATACCAGTATTAAAACAAATTTCACCAGTTGTTGTACCTATTTTCCCTGCTGCTTTTCCGTAGAAAACTTTTCCATCTTCTAAAACAATAACTGCTTTTTTCTTAGCTACGTATTTCATCTTAATCTTTTAAAACTAGTACACTGTACTTTAATAATTAACTTTGTACAAAAATAAAAAAAGGATAATGTTAAAAACACTATCCTTTCTAAATTTTATCAACGAATTACCAACATTAGCTATGCTTTACCTTCGTCTTTTTTTTCTTCAGATTCTTCTTTCGGAGATTCAGGAGTTTCATCAACTATAGTTGCATCTTCAACAACATCCTCACTTTTAGCCTCTGCCTTTTTAGGAGCAGCTTTTCTTCTTCTTGTCTTTTTAGGCTTAGCGGTAGTCAACAAATTTTCGTTGAAATCTACTAACTCAATAATACAAGTATCTGCATTATCACCTAATCTTTTACCAGTCTTAAGTATTCTAGTATAACCACCTGGTCTATCAGCAACTTTAGAAGCTACTTCTCCAAATAATTCTTGGACAGCATCCTTCTTTTGAAGGTATCTAAAAACTGTTCTTCTAGATTGCATATCATCAATCTTAGCCTTTGAAATTAAAGGTTCAACAAATTGACGTAAAGCTTTGGCTTTTGCTACTGTAGTATTAATTCTTTTGTGTTCAATTAAACTCACTGCCATGTTTGATAACATAGCCTTTCTATGACCTTTTTGTCTTCCTAAGTGATTGAACTTCTTACCGTGTCTCATAACTATGAGTATTATGGGTTCCCCCTAGTTCTTTATTATTCTTTATCTAAATACTTCGCTACATTCATTCCGAATGATAAACCTTTACTGATAACTAACTCTTCTAGTTCAGTTAAGGACTTTTTACCAAAGTTTCTAAACTTCAATAAATCATTCTTGTTGTATGAAACCAAATCACCTAACGTTTCAACATCAGCAGCTTTTAAGCAATTTAAAGCTCTAACTGATAAATCCATATCAACTAATTTAGACTTTAATAGTTGCCTCATGTGTAATGAGGTTTCATCAAACTCTTCAGCGGCAGACTTAACTTCAGTGTCTAAAGTTATCTTCTCATCTGAAAATAACATAAAATGATGAATTAAAATCTTTGCAGCTTCCTTTAAAGCGTCTTTAGGATGTACAGAGCCATCGGTCTTCACATTAAAAACTAACTTTTCATAATCAGTTTTTTGCTCAACTCTAAAGTTTTCAATACTATAATTTACATTCTTGATAGGTGTAAAGATAGAATCAACAGCAACAGTTCCTATAGAAGCATTTGCTTGTTTATTTTCTTCAGCTGGAAGATAACCCCTACCCTTCTCGATAGTAATATCCATGTCAACCTTAACAGAAGATTCCATGTTACAAATAACGTGATCAGGATTTAAAACCTGATATCCAGAAATAAAAGTACCTAAATCTCCAGCAGTTAACTGGTCTTTTCCAGAAACTGAAATAGAAACTTTTTCACTTTCCGCATCTTCAATCTGTTTCTTAAAACGAACTTGTTTCAAGTTTAGGATGATCTCAGTTACATCCTCAACAACCCCTTTGATTGTAGAAAATTCGTGATCAACACCTTCAATTTTAACAGAAGTAATAGCGAAACCTTCCAAAGAAGAAAGTAATATTCTTCTTAAGGCATTTCCAATAGTTAAACCAAATCCAGGTTCTAAAGGTCTAAATTCAAACTGACCTTCAAAATCGTCAGATTCAATCATTATAACTTTATCTGGTTTTTGAAATGCTAAAATTGCCATGATATAATTTTTTTAAAAAAATTCAACAAATTATTTAGAGTACAATTCAACGATTAATTGAGTATTGATATTCTCAGGAATATCTTCTCTAACCGGATATTGTAAAAACTTACCAGCAACTGAACCTTTGTCAAACTCTAACCAAGGAAAAGATTTAGGATTTGTTTCGATCGAAGACTTTACTACATGAAGAGACTTTGATTTTTCTCTAACTGCTACAACATCTCCAGCTTTTAATTGGTATGAAGGGATGTTCACAACAGAACCATTTACAGTAACGTGTTTGTGCGAAACCAATTGTCTAGCGCCACTTCTAGTAGGCGAAACACCTAATCTAAAAATAGTATTATCTAAACGTGACTCACACAACATTAATAAATTCTCTCCTGTAATACCGGATCTACGAGACGCTTCTTTAAATAAATTTAAGAATTGCTTTTCTAAAATTCCGTAAGTGTACTTTGCTTTTTGCTTTTCTGCCAATTGAACAGCGTAATCAGATTTCTTAGATCTTCTTTTACCATTTCCGTGCATACCTGGTGCGTAAGGCTTTTTCTCTAAAGCTTTATCAGGACCAAATATTGGTTCACCGAACTTACGTGCTATTTTGGATTTAGGACCAGTATATCGTGCCATAATTAATTTTTTTTAATAAACTTAAAATTAAACTCTTCTTCTTTTTGG
>JAQXEE010000127.1 GCA_029251005.1 Flavobacteriales bacterium | reverse complement strand
TTCTAATTCCTTTAAAGCTAGGTGATACAGTAACTTATGAGATTTGGAGTTTAACTGAAGGAACGAACGGTTTTTGGGCCGAAGTTTTAAATCAGTCTATTAGCGGTGGAATAGGCGCTTTATTTGCAACTCCTACAGCTAATGTGAAAACAAACATTACTTCAACAGGAACTGACTTAAAAGACCAAGCAGTTGGTTGGTTTTCAACATCAGTAGTGAGCTCTAAAGGAATTAGAATTGAGGAGAAGGAAGGCGAGAAGTTATCTTTCCCTCTCTTTTAACAGAATCCTAAAAAGTAATTGATATAGTCATCGATTTCAAATACTATTTTAACTGAAATGTTACGTTGATATTTTAATTCAAATATTTGAAACTAAAAAAGTTAAGTGGTTTTAGGGATTTTGTTACAAAAGTAGGTCAAAAAAGTCTACCCCAACTTATTAGCGATCATTTCAGCACATCTCTGTCCATCAATTGCTGCGCTCATTATTCCCCCCGCATATCCAGCACCTTCACCGCAAGGGTACAACCCTTTAATTTGAGGATGTTCTAGCGTTTCATTATTACGTGGTATTTTAACAGGACTACTCGTTCGAGATTCGGTAGCATGCAGAATAGCTTCGTTGGTGTAATAACCCTGCATTTTCCTGCCAAAATCTTTAAAAGCGTGTTGAAGTGCAAGAGAAACAGCTTTTGGTAAAACTTCTCTTAATTCAACACTTTTAATACCAGGGTGATAACTAGTTTTTGGAAGTGAGGTACTGGTTTTTCCATTAACAAAATCAATCATTCTCTGTGCTGGTGCAACTTGGGTTTTTCCTCCCATTTCCCAAGCTTTTTGTTCAACGGAAGATTGGTATTCTAGCGCCGCTAAATTTCCGTGTTCTTCAAAAGGCTTGAAGTCATTTGCATCAACGGCAACTACAATTCCTGAGTTTGAATATGGATTATTACGTTTACTAGGACTCCAACCGTTCGTTACAATTTCCCCAGGAGCAGTAGCGCAAGGAGCTATTATTCCTCCTGGGCACATACAAAAACTATAAACAGGTTTGTATTTTGTTTGCGTAACCATGCTATATGAAGCAGGAGGAAGGTAGTCACCTCGCGAATCACATTTATATTGAATTTTATCAATTAAACCTTGTGGGTGTTCAATTCGAACACCAAGTGCAAATGATTTAGCTTCAATTAGTATTTTCTTTTCATTAAGCTTTCTAAAAATATCTCGAGCTGAGTGACCAGTCGCCAAAATAACATTGTTGGCAATGAATTCACCCTTGTTCGTATCAACCCCAATGATTGCATCATCTTTAATTAAAAAGTCGAGCACTTTAGTGTTAAAATGTACTTCACCACCGCATTCGATAATGAATTCACGCATCGATACAATAATGTTTGGTAATTTATTCGTTCCAATATGTGGGTGAGCATCTACAGCAATGTCTGGACTGGCGCCGTGTTCTATTAAAATAGAAAGTACTTTTTTTACATTTCCTCTTTTATTGGAACGTGTGTAAAGTTTACCGTCAGAGTAAGTTCCTGCTCCTCCCTCTCCAAAACAATAGTTCGATTCAGGATTTACGCGATGTGTTTTATTAATAGCGGCCAAATCCCTTCTTCGATCCTTAACATTTTCTCCACGCTCGATAACAACAGGTTTTATTCCTAATTGAATTAACTCTATTGCCGCAAAAATTCCAGCAGGACCAGCACCTACAATAATTGTAGGTTTTGCATTTTTAACATCTTTTTTTTTGGAGAAAAATTGATTTGTTACGGGTATTTTTTCTTGTATACCAACTTGAACTTTTAGCTGAAAAACAATATTTCGAGATCGGGCATCAATACTTCTTTTTAAAATTTTAAACTCAATAATTTGTTGAACGGAAATGTTAAGTTCTTCTGCAAATGTTTTTTTTAATTCTTCTGAGTCCTCGATTATTGAGGGTTTTACGCGAATATTAATTTCCTGAATCATCCTTCAAATGTAAATGAAATGGTAAATGTTTGAGACTTCAAACCGTCAATTACATTTGTAAAAGGCGTATTGTCATTAATTAAGATGTTTCTAATTCCCTTATCCCATTTTATTTGAGGTGAGAACTTGAAGTATTCAAGGAAAAACTCAAGTCCAAATCCAACAGTATAACCATAATCCCAACGGTCTAATCTAACAACAACAATATCCGAATCTGTGTTTTTTTGAGAAACCATATCATAACCAATGAAAGCTCCTCCAGTAAGGTAAGTTCTCCAGTTTCCGTACCGTTCCGATTTATATTTAAATTCAACAGGAAGAGCAAGATAAGTGGATTCAGCTTGGCGTTTATCAATAAATAAACCTTGATCAGTTTTAATTAGATATTCAAAATCTCTTTGACCAAATATTAAGGTAGGAAACAGCGTTCTAAGATCCCATTGGTGGCCTAAGTGGATATCTGTGATTACACCAAGGTTAAATCCTGGAGAAGGTTTTACATTTACCGAATAAATAGTGTCAGTAGTGTAAATTGAATTGTTAACGCTGAGGTTATTTCCTAGATAATTCAGACCCAATAAAAACCCAAAGTGAATCTTTTTATTCTCATCAAATCCTTTCAAGTTTTGATTAGCTCTTCGCTGGGAAAACCCAAAAAGAGCACAAAATAAAAATACGATGATAAAAATACGTTTCATTCCTTATTTAGTACCTACATATATTGATGCTATGCCAAACGAGCAAGGAATTATTTTAGTGCTTTTAAAACCTACTTTTTCTAAAATATCAGTAAATTTTTTTCCATCAGGAAAAGCATTTACCGAATCAGGAAGGTATGTATATGCAGTTTGATCTTTTGACACTAATTTCCCAATTTTTGGAAGAATAAATTTAAAGTAAAAAAAGTATAACTGCTTAATTGGGAAGTATTTCGGTTTACTAAACTCTAAAACAATCAATTGGCCTTCCGGATTTAATACACGGTGCATTTCTGACAATCCTTTTTCGAGGTTTTCAAAGTTTCTCACACCAAATCCAACTGTTATTCCGTCAAATGAATTTTCTTCAAATAGAATGTTTTCTGAGTCGCCAACCCTCAAACTAACTTTGCTAGCTAAACCTTTTTTATTAACTTTTTCAATACCAACATCAACCATTCCTTTCGAAATGTCTAATCCGATAACTTCAGTTGCACCAGATTTTAAATCTTCAATTGCAAAATCACCAGTACCGCAAGCAATATCTAACACTTTTTTAGGCTGTAATTTTTTAAGAATTTTAACAGCTTTTTTTCTCCAAAGGATATCAATCCCCATGGAGAGCGTGTGATTTAAAAGATCATACTTGGGAGCTATGTTGTTAAACATTTTAGCTACCTGTTCTTTTTTCGATCCTTCCTCGTTTTGGTAAGGTTTAACCTCTGATGATTCCATGTTACAAAAGTACTAAATTGAAGTGACTTGATTAAGAACCTTTCGCTATTCTTATCGTACCCAAACGATAATTGTTAAAATTCTAATTATGGGAAAGAAAAAGTCCAAAAAAGAAAAGAGAAAAAAGAAGGCTAAAAAAGCTGATAAATTGGCGAAACAATGTTTGGTTGCTAAGGGAAAGAAAAAAGCAGACAAAAAGAAGAAAAAGCTTAAGAAAAAATCAAAGTCTGAAAAGAAAATAAATAAAGTCAAGTTTGAAGAAAACATCAATAAGATTGTAAAAGAAACAATTATCGAAAAGCCAATACTTGTCGTTCAGGATGAGCCTAAAGAAACGGTAAGTAAGTCAGTTAAAACATCCGAAACTATAAAAACTTTAACGGGTAGTAGGAGGCTAACTGCTAAAGTCGCTATCGCAAAGATTAAAACATATAAAACAAAGTTAGGAATTGATAATTTCACTCAATTCGAAAACCGATTAACAGTTTTAAAAGCAGCGAAAGTTAAAAAACGACAATTGAAATAGAATCTTTGGTAATTAACATGCATTGGCTTATAAGTTATATCATCAAACATCTTTTAAATTATAGTAGTATAGTATTTTTACACCATGTCTCAATTAACGATAGAAAAAGATATAGAATACATAAAGAACCAAGTGAATTATTTGGATACTTTTCAAAAAAGAATATTCAATGCCTTGAAGGAATTGAAAGGAGGGAGTACTTACTGGAAAGGTATAACAGGTGATGAAACTATTTATGTTGAAATTAACCGTTGGTTGAAGAGTTATTCTACATTAAAAAATCACTTGTATCAAAAAGAAGTTATTGATCCAGAGTTGAGATCTGCGCTAAATAACTTACCACAATTAGTTTTCACAAAACCCGTTGCATCAATTGAACTTTTAAAAAAGAAAGGTAGTTTTATTAAGTTTTTGTACAAAGCAATGCCTCCTTACAGAATACAATTCAATAAAAAGAGAGTTTTAGAAATAGAAGGTCAGTTGAACGAGTATAAAGACCGAGCGGATCAATTAAGAAAACTTTCTTTTAAAATTGAAAGTGTTTACACCGACGGTATTTAAAAGTGAGTGAGCGTAAACTGAAGATAGCATTTTTATCAGTTTTTCATCCTTTCAGAGGAGGTATTGCTCAGTTTAATACAGAGCTGTTTAAAGCACTCGAGGAAAAAGCACAAGTTCAAGCATTTAATTTCTCTACCCAATACCCTAAATTGCTTTTTCCTGGGAAAACACAATTTGTGGATCAAAAAGATTTTGCTCCTAATTTTAAAACACCCCAATACTTAAGTTCAATTAATCCCTTAACGTTTAACAAAACAGCAAGGGCAATTAAAAAATATAACCCTGATGTGTTAATTACATCGTATTGGATGCCATTTTTTGCACCATCTTTAGGGTCGGTTTGTAAAAAATTAAAGAAAAAAACTATCAATATTGGAGTTTGCCATAATGTAATTCCGCATGAATCGAGAACAGGCGATTCCGCTTTAACAAAGTACTACCTAAACCAACAAGATGGTTTTGTTGTGATGAGTGAAACTGTTCAACGCGACTTATTATCACTTAAACCAGGAGCGAAAAACTTTTTACGACCACATCCTCTGTATGCTCAATTTGGAGATCCAAAAAACAAATCGGAAATGCGCTTAAAGTATGGCGTAAAAAAAGGACAAAAAGTATTGTTGTTTTTTGGGTTTGTAAGAAAGTATAAAGGATTAGACCTTTTACTGGAATCTTTACCATATTGTGATGAAAACACTGTTGTCCTCATTGCAGGAGAGTGTTATGGAGAATTTACCGAGTATCAAAATATCATAGATCAACATCAATTAAGTTCACGCGTTTTAAATCATGTACGATATATTCCAGACGCTGAAGTAGCTGAAGTATTTTCGGTAACTGACGTTTGTGTTTTACCTTACCGATCAGCTACTCAAAGTGGAATTGCGTCTATTGCTAAGTATTATCAAGTTCCTATGGTAGTTACTCCAGTTGGAGAATTACCCAACGAATTAATTGATGGAGAAACAGGAGTGGTTTGCGAATCATCAATACCTCAAAAAATTGCCGAAGGAATTAACAGTTGTCTTCAAACATTACCTAAATTTTCTGAAGCCTTAAAAGCGGAAAAAGATGAACACAATTGGAATAATTTTGCAATTGAATTAATTGCCTTTGTCAATTCATTAGACGCTTCAATTTAAACCTTACTATATTTGCAAAAGATGTTTGCAGAAATGATTAAAAATCGAATTTTAAATCAGTTTCATTTTAGGTTTTTACTAAAATGGATACTTGTATCAATCATAGTTGGCGGTTTATCGGGCAGTGCATCAGCTTGGTTTTTAATGGCACTAAAATGGGCAAAAGATGTAAGAGAAGCTAATTATTGGTTAATAGGTTTATTGCCAATAGCAGGAATAGGAATAGTCGCATCTTATAATTTTTGGGGGAAAGAAGTATCGAAAGGAAATAATCAATTAATTGAAGAAGTTCAACAACCTAATAAAATTATTCCGATTATTATGGCGCCCTTGGTACTAGCTTGTACGGTACTAACACACTTATTTGGAGGTTCAGCAGGAAGGGAAGGAACGGCTGTTCAAATGGGAGGGTCAATTGCTGATCAAATCAATCAATTTGTGAAATTTTCTGATGCAGATCGAAAGATTTTAATCATGTGTGGAATTGCATCAGGGTTTGCATCCGTTTTCGGAACTCCACTAGCAGGAGCACTTTTTGCATTAGAAATTATTTTTATCGGAAAAATAAAGTACGAAGCAATTGTAGCAACCATGCTATCGGCATTTGTTGCAAATTACGCTTGCGATTTGTGGCCCATAACCCACACGAATTATACAATTTCGAATGTACCAAATATTACAACATTAAATATCTTTTTAACCATACTGGCAAGTGTGGCTTTTGGATTAGCTGCTTTTGGGTTTAGTACAGGAATGCATTGGTTAACCAGGATGTTTAAACAATATATTAAAACATGGTTTGTTCGTCCATTAATTGGAGGAGGTATTGTAGCTACAGGTATTTTCTTATTTGGTTATCAATATGCGGGATTAGGAGTAGACACAATTGTAGAGTCTTTTACTATTCAACAAAGTCCAGAAGTATTTGCTCTTAAGTTAATTTTAACCGTAATAACTTTAAGTGCAGGTTTTAAAGGAGGAGAGGTAACGCCTTTGTTTTTTATTGGTGCAGCACTAGGAAGTGCTTTAAGTTTAGTGCTGCCATTACCCGTAAGTTTATTAGCAGGGATTGGATTTGTAGCTGTGTTTTCAGGAGCTACTAACGCACCAGTAGCGTGTAGTTTAATGGGAATGGAATTGTTTGGAATAGAAGCGGGTGTTTATATCACTTTAGCTTGCTTTAGTGCTTATCACTTTAGTGGACATACTGGTATTTACAGTTCTCAAATTATTGGACGACCAAAGCATAGTTTTTTACCCAACTTAAAAGGTAGGCGATTATCCGAAGTTATGTTTTAAAGGGTTTTTTAAGCCATGATTGAAAATACAGTTGGGATTTTGTGGATGTTTAATTGCCCGGTTCTTAGCTTACTAATTGGTAAGGTCTTAATAATCTCGTTTTTCTGGTTAATGTTTGCAGCGATACTTATTTGGGTGGTCGGCGAACAATATGTTTTAAGATTTTCAAGCATTTGATTATTTCTAAAAGGTGTTTCAATAAAAATTTGAGTTTGTTTGAATTTCTTACTCAAGCTTTCCAATTCTTTAATCCTAATTTTTAAGTCTTTTTTATCTTTTGGAAGGTACCCCACAAAACTAAACGACTGACCGCTAAATCCGCTACTCATTAATGCCATTAAGATAGAGGAAGGACCGATTAGAGGTATTACCTGAAATCCTTTTCTATGCGCTAAAGCAACAACCTGTGCACCTGGGTCAGCAACTCCAGGACAACCAGCTTCACTTATTACACCAATAGATTTTCCTTCACTTAACGGTTGAATATATTCAATTATTTTTGTTTCGTCGGTATGCTTATTTAAAGTCTCAAACTCCAATTCTCGAATCGCTTTTGGGTGTTCAGCACCACGTAAAAAATTTCTCGATGTTTTCTCATTTTCAACAATAAAATAATCCAATGATTGAATAATATTTATCGTGTGCTTGGGCAAAACATCCACAGGTGAATTTTCACCAATAGGGCAGGGGATCAAATAAACAATACCTTTTTCCATTACTTCTTAAGTTCTAATGCGATACTTTCACAAGCATCGTTTAATAAATCGAAAACTAACTGAAAGCCGTCATTACCATAATAGGGATCGGGAACACTCATGTTTTTATCGGGATGTAATTCATTTAATATCATTTTAATTTTCCCATGATATTCCTTTGGCGCTAAATTAATGAGGTTCTCATAATTAGAATCATCCATCGCATAAATACGATCGAACAACTTAAAATCAGTCACAATAATTTTACGGGATTTCTGAAGAGAAATATCGATGCCATTTTTTTTTGAGTTTGCAATCGATCGTGAATCAGGAGAGTTTCCATCATGCCAACCACTTGTACCGGCACTATCAATATTAATTTCTAAACCATGTTCAGCCGCTTTTTGTTTCATTATGCCTTCTGCTACAGGAGATCGACAAATGTTACCCAGACAAACCATCAAAATTTTCATAATTCAAAAATAAGAATCAATTTTGAAATCTACTAGAGTTAAATTTTAAGATAAACCTTCAACTAATTTTATTTTAAACGCACAATAAAATGGATTCTAAAGGAAATATCATTAGGAATTTGATGAGGTATTTATAAGTCTATTTTACCTTAAAGTAGAAAATACCCATTATAAAAATCACTGTTTTCTAAAATGATGCACTCTAATGAACGACTTGAATAGTACTTTGGTAAACTAAACGGTTTTTGTGAGCTAAACTACTTAAAAATAGTAAATAAGAAGGTACGATGATTGAATTTCATATTTGATTAGATGTGCAAATAAGTAAACAAAATGCATAAATATCATTTAACACGATGAATAAAAATATTGGACAAAACATGAAAAAATGAATCAAACGAACTGGATAATAGTTAGCCCACAGAAGGGAAATAATCAAGTTGTGTTAAATTTTTTAAGTTTTACTCAAGCTAAATAGCGTTAATTAATCCATTGTTTGCAATCCGTTAAAATCGTAAGCTTGTTTTAAGATAAACTTATAGTACAGTTAATAGATAAAAATAAAAAAAATATACATATATTTGTAAATGCAGAATATGCATATTACACATATGGCTTCGTAGCATAACTGAATAGTGCACTACATTACGGCTGTAGAGGTTCTAGGTTTGAATCCTAGCGAGGTCACTTAACAGGACAAGTTCAAATTTTATGAACTTGTCTTTTTTTTTGCTCTAGGAAGTCCTTGGAATTATTTCTTTAAAATGACCACAGGGAATAGAAGGACTATTAGGTAGCTATGAAGCTGAAGGATCTGATGTTCGAGACTGAAATCAGCCTATCGAATTTGGTTAGAATTAGGAAATACTGGAACAGAGGAAGATTTTATCAATTTTTTAAAAGGACAAGATAGAACGACTGGTTCTGGCATTTGAGATATTCAGCTTACAAACCGTTCGTCTCAAGTATTGGAACC
>JAQXEE010000122.1 GCA_029251005.1 Flavobacteriales bacterium | reverse complement strand
GCATTGTACTGACTAAAATGGGTAATATAATAGGAGAACCCTAAACTAGATAGGATAATTAGAATTGTTGCAGTTGATGACCCACCTGAAAAAAACTTCCAATTCTTCCGTTTTGCAGGCCCGAAGTAATACAAAGAACTGATCGCTATATAGAAAAGGAATACAACAATTATCCATCTTCCAGCATTCACAAAAAACCAATTAACGGTTTGATTAATCAATTCCACCTCAATAAGAAGGCCCATTATTTCTTTTGTAAAAGAAATTAAAACTACAGCTGTAACTGTTAATGTGGTTAAAAGCAACATCAGAGTAATTGCAATTAATCGCTTTTTCCACCATTCTCTTTTCTCTTGAAATAGGTTGGTATTGTTAAATTGAGTCATTAAATTATCCAACCCATTACTGGCAAAGTAGAGTGTTAACACAATATTAAAAATCAAAAACCCTTCTCGTTCATTATCAATAAGATCATGTAAGGTTTGCAAAACGGGTTCTTTTATACTTTCAGGTAAAATACCTTCCAAATTCAATAAAAGGGCATCAAAAAAACCATGAATAGGAATAAATGGAATCAATGAGAATAAAAATAAAATCCCAGGAAAAATCGCCAAAAAAAAGTTAAATGCTAAACTAGCTGATCTTGTCCCTAAAGTCCCCTTCCAAACTGCATCAATAAAATACTTTGTAACATAGTAAATAGGCACTTTATCAAAGCCTGGTAGACTTCTCTTTTTTGAAAAGGAAACTACTCCAGTTACAAACTTTGAATGTGTGATTTTATGTAAATATTTTTCAATCAATTTATGCTTGGTATAGTTTTAACAGTTTATTCATCTCCGCATCTCTGCTTCCAAATTTAGTCACTTTTTCTAATCCGTTGTCAATTAATTGTTCAGGATATTTATTTAAGCCTTCTTCAATCTTTTCTGCCAGTGATTTAGGGTTAGAAAGATCAGCAATTAAACACACATCCTCAAACAGTTCTTTGTTATAATCCAGATTCCCCATTACGAAAGGTTTTTCTAAAGCCATTGTCTCTAAAGCAGAGTTTGGAGTTCCATCACTTTTAGGAACCATGTATATCAAGTCTGATCGTTTGATTAAGCTCCAAACTTGATCTTGATTTAATGAATGTTCTATTTGATAATTTAATCCTTCTATATTTTCAAGTTCATTTTTAAAGTTCTCATACATTTTGTCGCCGCATGAATATCCTCGTACAAAGATAAACACTGAGCTATCTAAAGTATCGATTGACAAGTTCTTAATTCCTTCTAATTGATAATCCATGTTGTAAACTTCTCCAATATATCTAATCGAAAAAATCACCTTTTTGTCGGGCGCAATAATTAGCTCACAATGACGATTATGTTTTTTTATTCGATCAACATCAACGCCTGTTTTAATCAATTCAATATTTAAGTCATTTTTTAAAACATCAACTTTCAAATAATTAATCTGCTTGTCACTTGTGCAAGTAACATAATTGGATTTATTAAACCCACGTTTTATCAACTTGTATAAAAGGCTGTTTAATGGTTTAGATTTATTTTCAAACAAACCTTTAATTAACACCAAAACATCAGAGCCTCGATTCGTAATAATTAGCTTCTTAGATGAAGACAAGAAGTTGAACCATATCGGTTGAGGAGAACCAAATAAAGCATGAACTGTATCAATATTATGG
>JAQXEE010000104.1 GCA_029251005.1 Flavobacteriales bacterium | reverse complement strand
CCATTTACTTTTGGTGTTTCTAACATTCCAAAACATCGTTGTAAAGGCATTGAAAGCACAGGTGCTGAGTTGTTTTCTTGATATTGTAATTTAACAAAAGTTCCGGTTAGTGGTAGTTTTACTTTTTGTGGGGCTAATTTTTCTAAATCAGCTTGATTTTCAGGCGTTAAACTGTAAAATAATATTTGTTTTAAATCTATTTTTTTAAGCTCGTTTGGTTTTTTAATCCCGCTTAAATATGGGGTAATCCATTCTTTATTCGTCGCCAATAAAGTTTCGATTGAAAAATTGGGCCATGTTTGAGATGGATTCCATTTTTTAAGAGATTGAACCCTGTTTAATAATTGTAATACCTTTTCGTTCCAATCTAATAATTGAAGGCCTTTATCTGTAATAGCATCCGAAATTGCTTCCACTAATTTTTCAGGATCAGGGTGCTGAATTCGGGTACTTTTCAGAATGATACTTCCTATTCTTAACTCGGTATTGGCGATAATTCCTCCATCATCTGTATCCCATTTCACCACTTCTCTTGTAACAACCTTATCCGCTAAATCTTGCGGGTTAATTGGAGAAGCCATGAATATTTTTCCGCTGTGATCTCGTTCGGATACGTGTGCAACTGCTAACCATTGTTCGTGCGCCAAATCGTCTCGGTGACCGGCTGCTGCTAGTTTGCCATTTGCCATTTGAAACTGCGCATTGTTTCCTGGACGCGAGCTTGCTATTCTTTCGGGGTAAGCGTTTGCAATTAATAATCCTGTTTCAAAGTCATTCACCAATCCATTATCAGCCTTGATATTAAACATTCTACGATACTGCTCTGCTAGCTTCTCAATTCTTCCAAACTGTTTTGCTCCGTGTTGATCTTTTCGGTAACGTCTTAAAGCTTCAATTCTTAAGTTGATATCAATTCCTGAGTGAGGAGGAAGCGGATCTTTCTCTTCCAATAGAGGCGCTATATCAGTTGCTAAAGCTAGTTTATCCAATTGCTTTGCATGTACCAACATTTGTGCAATTCGGGGGTGTGTTGGGAGTTTATGCAACTCTTTTCCATGATTCGTGATTTTACTATTTTCTAGGGCTCCCAAATCGTGTAATAATTGACGCGCTTTTTTTAAGTTCGCGTTAGGTGGCGGTGTTACCCAAAAAAGTTCATTCGCGTTAACGATTCCCCATTTTGCCAAATCTAAAACCAATGAGCTCAAATCTGCCTGTTCTATCTCTGGCGTGCCTTGTTCTTTAATTCTTGAATGCGTAGCCTTGCTCCATAATCGGTAGCAAACACCTTCGCTTAATCGTCCTGCTCGTCCTTTTCGTTGATCGGCTGATTCTTTAGAAATCATTGCGGTTTCTAAACGAGATAAACCTGATTTCGGATTGAACTTTGATACACGTTCGAAACCTGAATCTACCACAATTTTAATTCCCTCAATTGTTAAAGAGGTCTCCGCAATGTTAGTAGCTAAAACAATCTTTCTTTTCCCTCCTTTATCAGGCATAATTGCCGAAAACTGCTTAGCGGGAGGTAATTGTCCGTAAAGGGGGACTACCTTAAAATCGGGTAAACTTCTTTCTAATTTTTCAAGCGTTTGTGTAATTTCACGCTGACCAGGCAAGAAAACCAATGTATCTCCTGGATGCTTTTTTACGGCATCCTTTACCGTTTTGTGCACTAATTCGGGTAACAACTCCCAATCTGCATCTCCAACATAATGCACATCTACAGGAAACATTCTTCCCTTACTCTCTACTTCAACAGCGTCTAATCTGCTAGCTAATTCGGGCATATTAATCGTTGCCGACATCACAATGATTCTTAAATCTTCTCTTAGTACACCTTGAACTTCTTTACTAAACGCCATTGCCAAATCGGCATGGATACTTCGTTCATGAAATTCATCAAAAATGATTAATCCAACATCTTCTAGTGTGTTATCCTCTTGAATTAATCTGGTAAGAATTCCTTCGGTAACTACTTCTAATCTTGTTTGCTTTGAAATTTTTTGTTCAAATCGGATTCGATAACCAACTGTTTCTCCAGCTTTTTCGCCCAACATATCTGCCATTCGCATCGCCACTGTTTTGGCAGCTAAACGACGCGGCTCTAACATAATGATTTTCTTCCCTTTTAACCATTCTTCTTCCAACAATGCAATTGGTAAAAGCGTACTTTTTCCAGCCCCAGTTGGCGCTTTAATAATCAAAGTTGTATTGTTTGCTAACCCCTCTTTTATTTGTGGAATTACCTCAGCAACTGGAAGGTTGAATTGATTGTAGTTGAAAGCCATTGGTATAAAGGTCGGTAATTTATTATCGAGTGTTAAAAATACTTCTAATATTTCCTTTCGATAAAAAATTCTCGAAATTGAAAGTAATGAAATCTCAAATAGATTTCAGCATCATCTGTTTAGCTAAAAAACCAAATATTATATTGTTGCATTTAATAGGTTAATAAATTATTAAATTTGTTGTGATGAGTAACGCTAACAGCATCCTTAAAGAGCATAATTTAAAGAGTACAGAAAGCAGATTAACAATTCTGGCCATCTTTAAAAAAAACATGCATGCACTTTCCTATAATGATATTGAATCACTACTTACCGTTAAACTTGATCGTGTTACGGTTTACCGGACTTTAAAATCATTTGAAGAAAACGGACTTATCCATCAAATTTATGATGGAAGTGCGCAGGTTAAATATGCTTTATGTCACACTGGTTCGTGTAGTTCAGACCAGCATAAGGATTCACATGCTCACTTTAGATGCGATAAATGCGATAAAACTTTTTGTTTGAGTGATGTAATTACACCTATGGCTGACCTTCCTGAAGGATATCAATCAAAGTCTCAATCCGTCTTCATACAAGGAATCTGCAAAGTGTGTAACCATTATAAAAATTGATTGATCGATTGAAAAATTTAACTACTTTCGTTACTTAATATAATTTTATGAGTGATATTAAAAAGCTTTCAATCGTAATTCCTGCATATAACGAAGCGAACACTATTCACTTAATTTTAAACAAAGTTGAAGCAGTTGAATTAAGTAACAACATTCAAAAAGAATACATAATTGTTAATGATTGTAGTAGTGATAACACTGAGGCTGCAATAAAAAGTTATATCTCTTCCAATCCTAAAATGGATATTCAGTATTACATCCAACCTAAAAACATGGGTAAAGGGGCTGCATTACATAGAGGGATTAAAGAAGCTTCTGGAGAAGCAATTATTATTCAAGACGCCGATTTAGAATACGACCCTACAGAATACAATGATCTACTAAAACCAATGCTTGCCGGATTTGCAGATGTTGTATATGGATCGAGATTCCAAGGGTCGAATCCACACAGAATTTTATTCTTTTGGCATACACTTGGAAATAAGTTTTTAACCTTTTTGTCCAACTTGTTCACTAATCTAAATCTTACCGATATGGAAACATGTTATAAGCTCTTTAAATCGGAACATATCAAATCGTTAAATTTAAATGAAAAGCGTTTTGGTTTTGAACCAGAAGTAACCGCAAAAATTAGCAGGATTCCAAAAATCGCAATTTACGAAGTTGGTATTTCATACTATGGAAGAACATACGAAGAAGGCAAAAAAATTGGCGCTAAAGACGGCTTTAGAGCGATCTTTTGTATTTTAAAATACGGATTGTTTAGAGTTAAATAATATTATTATTAATTAAAAAAAAGCCGTAGTTTATTTAACTACGGCTTTTTTTATTAAATTATGATTAAGCTCTCTTTACTTTAAGTAATTTATACTTCAATCTTAAAGCGATGTAAAACATCACTGGAATAATTACCAACGTTAAAAACGTCGCGAATGTTAATCCAAATATAATTGTCCAAGACATTGGACCCCAAAACATAACGTTATCCCCACCAAGACTAATGTTAGCGTCTCCTGAAGCAAAAAATTCTAAGAAATCAATATTCAGCCCTACAGCCATTGGTAGCAACCCTAAAACAGTTGTAATAGCTGTTAATAATACAGGACGTAATCTTGTTTTTCCACCTTCGATAATGGCAGGTATAACCAAACTAACTGGTAATCGATCTGCTTTTTCTCCAGAGATGCCTAATTCCATTTCTCTTCGAGTAATAATCAGTTTCGTGTAATCAACTAATACAATCGCATTATTTACAACAACTCCTGCAAGTGATATAATACCAATCATTGTCATAATAATAATGAAATCCATTCCCGAAATAATCAATCCCAACAAGACTCCAATTAAACTAAGTCCAACCGCTCCAACAATAATAACTGGTGCAGATATAGAGTTAAATTGTGCAACAATGATTAAGAAAATCATAAAAATAGCAGCCAATAAAGCAGTTCCTAAAAAGGCCATCTCTTTTTCTTGTTCCTCTTGCTGACCTGTAAATTTCCAGCTTAGCTCATTCGGTACTTCATATTCAGCCAATACATCTTTTAATTCAGCAACAACTTCATTTGCATTATACCCTTCCAAAACATTGGATTGTATTGCAATCATACGTTTTAAATCGATACGTTTTACAGCAGATATCGTAGATGCTTTTTTAACAGATGCAACAGCAGATATAGGAACTTGGCGGATTTTACCAGTTAACATGTCTCTAAATGTTATTCTCTGATTCATTAAGTTATCAATGTTGTTTCTTGTATATTCATTCAACCTTAATGTGATGTCATATTCATCCTCATCTTTTTTGAATTTAGAAACCTCTTTTCCAAATAAAGCAGTACGAATTGTCGTTCCAATTTGAGCAGTAGATATATTAAGCCTTCTCGATTTTTGCTGATCGATGTCAATTACCAATTCAGGCTTTCCCGTTTGGACATTCATTTTTAATTCTTCAACTCCAGCGACATTCTTATTGTTTAAGAATCCTAACATTTTCTCAGCCTCATCGATAATTAAACCATAATCTTCACCTGAAACCTCAATATTAATTGGTTTACCCATTGGGGGGCCGCTTTCATCCTTTCCAACCACAACAGATACTCCTGGATTTCCTTTTAACAATTCACGAACTGTGTTCATAATATCACTAGACGCAACATCTTTTCTGTCTAAAAACTCAACAAATGAAACCATGATTCTAGCCTTATCAGGCGTGTTACCCATAGAAGGCCCCTGAGCAGGATCTGAAGTACCGTTACCAACTTGTCCGATAATTGATTTTACCATGAAATTTAATCCACTGTCAACAATAATAGTATCGAACTTTAACTCTTTCCCTGGTAAACGTTTATAATAAAAACCTGGAGATTGCTCAAAGTAATTCAATACTGTTTTCTCTAATTCAACCGAGGCCTCATTTGTTTCTTCGATGTCCGTACCAATTGGTTTTTCAATAAAGATGTTCAAATAAGCCGGTTCATTTATTGGGAAAAACTCAACTTTTGGTGTAGCAACTGTAACTAATATGATAGAAAAAACAAATAAACCTAACGTACCCAATAATACCCAAACTGGTCGTTTTCCTTTAATGATTCCCGACAATAAGTTTTTATATGCATTTTCTAATCTAGGTAAAAAGCTGTTCTGAAATCTAATTGTAATTGGGGAAACCAATTTCGGATTTAACAAGATAAACACACCTATTACAATAAACATATTCCCCGGGCCAGCTACATCGGAAGCCGTTAATATTATTCCTAAAACGATAATTGTAGCGGCTAAGTTTTTTACTCCTCTTCTATTCATTCTTGCCATTAAGGCAATTAAAACAGGGTTAATAACTAATGCAACAAATAATGAGGATCCTAAAACAATCATTAATGTAATTGGTAGATATTGCATAAACTCCCCCATCATTCCAGGCCATAAAGCCAATGGTAAGAAAGCTGCCAATGTTGTTGCAGTAGAAGCGATAATTGGCCAAGCAACTTCACCAGCTCCATATTTTGCGGCTTCAAACGGACGATAACCCTCATCCATATATCTGTAAATATTCTCAACAATTACAATACCGTTGTCCACCAACATTCCAAGCGCCAATACAAGCGAGAATAATACCATCATGTTTAATGTAACGCCCATTGCATTTAAAATAAAAAAGGCGATAAACATTGATAAAGGAATTGCGATTCCTACAAAGGCTGCATTTCGTAATCCTAAAAAGAACAATAAAACGCCAACTACTAAGATGGTTCCAAATATGATTGAGTTTTCTAATTCGGATACTTGCGTACGTGTTTTTTCACTCATATCAGAAGTAATCGTAATTTCTAAGCTCTCCGGAAAATCGTTCTTTTTGGCGTTTTCAATAATGTTATCAACTGCTTCAGAAACTTCTAATAAGTTTTCTCCTCCACGTTTCATAACATCAATCATTATTACCGGAGCGCCATACTCACGAGCATAACTTTCTCTTGCTTTTCCTGAAAATGAAATGTTCGCCACATCTCTTAAATAAATAATGTTGAATTTTTCTTGCTTAACGATGATGTTACCAATTGTTCTCCAATCTGTAAATTCACCAACTACACGAACATTTCTTCTTAGTCCATCTACAATTACATCACCACCCGAAATCGTCATATTTTCTTGCGCAATTGCTTGCTCAATATCGCCAAAAGTAACTTGCATCGATTCCATTTTATAGAGGTCAACATTTACTTTTACTTCCTTCTCTTGAGTTCCACGAATATCAGCTCCAGAAACCTGAGAAATATCCTCTATTCTGTCTTCTAATATTTCCGCATAATCCTTTAACATATCCATAGAAAAGTCACCAGATAAATTAACGTTCATCGCTGGCATTAATTCTGAGAAGTTCATCTCAAATATATTTGGATCAGCTGGTAAATCTTTTGGGAAACTTGGGTCTCCTTTTACAATATCTACCGCATCCTTTACTTTTCTTAGGGCCTCTGCAGGTGTTACAGAAAAGTCAAACTTAATATCAATCGAAGAAAAACCTTGAACCGAAGTAGAAGTAATCTTGTCAATTCCTGTAATCGTATTGATTTCTTTTTCTAAGGGACGGGTGATTAATCGTTCCATATCCAAAGGTGAGTTCCCTGGATAAGGGGTTCCTACATAAATTTGAGGGATAACAACTTCAGGAAATGCCTCTCGTGGCATATTATTGTAAGACGTCATACCAACCATCGCAAGGATGAAGGTAAGTACCAGTATAGTAACTGGATTTTTTAGGGAAAGAGACGACAATGCGAACTCTTTTAAACCTTGTTTTTTATTTTCTTCCATCACAATTCTATTTGAGCATCAAGTTTGGTCGCTTATTTAATTTCGATTGCATCATTAGCTTGAACAGATTTTGCTCCTTTATCGATTAAGACAGTAGCCAAATCCAATCCATTTAAAATCTCCACCATACCTTCATATGATTTTCCGACTTTTAGCTCTAATTTCTTCACGCGTTTAGCATCTTTTTGTTCGAATGTATAAACGTAGTCTTGACCAGATCTATCTTGCTGAATAATTCTTGCTGGAATAACTAGAGCATTAACCGATTTGTAATCTCTAATTTTCATTACAGCCAATTGATTCGGCTTGTACTTTCCTCTTGGGTTAGCAAACTCAACTTTTACTTTAAACGTTCTGTTTGAAGGATTGATAAAATTCCCAACTCTCGTCACTCTAGCCTTTACAGTTTCGTTTAATGAAGGAAATTTAACCTCAACAAATCCACCAGCTTTAACCGAAGAAATATATTTTTCACTTACATCACTTTCTAAGTAAATTTTCCCAAGGTTTAATATTCTAGCCAAAGCGTAACCAGGGACTGCAGCTTCTCCAACTTTAGGCATTATTTCATCAACTACTCCATTAAATGGGGCTTCGATTTGATACATGTTTAATTGCTCTCTAAGCGTAACTAGCTTTTGCTCAAGGGCTTCTTTATTATTTTTTACTTCTAAAAACTGAATCTCAGATCCAATTTTTTGATCCCATAACGACTTTTGTTTATTAAAAACCTTCGTTGCAAGTTCCAATCCTTTTTCTAATTCTTTAATGCCCGACTCAACTGCTGAAGCGTCTAAAGAAATTAAAACTTGCCCTTTTTTCACTGTAGTTCCTTCCGAAACGTGAATCACTTTAATGTTACCTGGAGCTTGAGCAAACAATGCCGCATGCTCAACAACTTCTACATTACCATGAACTTCAAAAAAATGCTCAAAGGTTTTTACTGTCACATTTTGAACTGTAACGGGTACTAACTTGATTTTTTCTTCTTTTTGATTTGCAGATTCAGGGTGGCTTGCAATTAAAGAGTCCATCATAAATAATTCGGCTTTATGGTCTCTAATTGCTTGCTTATGTTCAGCAACTAAATCCTTTTTTTCTTGCTCTAAAGCTTCTAGAGTATTTTCCTGACAAGATGCTAAGCCTACAGACGCTCCTAACATTATAATTCCTAGTTTTTTCATTTTCGTATTGTTATTTTATAATTCGATGAGGCACCCAAAAGGCAATTTCGTTTATATATCTGAGTGTAAGTTTTATTTATTTTGAAGTTTATCTAATTCAGCTTTTGCATTTAACAAGTTGAGTAAGGATTGAATATATTTTCCTTGGGATTGTAACACTTGTGTTTTCATTTGCGAAAGTTCAAAACTTGAAGCCATTCCCTCCTGGTGCTTAATTTCTGTCCGATTATATATTTTTTGAGCAATTTTTAAACTCTTTTCCGCATTCTGATAATTCGCATGTTTTGAGTTCAAACCGTTAATCGCATTCGTAAATTGAATACCCATTGCAGTTTGAGCATAAGTTAATGTGTTTTCCATTTTAGTTAACTCCAGTTTTGCCTGATTAATTACTGCTCCTTGCTGTCCGCTACTTAGTATTGGAATTGAAATATTTACGCCTACATTTTGAGCGTCATACCATGATGCATCTTGAAACCAATCCCACTCAAATTGGTAGGCCGTATTTTGATATTGATAAAATGCTGCAACTCTAGGCAAACGCTGTGCTTTATACCGTTTAACATCCAATCCCAATAAATCCCTTTGAGAACTTAATGCTTTTAAATTAGGATTATTAGCAGCGTCGAATTGTTCACCCGCTAAAGCCTCGATACTTATCAAATCAACAATCCCAACTAAACTGTCTGATAATCCAATGGTTTTGCTAACATCAAGCCCCATATTCAACTTAAGCATTTGCTTTGCAACAAACTGAGATTGATTAGAGCTTTGTATGGAGCTTTCTAAATCCGACTTCATTAACTGTAATTGATCGAGCTCCGTTTCATCCGTGAACCCTTGCTCAACAAGCGCAGTCATTTCTTTAATCGATGATTCTATGTTTGAAAAACTTCCTTCTAAAACCCTAATATTTTCATCAGCAACCAATACCAAGTAATAAGAAGACGCAATCATATTGCGTACATCATTATCTGTTTTTTCCTTCTCAAACTGAGAAAATTGTAAATACTTTTTTGCGGCCTGTAATCCAACAATATAACTTCCGTCAAAAATAGATTGAGATGCCGATAATTTTCCTTGAGATATATTATCTGCTGCGAAAGCTGCCATAAATCCATCTACTGTACCTGGTGGAAAATCAAACTCTAAATCTGCAGCGTATCTATAAGATGCAGCAGCATCTATATGAGGTAAACCCATTGCTGTAACTTCCCACACTTTACTTTTAGATTTTTTAATATCCAATCCCGCATTCACAGCTTGGTAATAGTGATCTACAGCATAATCTTGCGCTTGTTTTAATGTGTAATCTTGCGCTTGTAATAATGCTGGAGCGGCAACAACAACCACAAACGTTATTTTTTTTAAAGTCTTAAATACTATATTCATTTTATAACTTTTTAAAATCTAATTTTTTTAACATCGATAAACTTTCCTCCGAAACTATCGCTCTTAAATGGTAATGTAAATACTCTAAGTAAACATCTTTAAAGTTGAACCGTTCCGTTGGAAATAACTCAGCATCAAAAATCATATCTATTTTACTGGCAAAAACTTTTGCTATTATTTCAGCATTAAAATCTAATCGATATACACCTTCCCTTTGGCCTCTTATTAAATTTGTGTGTAAACTTTCGAAAACAAAGCCACGGAAATACCCATTTAAGAGCTTCCAAGACTCAGGAAAATAATTCTCCAAATCATAATGAACACAAGGACTAACATTCGAAATAGTTTCAATTACAAACTTTGCCAGCTCATGATTTTCAATTATTGGATTAAGATTTTTTGCTTGAATTTCTCTTACCTTAAATTGATCTCTTTGAACGTGGAAATAAGTTGATTTCATTACCAACTCTTTTCTATTTTTAACATACTTGTAAAGTGTCTTTTTAGAAACACTTAGCTCTTTAGCAACGTCATCCATTGTAACGCGCTTCATACCCTTTTTTAAAAAAACGCCACTAACTCGCTCAATTAAAGCAATTTCTTTTTCATCAACTAATGCCAAGTCCTTCATCAAAAACAAAAATAATACAAACAGCTATAAAGGAAACACAAATCACAAAATTTTGTTTCCTAAAGTTAACCTCTAAATTGAATTATTTAATTTTTACACAACTTCAAAAAGTGTTGAGCGGAATATTTTTAAGTGTGAATGGCAACAAAATTGATTTGAATAAAAATTAATAAGTCTCAATTTATGTTAAACAAGCTACTATATTTAATAAAAACCCTTTATTGGCGCTATTATTTTTGGTAAATTCGCGACAACTCTATCATAAATGGAATTTAAAGTAGGAGAATTACTCCAGTCAATTAACAACCCAGATGACCTTAGAAAGATAAAATCTAAGCAGCTTCCACAATTTTGTGATGAACTAAGGGATTATATTGTTGAAGTAGTTTCTCGAAAAGGAGGGCATTTTGGAGCCAGTTTAGGTGTTGTTGAATTAACAACTGCTATACACTACGCTTTTAACACACCTACCGATCAGTTGGTTTGGGATGTTGGACATCAAGCTTACGGTCACAAGATTATTACTGAAAGGCGAAATGATTTTCCTACTCAAAGAGTTTACGGTGGGTTAAGTGGTTTTCCAAAAAGAGCAGAAAGTGAGTACGATACTTTTGGAGTAGGGCATTCTTCTACCTCAATATCTAGTGCCTTAGGAATGAGTGTTGCAAGTAGATACCTTGGGAAAAAAGAGCAACAAAATATAGCTGTAATTGGTGATGGTGCTTTAACTGCTGGAATGGCCTTTGAAGCCTTAAATCATGGCGGAGTTGAAAACAGTAATTTATTAGTAGTTCTTAACGACAACTGTATGTCGATTGATCCTAATGTTACTGCTTTAAACGAGTACTTAACTGCAATTACTACTTCTGCAGCCTATAACAAAGTAAAAGATGAGATTTGGAATTTATTGGGCCACATCAGTAAGTTTGGTCCAAATGCTCAAGCAGTTGCGTCCAAAATAGAAAATGCTGTTAAGAGCTCTGTTTTAGGAAACTCTAATCTGTTTGAATCTTTCAATTTTAGATATTTCGGTCCAGTTGATGGCCACGATGTAAAACAATTGGTGAAGATTTTTGAAGACCTTAAAGATATTCCTGGTCCTAAAATTCTGCATATTTTAACAAAGAAGGGAAAAGGATATGAGCCTGCTGAAACCGGGAACCAAACACAATGGCACGCACCAGGAATTTTTAATAAAGACACTGGAGAGATTATAAAAATTGCACCTAAAAATCCACAACCTCCTAAATATCAAGATGTTTTTGGACATACGATTGTAGAATTAGCTGAAAAGAATGAGAAAATTATGGGAATTACCCCTGCAATGCCCTCAGGAAGTTCGCTTAATATTATGATGAAAGCGATGCCAGATCGATCTTTCGATGTTGGAATTGCTGAACAACATGCAGTTACTTTTTCTGCTGGATTAGCAACGCAAGGATTAATACCCTTTTGTAACATCTATTCTTCTTTTATGCAACGCGCATACGATCAAGTAATTCATGATGTTGCCTTACAAAACTTAAATGTTGTGTTTTGCTTGGACAGAGCAGGAATAGCTGGTGCTGATGGCCCTACTCATCACGGAGCATACGATATTGCATACATGAGATGTATTCCAAATATTGTAGTTAGTGCTCCAATGAACGAAGAAGAGTTAAGAAACTTAATGTATACATCTCAATTGCCTAATCAAGGTCCATTCTCTATTCGTTACCCAAGAGGAAAAGGTATGATGGTTAATTGGAAAACACCCTTCAAGGAAATCAAAATTGGTACCGGTAGAAAAATAAAAAACGGAGAAGACATCGCTATCTTATCTTTAGGGCATGTTGGAAATTACGCTGTTGATGCATGTAAACAATTAAATACTAAAGGTATAGACGCCGCTCATTATGATATGCGTTTCGCTAAGCCGTTAGACAGCTTATTATTACATGAAGTTTTTGGGAAATTTTCGCATATAATCACAGTTGAGGATGGGTGTGTAGTTGGTGGAATTGGAACAGCTATTGCTGAGTTTATGTTGGACAATGGATATTCTTCATCTATTAAACGTTTAGGAATTCCAGATTCGTATATAGAACATGGTACCCAAGAAGAGCTTCATGCAGAATGTGAATACGATGCTAATGCAATTTCAAAAGTTGCTCAAGAAATCATTAAAAAATCAACTGCAAAAAGCAGTCAAACCGCTTAATTCACGTCTAAAAAATTAAAAGTTGTTTTGCTTGCAATTACTTAATTCATTAGTTTTGTACCCACTATGAATATGAAGCCGACAAGCGTAAAATTCAACCACGACTTAAATAAAGAATTCACAAAAACTCTGAAGTCTAGAGTTAACGAATATTTTATCAAAAAAAATGTTGATAAGCATGGAAACTTAAACATGGTTTTCAAGTCAATTTTTATGTTTGCATTATTTTTTGTTCCCTATTTCTTAATAATGACCGAAACGGTGACAAGTACTTTCCCTGTTTTAGCACTTTGGGGAGTAATTGGAACAGGAATGGCTGGAATTGGTTTATCAATCATGCATGACGCCAATCACGGGGCTTATTCAAAATTTCCAATCGTTAACAAAGTGATGGGGTTATCTATGGATCTTGTTGGCGGAAGCGCTCGACTTTGGAAATTACAGCACAACGTTTTACACCATACTTATACCAATGTTGCCGGAGTTGATGAAGATGTTGAAGGACCTCCAATTTTAAGGTTTACACCTCATCACGAACACATGAAAATTCACAAATACCAACATATATTTTTCCCTTTCTTGTATGGATTAATGACCTTTGGTTGGATTATATGGAAAGATTTTTTACAAGTTTTCAGGTTCAATCGTAAGGGGCTAATTTCAGACAAAGAGTTAAAAAAAGATGTTTTAACGATTATTGCTTGGAAAGCTTTTTACTTTGGATATATTCTAATTGTTCCAATTTTTGTTTTAGACTTACCTACTGGAACAACGCTACTTGGGTTCTTGATTCTTCACTTTGTGTGTGGATTAATTTTAAGTTTTATCTTTCAATTAGCACATGTAATGCCTGATGTTGATTTCCCGTTACCAAACGATGAATCAATCATTGAAAGCAACTGGGCAATTCACCAATTAAGAACAACAGCTAACTTTTCACAAAAAAGTAGATTATTCTCTTGGTACGTTGGAGGCTTAAATTACCAAGTTGAACATCACTTATTTTCAGGGATTTGCCACGTTCACTATCGTCATATTTCTAAAATTATAAAAGCTACTGCCGAGGAATTTAAAGTGCCTTATCATGCACACGGGAGCTTCATTAAAGCCGTCGGTGCTCATTACAAATTAATTAGAGCGTTCGGAAGAACACCTTCTTAAATCTTCTATTCTTTAGTGAGCTGAACAACTTATCCGATCTTTTGATGCGCGATAACACTTTTAAAGGCTGAGCGGTAATTTGCGCCAACAGATATTCTGTCGCCATTTACAATCACTGTATTTCTTTCAACTTCTGAAATCTTGTTTACTGCTATAATAAATGAGCGGTGAATTCGTAAAAACAAAGTAGAGTCCAGTTGATCACACAAAGATGACAAGCTTAATTGTGAAGAAATCTTCTCGTTAAGTAGGTGAAAAATAACGTAGTCTTTTTGACTTTCTATATAGTTAATATCCTTTAACTCTATTCTTACCGTTTTATAAGCAGTTTTCACAAAAATATAATCTCTGCTATTCTTCTTTTCTATCTTTTTTTCTGGCGAAGAAACTACCTTACCCTTCGCTAAGCGTAATTTAGCCTTGTTTACAGCCTTTAATAAACGCTCAAAAGGAATTGGCTTCATTAAATAATCTACAGCATCCAATTCATAGCTCTCTAAAGCATAATCTTGATAAGCTGTAGTAAAAATCACCATTGGTGGTTTTCGCAAAGAATTCAACAACTCAAACCCTGTTAACTCAGGCATTTGAATATCCAAAAACAATAAATCTATTTCTCCAGAATTAATGATTTCAATTGCTTCAAACGCACTCGTTGTTGCTCCCAATATGTTTAAAAATGGTATGCGATTAACATGCTTTTTTATCACATCAATAGCCAAGGGTTCGTCATCTATTATAAGGCAATTCATACTACTAATTTAATTTAATTATTATTGCCTGAGTAGTGTTTTGAATATCTACTTGTTTGCTAAACATGTTTTCAATACGCTTTCTCAAGTTGCTTAAAAAAAAGGAATCCCCATCCGATATCTTTAAAAAAGTATCTTTTTGAAATCCATTTATTTCTAACGCTGAATTTACTTTTTGAGTATGTTTAAGCACTTCCCCAACTGCCTTACTTAATATCCCCGTTTTGATAATTCGATCATCAGTCTCTAAACTAATTTCTATCGATGAATAATTAAGCTTATTATACAAATCCAATTGATTTTGTACAATTCCCAACTCTTTTGAAAGAATCACTTCGCCTTCCTTTGAATACAAATGATACCTCAAAACATTGGATAATTCGATAATTTCATCTTGAATAGACTCTGGTTTTAACTTTGCCTTTTGCTCTAATTTTGATAAAATATTAATCGTCTCTGGAATATCAATTTGATTTTTTAAAGTACTTAATTCGTTTTTAACTTTTTGACGCTCAAGATCCTTTAATTTAGATTTATTTTTTACATATCGCGAACCTAATGATACTGCTAATATCCCCGCTGAATTTGAAATTACTCCAAGAATTATCCATTTCCATATTTCAGTAAGAGGGGGTGAGTATTCACCAATGTCGTACAGTATCGTATTTGCAATATATCTACGTATTGCAAAAATAATGAAGAAAACGAAAAACCACTTTGAAATTGAAAAGAAAGATGGCTTCTTTATCATCCTTGGAATAATCACAAAGTAATGCAAATAGAATGTTACAATAAACAAGGGATAAACCAACCAATTCAGACTCAAACCGTCCCATAAATAAATTTCTACTAACTCATAAAGCCAATAGAAACTGTGGATCAAAATTATTTTATAATTTAACTTTTTTTTCAAGATTTATTTTAATTTTAGCCCTGTATCTACCATTGTCCTCAGTTACATCCATAAAGAAGTCTCTGTATATAAATGGTAACCTCTTTTTTATATTTTCAAGTCCCACTCCGGATACACCATCTTTTCTTTTTTCAAGATCAATATCATTGCTTATTTCAAAATTAACTACACCGTCCTTTTCCTTTATAGATGCTCTTATCTCGTTGTTTTCTCCTGTTTTCCCGTGCTTAAAAGCATTTTCGAAAAACGGTAAAAAAATCATTGGTTCAACCATAAAGGCTGGATTCTCAAAACTTGATTTAAGTCGAACTTTAACAGCATGTCTTAGCCTGTTTAATGCAATATAATCTTGCAAATGGCACTCTTCATTAAATAATGAAATCCCCGATTTACTTTCAAAAATTTGAATATAATTCATAATTGATTTAAGCTGAGATATAGCATTGTGTGTTTTTTCATTTTTATCTAACGAAAGACTGTAAATATTGTTAAATACATTAAACAAAAAATGAGGGCTCATTTGTGACTTAAGGAACTTCAATTCAGTTTGAGAAACCTCATCTTCTAATTTTTCTTTTTCTAAAACACTGTTTCCCCAATTTTTACTCGCAAAGAATATAAGGGCTATGAGCAACATTTGAACAACATTTCCGTAGAGATCTTTTCTTTGCAGGTTGTCCGACCCTAAAAAATCACCCCAATCACCCCAGTTCCAAACTAATGAATCATATGCAAAATGAAAAAAACAGGATGTCAATAGCGCTGCAGAAAATAGCCAATATTTATTATTTAATAATAGTTTTTGAAGAAGTATTTTGGCAACAAAATAAGTAAAGCCAACATCAAAGAATCTACTCAAACACCAACCAAAAAAGTAGTAATATGTATTTTCCTCGCCCGCTTCATGATAGTAGTAAATATCAATGTAATATCCGATTCCTAAAAAATAGAAAGCCCAAATAATTATATGGATAACAAAAAGCTCCTTAAACCCCATCAAACACAAAAGTACAGTATTCCCCTTTTAAGCTCCAATTAAACTGTTTCCAAACATTAAACACACCGACAAACAAGTTATTTTTACCGACCAATAGATTCGTCGGTAAATAAGAAACATGTAACGGCAAACTAGCGGATTGTGGAGAATCTATTATAATATTCAAATCCAATACCATTTCTTTGGACTATGAAAACTATAATAGCCATATCAAGTGCGTTCTTGTTTGCCTGCATGGCTAATTCAAAACTTTATGAAAAAAAAGAAAAGGATCAATTTCTACATAAAGAATTCGATGAAAAAAAAATTAATAACGCTACTACCGTTATATATATAGAAGCTGAAAATTTTTATACTTACTAAAATGAGGATAGCGATATTAATTGTAAGTATACTGATTTCGATTACTTCAAATGGGCAAGTTATTAAGGGAGAGATAAAAGCTAGCTCAAATGACACAATTCCCTTTGCTCAAATTGAATTAATAAATATATCTAACAATGAAACCGAAAATGCAACTTATGCGGATAAAAATGGGGTGTTCACTTTGAATTTTACTGAAAGTGATCAATTCTATTTTTTGAAAATTTCTGCATTCGGTTTTAAAACCTATTCTACTGACACCTTTCAAAAACCGACTAATTTCGGTGCAATTATATTAAAATCAAGTGAAAACGCACTGGACGCTATTGTTATTGATATCACCAAACCAATCATAGAAAAAACAGGCCGTGGATTAAATATAAATATTGCCTCTTCTCCTCTTTTAGAAAGTAGTAATGCAAAAGATATTCTATCAAAAATACCTGGTGTTACGATGGATCAAAATGGCAACTTCACCTTAAACGGACAAAGAAATATTCAGGTTTTCATAAACGGTAAACCCTCACTTGTATCAGTTCAGCAACTATTACAACAACTTGAAGGGACTCCCGGTACCGATATCGAAAAAATAGAAGTGTTTAATACCCCACCTGCAAGATTTGACGCAGAAGGAAGTGGTGGAATCATCAATATTATAAAAAAGAAAAGCGCCTCTAAAGGCTTTAATGGAAATGTTGGGGTTAATACCGGAATGGGGAAATACCCTAAGTCAAATTCATATTTCAACTTTAACTACCGAAATAAAAAAATCAATTTTTATGGAAACATTAACGCCATTCAAGAGCAATTCTATTTTGATCAACGGTTTGAGTTAAACACCCAAATTGATGGTACACATCATGAGGTTCACAACATCAAGTTGCCAGTTTACACCAATCAAAACCTAGCCGCAAGCGCAGGTTTCGATTATGAGATGGATACCAATACTACCATAGGTATTTTAATCTCACCCTATATTGGGGATTTTAATGGCTACGAAAACCTTTCGGCTAGAGTAGTTGCTGGTGATTATCATTACAATAAAACTCTGGGATATCGAGATGTCGTAAACACCTGGAAAGGGAATGTTTACAATTTAAACTTTGAACGGACAATTAAAAAAGGACGGATGAATTTTGATGTTGACTACATCTACAATTTCGATAATAGTGATCAAATTACCGAGAATGATTATTGGCTAACCAATGTTAAAACTGGTAACGAAGTTTTCACAACAAACTTTGATGTTAATTTAAAAGCCATAACTACGAAGCTAGATTTTGAGAAAAAATTTAGAAATGACTGGAACTTAGAATCGGGGGCTAAGTTTAGTGAATTGAATCAATTAAGTAATTATTACAACGATTTTGAAGACGCGGGCGAGCAATGGGAAAACGCTCTAAATTTTCAATATAAAGAGCGAATTTTAGCTGGATACCTTGCTTTTAATAAAGCTTGGGCAGAAAAGTGGACAGTTGATTTTGGTTTCAGAATTGAAAACACCATTATGGATGGAAAAACAAACATCGATTCAATAAAATTTAACCAATCATTCATTAACCTCTTCCCAAACACATCAATTAGTTACCAAGCGCACGAAAACTGGGTGCATTCATTGAGTTATAACAAAAGAATTAAACGACCAGAATACTTAGAGCTTACTCCTTTTGAACAGCGAATAAACCCTTACCTCATAAGCGTTGGAAACCCTGATTTACGCCCTGTTATTTACGATCAATTAAGCTACGGCTTAAGCTTTTTCGAAAGTTTTAATTTCAGCTTAAATTACGGACGACATGACAACAGCATTTTTCTTACCCCAAACTCTAAAGAAGGAGAGGTTATTCAACGGTTTCAATTTCAAAACTTAGGAGAAGAACACAACTTAAACGCAACTTTAAACGGACCGATAAAACCTTTAAAACGATGGCTAATATTATGGAATGCAACCGTTTTTCATAACCGCTTAACCAACTCACCAGGATTTAACTACAGCTATACATCTTTTCACCTTCAGTTACAAAATCAAATCAGAATCACAAAAGGGTGGAAAGCTGAATTCGTTGGGTTTTATCACCACAAACACTTTTGGCAAGTGTGGCAACAAAACGAATTTATACAATTTGATGCGTCATTTTCAAAACGACACAAAAGTTGGAAGTTTAACTTTACCGGCACCGACATCTTCGGTTTAAGAGTTCATAACGGAAGTTTTAACCAAGGAGCTGTAACATCCATCAATTCATTTGAACCTGAGAAGCAAGTTTTTAAAATATCAATAGCTTATGCCTTCGGAAATAAACGATTAAAAAAACAACGCGATAGAGGCACCAGTTCTGATGAAGTTCAAGAAAGGGCTAAATAAAATGATTGCAAACCTTTCTGGACTTAGATTAAAATAACAAATGCAACTTTTAGATTTATTGGGAAATTAAGATTCAAAAAAAATTAAACACAAAATCTAGAAAGAGATATAATTTTGAATCTACCATCTTAGAAATAGTAAAATTATTGTTTAACTCAGAAGTTGCGATTAAAAAACAATACAATATTATAAATATCAATAATTATGAAAACCCTATTAATAATTTTATGCTTAATTAGCCAAGCAATTAGAGCCCAAAACGATTCCAATGCCTATCAAAATCACCTTCAAAAACTTCATCAAAAAGGTGATTTTAATGGAACAGCAATCGTCATTAAAAATAGTAACATTATTTACTCAGGTGCATTTGGACCAGCCGATAAAGACTCAATTAAACAGCTTGATGTCAATTCGGTTTTTCGAATTTGTTCAGTGAGTAAACAGTTTACCGCAATGGGTATTTTAATCTTAAAAGAAAAAGGTAAACTTAAAATTACAGACAGTATTAGGCAATATATTCCTGAGTGCCCTTACCCAAATATCACAATTAAACACCTACTTACTCACACTTCCGGCCTTCCGGATTATATGCCTGTGACACAAAAAGCTTATCAACCAGAAAAAAAATGGTGGAATTATGAAAGACTAATACCTAATAAAGATTCGGTAATAAACATGCTATTTAACGCTCATCCCAAAAGGCTATTTGCTCCAGGCGAAAAGATGGTGTATAGTAACACTGGATATTCATTATTAGCCATGATAACCGAACGAGTTTCTAAACAGTCTTTCGCTAAATTCATGAAAGACAATATTTTCACTCCATTAGAAATGAATAATACATCGGTACTTCATTATATCCCAGGAGACACCAATACAATTCAAAATAGAGCCTATGGTTACTGGGAAAAAAACAAAAACACTATTTATGAAGCTGAACATCATTACCTAAACTGTATGCAAGGAGAAGGGGGGATATTTTCTAATGCGCCTGATTTAGCTAAATGGAATGCTGCACTTTACACTGAAAAACTAGTATCAAAAGAAGCTCTCAAAGAAGCCTTCACAGGCTACAATTATCTCCATAAAAAAGAAGACCTTAAATACGGTTACGGTTGGGGAATTAAAGAAGAAAACGGCAAAACAAGAATAACTGAACATAGCGGTGGTTGGGTTGGGTTTAGATCTTATATATGGCGAGACATAAAAACCAAAGATTGCATCATATTACTTTGTAACAACAGTAAAAAAGAAGGTATTGATTCAAGCTTAAAAAAGTTTAGAGCATTATTGAAGAAATAAATTGAGTGGCCTTAAAAAGCCTCGATTTTACTGTTCCCTATGATATGTCAAGTATGTCAGCAACTTCTCTAGTTGAGAATCCTTGCTGATATCTTAATATGTAGGTTTCCAGATGTTCGGCAGATAATTGAAGTAATAATTCCACCAAGCTTCCTCCCTTTTTGGGTGCTCATTAACTTCTTGTTTCCAAAGTTTCTTTTGAGTTTGATACCACTCTAAACTTTTATCGGCTTGAGTGATTCTTTTTACAGTCTCCCGCTGTACTTCTTGTCCTAATGCAATTCCTGTAAATAAGACGGCTAAAACTAATATATCAAACTTTTTCATAATCGAATTTTGAAGTTATACAACTAACCTCTAATTCGGTTCATTTTTAAAATTATTTAACTGTAATAAGTCGCACATAGATTAAGGTGATTTCTTAGATTGCGTATCGTGAACAGAAAAAAATTATACTTTTTTCGGCATATATGAAAATCCTGAATGGAGAAGTACAAATTAATGTTTAGAAATTTTTTCAATTAGTAATTGGCACCTGTTTTAATGCAACTGAACATAAACTCATTTACAAATCTATAGAACCGATTTTCACTTAGCTCAAGCAAAAGAAAGCAACCTAGTCGTTTTGCTAAGAACAAAAGTTTGAATACTTTTACGAAAAACCAGATTTAAATAAAAATTATGATTTTTAAAGCATTTTCAAGGTATTACATTTCTGTGTTAATCATACTTTTTTCGCTAGCTGTTTTGTCTTGTAAAATACAAAGCTCTGATTTAACTTTTGAAGTCAAAAACTTCAACTCTCTGTCAAATTTTACTTCTGAAAAAGACACATTAGAAATTAATTTTAATCTTAATAATGCTATAAAAGAAGGTGTCGCTCTACCTAATGCTAATGACAATAAAGAATACTTTCAAATAAGTTTCCAGGTTCAAAACAATAGTAAATCAGATAAACAGTTGTATTACAAGGTCTTTTACCAAAATGAAACTTATAAATTCCCTGAGTTTGCCGATAGCAGTTATAACCCTAAAGCTAACGAAAATTTCTACGGAAGTTGGTTGAATGCGAACACTGGATTTCATGTCTCCAAACCGATTCCATCAGATGGAGATTACCATGAAATAATCGATTCTTTGCAAATACTTGGTAATCCAAGAAATGAAAAAAAATACTTAGGAGGAAAGCCCCAAAATGCTTTAATAACCGACTCAGAAATGAAAAGAGTTGTCAAAAGAATATATGATGCCCCAGAATGGTTAGAGCAAGTAAAGAAAAAGGCTCAGAAAAATCATTTGGATTTACCTGCCCAGCTGAAACTAGATGCCAAATGGGTGATTAATTCTGAAAGAGGTAAAGGAGCCCTAAACAATCGTTGGAAAAGAAACCCTAGGGTTGGTGCTTATAGTTTTTTACTTGTTATAGGTGAGAAAAAAGATTTGGATAGTATTCCACTCCACTACCAAGATATAACCGTTAAAGACAGTTTGTCCGATAGCTATAAAAATCCTTATGCTTTTTTCTTGGATAAAAAGACTTTAGAAAACCTCCCCAATTTACAAGTAATTAAGTCTTCACGAATTGTTAAGGCAAAAATGAAACTAGACTTTAGTAAAGGGGTCTATGTTAACCCTACCAAATTTGAAGACTCAGCAAACTTTAATAATACAAGTGAACTTACAGGTTTTTCTGACAAACGATTTAATGATGCACATGTAGAACAATTTGTTCACCATATTAACCGTAATTTCAAGCTTACCAATATCCCAATGGCTTATGATGTAGTTAATGGAGATTATACTCAACAGCAATACACAGATAACACCAACAAATACGAAGAGTCTAAATTAAAAAATGAGTATGTACGTGTTTCTGATTCACCTGGAAAAACAGTTGGATTTGACAAGAAAGAAAATGCTATTTTCATAAGTAATCCAGGATTTGAGACTGACTCTGTTTTGAAAAAGGAACATGTTGGTATAAAAACAAGACACGGACTAACTTACGGGAAGTTCACAGCTAAAATCAAATTCCCTGAAATGATTAGTGATGATTATGTTTGGAATGGATTGACATGTGCTTTTTGGTTGATTTACCAAGAAGGTAAATGGAACCAGCGTAGTGATTGTGAATCAGGGTATATTCCAAAAAGCAGATTTAAAGGTGGTAGAACCACTACAAACCACTACTCTGAAATTGACATTGAAATTGTAAAAACATCGAAATACTGGACACAAAGTTCTTATGGAGGAATAAAAGACTTTCCTAAGGATAACGCGCTAAATGATAACGTTATGGTTACTTGTACTAACTGGGACTTAGCTTGCAGTGACCCTGAAAAATTTAATCAGGGAGTAAAACCAAGGATATACAAAGAAGATACTTTCCAAGTTCATAGATGGGATAAATATTACAAGGCACTTACTTCAAAGCTTGAGTACCCTCAAAAATTAACACTTGGAAAACCATTTTATTACGAAATAGAATGGAAACCTACTGAAATTATTTGGAGACTTGGAGCATCAAAAGACAGTATGAAAGTTATTGGATACATGAACAATTTAAACACTAAAATACCAGACAATCAAATGATTATGGTAGTAACCCAAGAGTTTCACGATGCTGAATGGTGGCCTACAGCACCTTTTGACCAAAATAATATTCCTTTTCCATTAAAGGATATTACAGGTTACATTTATGAAATGGAAGTTGAATAAACATTGTTATTATGCAATTAAAGAAAATTAATAAGCTAAACTATATAATCTTAAGCCTACTGGTAGGTTTATTTGGATGCTCTGAGTCGGTTAATACTGCAAAAGGTCAAAATGAATCTGACGAAAATTTAAACGCTTCAGAAAACGACTTCAGCATTGAAAACATTGTTAAACATGGTTTTAAATTAGTATTAAATGACACTGCATTTAATCTAGTAAAAAATAAAAGAGATGAAGCTCTTGAAAAGGAATTTCTATTCAAATCTAAAACCGATTATGTTGAAGGGAAGATAGTTTGTAATGGGAAAGAATTAAAAGTTAAAGCTAGACTGAAAGGCGATCATACAGATCACTTAAAAGGGCAATTTTGGTCTTTTAGAATTAAAAGTCAAGAAAAAAATAAAAAGATAATCGGACACAATAAAATATCCATTCAAGGGGTAAAAACTAGATCTTATTTAAAGGAATGGGTTTTTCATAAATTGTTAGAAAGAGAAAACGTAATTGGACTGCAATACGATTACACTTATTTTTGTGTTAATGACACGCTTTGTGGAACTTATGCGATCGAAAGTCACTTTGACAATCACTTGTTAAAACTTGCTGAAAGGCCTAAGGGACCTATTTTCAAAATAGATGAGGCTGGTTTTTGGGATTTGTCTTACGCTAAAAAACTTTGGAATCAGGACAGCATTATGAGAAATTCTGAAATCCTCATTTGTAATAAAAAATGGGCTAAAAAGCATGCTCAAATTACAAAAACAGCTACTTCAATGCTGAGCGAATACCTTAATGGAGTGAAAGATGCTTCTGAAGTTTTTGATCTACCAATTTGGTCCAAATATATTGCCGTAAGTGAAATAATGGCAAGCCCTCATAATTTGCGTTGGCATAACCTTAGATTCTACTTTAATCCTGAAACGGAAAAAATTGAACCGATTGGCTTTGACAACGGAACTTGGTTGGAATCGAAAAAAGTATATTTTCTTAATAGTCCTGAAACTTTTTACAAAAACATGCTTGCTGATTCTGCCTTTCACAAACAGCTCGTCATTGATGCAAAACGAATTGCTGAGAGCTCATACATGAAAACATTTTTTGATAAGTACAATAATCAAATATATAGT
>JAQXEE010000090.1 GCA_029251005.1 Flavobacteriales bacterium | reverse complement strand
CTTGGGTTGCCTCCCTCTCATATAGTATGAGGATTTCCGATTGTTCCTGCACTGGGTGTAGCAATTACAGTTACTTTTACTGTGTTTGTCCAAGATAATGACCATTGAGTTGGTGAACAGTCTCCTCCTTTTCTTCTATACCATCTATCAACTGTTAAACCTGCAGGTGGATTGTATGTGGATGATGTTGCGCCACCTATTGTAGTCCATGAATTGGAACCGTTTGGTGACCATTCCCATTTATAAGTTGACGCACCTCCAGTTCCACCATTAGTTAATGTACTTGGGTTGCCTCCCTCACAAATTGTTTGAGGATTTCCGATTGATCCTGTATTTGGTGCAGAACAAGAAGGTCCACACGCATTATTATCAACAATAACAGTACCTGGCGTAAAGTTAACAGCACCACTTATTGTTGTTGAAGCTGGTCGAATCAAGGTTCCCATCATTGTCCAAGTTCCTGCCAAAGTTACTGATCCGCATATTCTCAAAGTTCCTCCTGGTTGGACTGTGATATTACCACTATAATTGCCTGCAGCAACGCAAACGGTTTGTCCAGGATTAACAACCATCGCTCCCGGTATATTATTCACGATAGTTCCACATTGCCCTAAGGATATCTTGACAATAAGAATTAAGGTAATCGTTAATATGTAGTTTCTTAATTGCATAGACTAAAACATTTGGCTCGCGATGGCATTTTTAAAGAGTCTGCTTTTGTAAATGCGCTTATCTGTATAATCCAAGGCTTTAAATGCGGCAATTTTTGCAGGGATTTCTTGGGTGCGATATTTGGCAATTGTGCTTGCCGAACTTAATAGTTTACGAGTGGGTAAATACCAACTTACGCAGCTGTTTTTTTGGAGGTTGTTTAAAAAGGTAGCATCCTCGGTTTTTAATCGAGCTTTTTCTTTTGTGATGGATTGGGTAGTTTTTTGATTGGAAGAAAGCAATGTGTTGCCAATGTATATTTTCTCCAAATAAATCCCTGCGCTCAGGGCTTGTTCTCTTACTCGGTTTTCTTGTCCGTTGGTGATCGCAATGGATTGAAGCTCTCTTGAGGACTCGCCCCTAAATGTTACATTTTCACCATTTAAAATGGTGAAAAATGATTTTTCGTCGGCAGAAATTAAAAAGCCCACACCGTAATCGGATTGGTAATACGGCAGACTGAAATTACCTTTGTCATCTGTTTTAACAGATGCAACAGCATTGCTTTGAAGACTTTTAAAACTCTCTGTACGAATTTCCTGATTGGCTAACCTGGATAAATTACCCAATACCGTCTGTGCTTGTAAAAAGTTAGAAGCTATTACAAATATTAAGTACAAATAGTATTGTTTCATATTAAGCATTATGGAGGCTGTTTTTCACCAAATTGCAAAAAGGTTACTTGATTCGTGTTTTTTTTAACACTCAATTACTTCTTAACGGAATTGCTTTTTGTTGCTTCCTCTTTTTTTAATTCAGCCTCTTCTTTTTTAATAACTTCCATTAAGTTGTTTTCTGCCAGTATAAAATTGGGTTGTATGGCTAAGGCGTTGCTGAAATATTTTTTGGCTTCGGGGTAGTTCTCCTTTTCTAAACTCACAAAACCCAATATGTTTAATGCCGCAGCAATTAAACCAACATCCTCTTTAATTACTTTTCCAACTGCATTTTTTCTGCTCATTGCAATTTTTTGATCTACAGCTAATGAATCCTTTAAAACCGTGTTAAGCGTAGCTGTACAATCATCCATTTTTTTAGTTTCAAACTCTATAATAGAGGCCTGATATAAATAATTTGGACTGTTAAATTTTGAGGCCATTACCTTGTACAATTCCACTGCTTTATCGTTTGCTTTTAAACCTACCAAGTTTAAGGCTACAAGCTCCATGGCACTTTGGTTGTTTAGCGAATCATTATTGGCTACGATGGTGCAAAAATTTAAGCTCATCTCGTAGTTTTTTGCTGCATAATATAATTGCGCTAAATGAAAAAATTTGTTCACGTTACCAGGATCTTGGGCAAGCAACCGGTACCCAAAAGTGATGGCCTTATCATAATCACCAAAGCTTATTGCTATTTGTTGTGCCAACGAATCAATGTTTTCTTTGGGTTGTGTCTCTTTTATAGGTGCTATATTTTTCTTTCGCTTGTGGGCGGATGCTGATAGGACTACTAGTAAGAGGAGTGTGCAAATTATACTTGTTTTTTTCATTTGATGTTTTTTTGATAGACACAGTATTTCATGTCCTTTAAAGGTGAAATTTTGTTTAACCAGTTTTATAAATCAATAATTTTTTATCTAAAGAAAACACCCGAACGAGGAACAGTCAAGTTCAGGCACTTTTTTAATTTAAAAACATATTAAATTCAAAGATACTGACAGTAAATGTATCACACAATACGCTATTGAGCGTATTTTTATTTTTTGTTTAAAAAATATTCGCTTTTCCATTTATTGACAAAAACGAAACAACAACCAAAACCGTCATCGAGTAGGAGGTGCGACTGCCGAAACTTAAGATTTTCACCATTTATTCAATAGCCTTTCTAATTAAAGACTGTCACCATTTATTTTTACTTAGGTATCTTAAAATAACTATCCGAAAGTAGTAGTTCCACGCTCGGATAGTATTTTTTTTGTTTGACTAAAGAAATTATTTCTGCACCGATACTGTTGCTGTTTGAGCTTGTAACAAGGCGTTTAATTGTGCTTTTAACTTTTCGATTTCTGCTGTGTTGGCATCTAACTTTTGATTTGTTTCGGCAGAAGAATTAGAGGCCTCGGCTTTTAAACTTTCGATTTCGGCTTTTTGTGATTCGTTTTCCTTTTTCTGAGCTTGTATGATAGCTTGTTGTTCATCAATTTGTTGTTGTAAAGCTCTCATCGATTCTACATACATTGCATCATAAGTTCCGTAAGCAGTTTGTAAATAACCTAAGTTGTCTTCTTCAACTAACAATGGAAATACCTCCTGAATATTTTGAGCAGTAAAACCATATTGTAATTCAGTTGGACGATTATTTCCTGTTACTGTATCATTCCATAAGTAGGTGATTCCTTTTAACCGCAACATTTTGTTTAAAATCTCTTGGCTATCCATTTCTTGAATGTCTTTTTTTAATCGAGCATCCGAGTTAGCACTCCAATCACCAGCTGAAGTTTTGCTTGCGTCTCCATTAATTTCTAAAATATTTGTAGTAGGTGTTCTTCCAATTCCAAAATAACCATCATTAGTTAGAATAAGGTCGGTTATCCCTGCACGACGAATCCTCAAATCATCATTAATGACATCAATTACATAATTTTCATATGTTCCATCAAAATCAGCAGCTGTTGCTAATCTTAATTCACCACCCTCTCCGCTTCCAGTAGTATTACCAGCTATAGTAATTGTCGCATTTCCACCGTTATCTGTTTCGCCAACCTGAAGTAAAGTGCTAGGTGAAGAAGTTCCAATACCAACATATCCTTGTGTACCATCAATCCTCATAACCTCCGTAATTGTACCATTTTTATTGATGTCAAAAGTCATGGTTGCATCTTCACTACCATTGGTAACGTCATCCAACTCTACATTAATTCTTCCTTGTTCTTCGATATTACCTCCATCTTGAATTTCAAATATTAAACCTGCCCCGATTCCTGCAGCTGGTGTTCCTGAAGTTACCTGAGATAAGGTAAAAATATCAACAACACTATTTGTTGTTGCATTATAATTAGAAACTTCTAAGGGAGTGGCAGGAGACATATTAGTTCCAATAGTATTATCACTTCCAATACCGCAATAACCATTTGATTTTATGAGAAAGTCCGATTTAGATTGCCTCCCTATTCTAAAATAGTCCTCATATACATCAAGTCTGTAATTATCATATGTTCCATCATAATCAGCAGCTGTTGCTAATCTTAATTCACCACCCTCTTGGCTTCCAGTACCATTACCAGCGACAGTAATTGCGGAGTTACTCGCATTATCTGTTTCGCCAACCTGAAGTAAAGAGCTAGGTGAAGTTGTCCCAATCCCTACATCGCCATCGTTTTGAATGGTTACATGGTCGGTTGTACCGTTACTTACCCTAAAATCGGTTGAACTCGATGGAATATATAAATCCCACTCAGCGGCTGTTGCGCCACCCGAATTAAGTAATTCAATTCC
>JAQXEE010000089.1 GCA_029251005.1 Flavobacteriales bacterium | reverse complement strand
GCTCTTAACTTATCTTGCTCAAGACCAGTTAAGTGACGCAACCTCATTTCAACAATCGCTCGAGCTTGAATTTCTGACAATTCAAAAGTTGTCATCAACTTTTCTCTCGCTTCATCAGGACTTTTAGAGGCTCTAATTAATGCAATAACTTCATCAATATTATCTGAAGCAATAATTAAACCTTCTAAAATATGCGCTCTTTCTTCTGCTTTTCTTAGGTCAAACTTGGTTCTCTTGATGATTACATCTAAACGATGATCAACAAAGTGAACGATCATATCCTTGAGATTTAAAGCTTCCGGACGACCTTTAACTAATGCTATGTTATTAACTGAGAATGAAGACTGTAACTGAGTATACTTATATAGTTTATTTAAAACTACATTCGTAATTGCGTTGTTCTTAATTTCATAAACGATACGCATTCCATTTCTATCAGATTCATCTCTAATATCAGAAATACCTTCGATTTTCTTATCGTTAACTAAGTCGGCAGTTTTCTTAATCATTTCTGCCTTATTAACTAAGTATGGAATCTCAGTAATAATAATTTTCTCTTTTCCAGATGCAGTAACTTCGATTTCAGATTTAGCTCTAATAACAACTTTACCTCTACCTGTTTCAAAAGCATCTTTAATACCTTCGTAACCATAAAGAGTTCCTCCAGTTGGAAAATCAGGTGCCTTGATGTGTTGCATTAAACCTGAAACATCTATATCCTTATCTTCTATGTAGGCAACAATTCCATCAACAACCTCATTTAAATTATGAGGAGCCATGTTCGTTGCCATACCAACTGCAATACCACTGGCTCCGTTTAATAATAAATTAGGAATTACAGACGGTAATACCGTTGGTTCCATTAATGTATCATCAAAGTTCAATCTGTGGTCAACAGTATCCTTTTCAATATCTTTTAAAGTCTCTTCTGCTATTTTTCTTAATCTAGCTTCCGTGTAACGCATAGCTGCTGGGCTATCTCCATCAACAGAACCAAAGTTACCTTGTCCATCAACTAAAGGATACCGTAAACTCCAGTCTTGAGCCATACGAACCATAGAATCATATACAGATGAATCACCATGAGGATGATACTTACCTAATACTTCCCCTACAATTCTTGCAGACTTTTTGTGGGCACGATTGGCGTAAACCCCCAAATCCATCATACCAAATAATACTCTTCTGTGAACAGGTTTCAAACCGTCCCTTTCATCTGGAAGTGCACGAGAAACAATTACAGACATCGAATAATCGATGTATGCTGACTTCATTGTTTCTTCAATATCAACTTTTACTATTCTTTCTCCTTCAGCCATATTTTGCTATATAGAAATTACGTTGTTAAAACTTTTGCTTAGCGCACACTAAAATAGTAAATAAGAAGCCTGTTTTGACGTAGTAGAAATAGGACTTTCAAACAAATTTTTGTTAATAAGAACACCTTTCTAGAACAAACCTAAATTTAGTATCGTATGTATATTTAATGACTAACCTTAACTAACTTTTTTATAGATTAGTAGAGTTATAAAAAGACAACTATGGAAGCAAAGTTTTCACCAAGAGTAAAAGACGTAATTACATATAGTCGTGAAGAGGCTTTGCGACTAGGACACGACTACATCGGGGTTGAACATTTGTTTCTTGGCATCTTACGAGAAGGAGAAGGAAATGCCATAAAAATTTTAAAAGCAATAAAAGTAAATCTACAAGAGATTCGCAAAAATATTGAAAACGAAATAAAACCAAAGTCAAATAATTTTAATCAAAGCGGAAACATCCCTTTAGTTAAACAAGCAGAGCGAGCTTTAAAAATCACTTACCTTGAAGCCAAACTTTTTAAAAGCAGTTTAATTGGAACGGAACACTTATTGTTAAGTATTCTGAAGGATGACGATAACGTAGTAACCAATGTATTCGAAGAATTCAATGTTGATTACGAAACCGTAAAAAATGAAATGGACATGATTGAAGAAGAAACAGATCCAAAAGCAGAATTCCCTGGAGGACCATCCGAGGATGACTCTAGTGGAAGTAAAGATGATTCAAGTGGATCGAGTAATACTGGGGGTAAAAAGCCTGGCGACGCTAAAAGCACTACACCAGTTTTAGATAATTTCGGAAGAGATTTAACAACAATGGCTGCAGATGGAAAATTAGATCCTATAGTTGGTCGTGAAAAAGAAATTGAAAGAGTTTCTCAAATTCTTTCAAGAAGGAAAAAGAATAACCCAATACTTATTGGGGAACCAGGTGTTGGTAAATCGGCAATTGCTGAAGGTTTAGCATTAAGAATCGTTCAAAGAAAAGTATCGAGAGTTTTATTCGGAAAAAAAATTGTCACACTTGACTTAGCTTCTTTAGTTGCTGGAACAAAATACAGAGGACAGTTTGAAGAAAGAATGAAAGCTGTTATGAATGAATTAGAGAAGTCTCCTGACATTATCTTATTCATTGATGAGATTCACACCATTATTGGTGCTGGAGGCGCTTCTGGGTCTTTAGATGCTTCGAACATGTTTAAACCTGCTCTTGCGAGAGGAGATATTCAATGTATTGGTGCTACAACGCTCGATGAATTCAGACAGTTCATCGAAAAAGATGGTGCTTTAGAAAGAAGGTTTCAAAAAGTGTTGGTTGAACCAACTTCTATTGAAGAAACAATTGAAATTCTAAACAATGTAAAAGGCCGATATGAAGATCATCACAATGTGAACTATTCTCCAGAGGCCATTGAAGCTTGTGTGAAAATGACCAATCGTTTTATTACTGACCGTCATTTACCAGATAAGGCTTTAGACGCTTTAGATGAAGCTGGATCTAGAGTTCACATCACCAATATCAATGTTCCTGTTGAGATTATACAAATTGAAAAGGACATTGAGAATGTTAAAGAAGAAAAAAACAAAGTAGTTAAATCTCAAAAGTATGAGGAAGCTGCTCGTTTAAGAGACTCTGAAAGGCAACTTAATGAGAAACTAGAATCTGCTAAAAACAAATGGGAAGAAAACATCAAAGACCATAGAGAGGATGTTACCGAAGATGATGTTGCCGAAGTTATAGGTATGATGACTGGTATTCCAACCAAAAGAGTTGCTGAAAAAGAACAAGGTCGTTTATCCAAAATGGCCGAGGAATTAGAAGGAACTGTCATCGGACAGGATGAAGCCATTAAAAAAGTAGTAAAAGCGATTCAACGTAACAGAGTTGGTTTAAAAGACCCCAATAAGCCAATTGGTTCCTTTATATTCCTAGGTCCTACAGGTGTTGGGAAAACACAATTAACAAAGGAATTAGCGAAGTTCATGTTTGACAGTGAAGATTCTTTAATTAGAATCGACATGAGTGAGTATATGGAAAAATTTGCAATCTCTCGTTTAATTGGGGCACCTCCAGGATATGTTGGATATGAAGAAGGTGGACAGTTAACGGAAAAAGTTAGGCGTAAACCCTACTCAATCATTTTATTAGATGAAATTGAAAAAGCACATCCTGATGTTTTTAACTTGTTATTACAAGCATTAGACGATGGCCACTTAACAGATAGTTTAGGTCGTAAAGTTGATTTCAGAAACTGCGTTATCATTATGACTTCCAATATTGGGACACGTAAACTAAAGGAGTTTGGTAATGGTGTTGGATTCAATACTTCAGCGAAAGAAAATGCTGCTGATGACCATGCTAAAAGTGTTATTACTGGTGCTCTTAAAAAATCATTTGCTCCTGAATTTTTAAATAGAATTGATGATGTTGTTTTATTCAATTCTCTATCAAGAGAAGATATTCACAAGATCATTGATATCGAACTTGAGAAGTTGTTCACGAGAGTTGAAGATTTAGGCTTTCAAATCACTTTAACAAATAAGGCAAAAGATTACATTGCTGACAAAGGATATGATAAAGAATATGGAGCTCGACCATTAAAGAGAGCTATTCAAAAATACCTTGAAGATGAACTAGCTGAAGAGATATTATCCTCTAAACTAACTGTAGGAGACACTGTTAAGGTTGATTTTGATGAAAAAAAATCTAAAATAATAATGAAAGTGTCGAAATCAAAAAAGAATACTTCTCCTAAAACAGAAGAAGAGTAAATTCAACTTTCCAAATTTAAAAGCTGAGTTAGTTCATCTAATTCAGCTTTTTTTTGTCGCTTAATTCGATACAATTATATTCCTCTTTTTTCTATTTGAACTTACTTTTACAGAGTAATTAATTACTCTGTATAAAACAATCCTAAATTGTATTTTGAACAAAAAAACACAACTAGTCAACCTATAAAAAGAAACACCGGTTTGACTAGAAAGGCCACTAAAAAACTATAAAGAAGCCAAGTAAAGTATTTGACTTTTATTTGGGGGTTTTGGATTTTCAGCATGTACCCTAGCAATTTTAATCTTTTTTCCTTTTCACCTCATAACAGTTTTAACTATATTTTTACAATTGGATTATTTACAATAAATAAATCTATTAAAAAATTAAAGCACTAATTATATAAAAGCTAACATTAGCATTCCAAATCGTTTTTTTGTTCTTCCATTACCTTTGATAAGTCTTTTCTTTTCGCAACAAATTCCCTACCCCTTGCAAATAAAATATTACAATACTTCTAACTATAAGTTCCTCTATTTACCCTTTTACAGCTAAGACAAATTTTTATTTAACGGAAAACTGATTATTTTAATTTGTTTGTTTTGAACAAAAACTCACATTATTGATTCAAAGATTGATTTAATATTATTTTAAGATAAATAACGATCTTATCCCTAACTTTAACACATGATTTCACAACGCGAATTATTCTACTCTTACATAGCTCAAACTTCACCAGAACCAATGGATCTTCAAATTGAAAAAGCTGAAGGAGTTTACTTGATTGATAATAAAGGGAGGAAATATATCGATTTAATCTCTGGAATTTCAGTATCTAATGTAGGACATTGTAATCCAAATGTTGTGAAAGCCATTAAAGATCAGGCTGAAAAATACATGCATCTTATGGTTCATGGTGAATACATTCAATCACCACAAATAGAATTAGCTAAAGCTATTTGTGATTTACTCCCTAAGGAACTGGATAATGTTTACTTTGTAAACTCTGGTAGCGAAGCTATTGAAGGCGCATTAAAATTAGCAAAAAGAACAACGGGCAGAACAGAAATAATCTCTTGCATAAATGCTTACCATGGCAGCAGTCACGGAGCACTGAGTATTATGGGTAATGAGGAATTTAAAAACAATTTTCGACCGCTTCTTCCTCAAACTCGATTGATAAACTACAATAATTTTGAAGATTTACAACACATAACTACCAAAACAGCTTGTATTGTTATTGAAGCTTTTCAAGCAGAATCGGGAATTATCATGCCTTCTGAAGGTTATATTAAGGCAGTAAGAGAACGTTGTAATGAAGTTGGAACTTTAATGGTTTTAGATGAGGTACAAACTGGATTTGGTAGGACAGGAACCTTTTTCGGTTTGGAACAGCACGGGATTGTTCCAGACATCATCACTCTTGCTAAAGGTATGGGTGGAGGAATGCCAATTGGAGCTTTTGTTTCATCTCAAAAATTAATGAACTCTTTAACTCATCATCCGGTTTTAGGACACATTACTACTTTTGGAGGCAACTCAGTTTGCGCAGCAGCTAGTTTGGCTTGCTTAAAAGAAATAACAGACAATAAATTAACAGATAACGTAAATAAATTAACAACTCTTTTTAAAGAGAAGTTAAAACATCCATCTATCATTGAAACTAGAGGAATTGGATTTTTTCTTTGTGTAGAATTTAAAGATCAGAAATTCAACTTTGGAGTAATCAAAAAATGTATTGAAAAAGGAGTTATTACAGATTGGTTTTTGTTTAACGACAAGTGCTTAAGAATTTCGCCTCCACTTATATTAAACGAACAAACTGCCGAAGAATCTTGTGCGATTATCATCGAGGCAATTGAAGCCCAAACTTTAGAAGTTTAAAATAAAAAACCCTTGCGTTATTTCCATAGAATAAGCACAAGGGTTGGTCAATTCAGCAAGAACAGTTATGTAATATTACTTACACTTTACATAGACTAAAGAAATCAAAATTGGTTGCCTTGTTAGTTGTAAAAGATATGATCTCTATATGTATTTTCAACTTTTTACAAATTCGATTTATATATTTTCGAACCGTGTTATAGAACCCCCAATTAAGGTATTATACCCTGTTTATTTAACCTTTTGTAATTCGTTTATATTTGTTTTGGATTCTCATCTTGCTCACCCAACCCCTTTTACAGTTTTTTATGTTTCGGAAAAAATGATTTAAACACACCTTTGTTGAGTTTATTTAAAAATCCCTGTTGTTTCAATATTAACCAAAACATCTATTTTAAATAAAAGAAATGTGCTGAAAACTTCTTGTATCCTTATGAACAAAACTAGTATTCTAACGAGGTTTAATTATAGTTTAAAGCCATAAAACTCAGCTTCATTTATTTTTTCCTTAGGCTACTTGTTCCACTTTTAAAATATGATTTTATAATAGCCTAATGGGAAAAAACCTAATTGGTATTCATAAATCAAGTCTCCACTACCTTCATCAAAAACTTCTCTAAAAATGTTTTTCTTATTTGTAATATTCTGAATATCCAACGCCCATTCTTGTGTTATTTTTTTATGATTCAATCTAAACCCTAGTTTCAAATCAGCTCTATAATAATCGTCAAATTTAGATTCGTATATTGACGATTCATCAAAAACTGTTTTCTTTTGAAGTTTAGATGCTTCTAAATCCAACGCTAAAAAACGTTTCCCTCCTGCAATTGCTAATTTAAAATCTATCGTTAACACAGATCTATTGGTAATTTTAACTTCATAACCTCCCAATAGATTAGCCGTGTAATTTCCATTAAATGTTGTGTTCCTAGTAACAGCATCTCCACCTTGATATTTAGAGTCGTATAAAGAAGTGTTGATTAAAAAATAATATCCTTTTGAATACATCTTTTCCAAGGTCACCTCAATACCATAATTTGTTCCTTTCCCTTTATTTACTAAACTGTCCTCATCTTGAAAAACAAAATCACCTCCAACGTTAGCTAACGAGTAATAAGAGTATTCTTTTGTAGGTGTATTATATACTGCTTGATAATAAGCCTCTACTTTAAACCTTAAGTTATTGTAAATCATATAGTTATAACCAATTACGCCGTGCGCACTTTTGTTTAACCCCAAATCTTCGTTAGTTTTTTTACTCGACCCATTAACATAATTAGTTTCTAAAAAGTAAACCCTTAATGGGTTTATCTGAGAATGTAATCCCGAGGCCAATGTAAACGATTGCTTTTTAGATAAAAGGTACTTTAGACCTAATCTAGGTTCAATTGCTTGCGAATTATTAAGTGTTAATATTTGATGATGAATCCCTGTATTTATAACCAATTTCGCAGTTGGTTTATACCTGTATTGAAAAAATGATTGAACCAAAACAGTACTTCCTTTAAAATTAACAATAGGAAGCCATTCTAAACGATTATTAGAATAAAACTCTTCTTTAAAGTCGGCACCGATTAACTCGGTATTCACACCCATTTTAACAGTTTTTTTAGAATTTATTTTAGAGTTTAAAATTGAGTTCAAAGCATAACTTATTTGAGTGGATAAGTTTTTATAGGTTCTAAAGGGCAATAGTGTAACTGACTCTAACGAATCGGAAGTAATATCATTTTGAGTAGAAGTAACAGAAACAGTGTTACTCCAATATGTTTTATTATTTAAAAACTTTCGATGATTTAAACCAACTACGCCTACATTTGTCCCAAATCGAACATCAGTTCCAGATGATGTAAACGTCCAAGCGTCCTCTTCTTTTTGACTATCTAGTAATTCAATAAAACTTACCCCTCCAATTCCGAAAAGCTGAAACCGACCAAATTTTCCTTTCGTAGGTAAATCAATTTTAAAAGCTACATCTTGATATTGCGGGACAGCAGGCACTCCAAAACTTATTCCCATTGCGTTAAAAACCCCAAGTGTTGAATACCTATAATTCAACACATAAGAAGCTTTGTTGTTTTTACTCAATGGGCCTTCAAGTCCAACTTCCAAACCATTAAAACCCATTTGACCTGTAAATTCAAACTTATCTTTATTTCCACTTCTCATTTTTAAATCAAATGCTCCAGCGATTCCATTTCCATATTCTGCAGGAAATGCAGCTGTTAAAAAGTCGGACCCCGATAAGTTGTTGTTGTTTAAAATCGAAATAGGTCCTCCTGTTGCACCCATTGAGCCAAAGTGATTAGGGTTAGGTATATTTACTCCGTCTAATCTCCAAATAATCCCAAGTGGAGAATTTCCTCTTACAATAATATCATTTCGTTGATCTCCTGATGGAACAACTCCAGCATAATTAGATGCCATTCTCGAAACATCCTGATTGGTCCCTGCAAATTTTTGGGTTTGCTTTGGATTTAATTTTACGTTACTTGCTACAATTGCTTCATTATTTGCCCTCAGTTTATTATCAACAACTGTTATTTTAACAGCATCTAAACTAGTCACAGACTCCTCCAAGGCTACATCAACAATTAATTCCTTTCCCGAATTAACAATTAAACTTCTTTTCAAAATAGGGCTATATCCCATAAAAGTAAATCGAATATCTACCCTTCCTACCGGAACGTTTTTTAAGGTGAAATATCCAAAAATGTCTGTAAAAACTATATTTGATGAATCACCTGATAAAAGCTGCACCATTACTCCTGGAATTTCTAATTTCGATTCTGAATCGACAACTTTTCCTTTTACATTTTGTGTAAAATCTTGCGCATAAACAATTAGGTTAAAACATATGAAAAAATAGAATAGACTTTTTTTAATATTCATTTTGATAAAATTAGGCTAGAATTTTAAAGGAAACATTTAAATCAAATAGATAATAGTAATATTTAACGAACGGTTTTATTTGTTTGCTCAACGGAAAAAAATAAATGATGAAACAAAATGAACCTTAAAACGTATAAACGCCATGAAAATCACACCTTTCATTTTGTTACTGTTGATACTCAGCATATCTACTTTTGCACAAACAGATTCATCAAATATAGCTCCCAATACTTTTGATTGTGAAGTCAAAACAAACGGTGTTTACTATGCAAACTTAGATAAAGAAGCAAATATTTATATTCACTTTCATGAAAACGACACAGTTGTAACAACTAGTTCGGTAAAAGATGTTGACTTGGCATCTAAATTTGTAAATAAAACACTAGGTGCCGGAATACTATTTGGAAAATACTTTACAAGTGATCGCACATGCAACCTCAGAATTAAAGCTAAAAACGAATATTCAAAAGTTAAAATGGACGGAATTATAAGAGACGATAAATTAGTTCTTACTGTTGTAAACGTCACTGAAAACACTGCAAGAGATTTTGTTTTCCATTTTCACGAGTTAAAGAAGTAATTGATTATTTCAAAAGAAAGTAAAGGATGCATTCTCCATAATAACAACTTCGAAAGTAATAACACAAGATTATAATCAAGCAAAAAAACACGCTTCTATTGGATTTAAAATAGCTAAAAAGCAAATACATTAATTTAAAATTTTATGTGTGTTATTTCCTAAAACAGGAATGACTGGAAAGATTTCCAAATCGATAAAAGAAAGATTAAATATATTTTCAGAGCTCTTATCTGTAAATCAATAATAATTAACTTACCCACTTCAATCATTGAATTGAGAACTTTAACTTTAAACATGAAAAATCAAATTAAAGTTGATATTGTTTCTGATATTGTATGTCCATGGTGTTATATTGGAAAAAGAAGGTTGGAACTTGCGATTGCACAATTAGAAAACGAAATAGATTTTAAAGTTGATTATATTCCTTTTGAATTAAACCCTGGAAGCAAAAATTCAAACCTACATCTGTTTGATTACTTGGCTGAAAAATATGGTTCAGCTGATCATGTTGAACAAATGAGTAAAAAAATTGAAGAGGTTGCATGCGATTTGGGAATAGAAATGAATTTTGAAAACATAAACTTTACAGCCAATACTTTAATGGCGCATCAATTACTTGAGTGTGTTACCAATCCACAAGAAAAATCAAAACTTAAAGAGGCTTTATTAAAAGCTTACTTTACTCATAACATTCACATTGGTATAAAAGACAACCTAATTAAAATTGCTAAAGAAGTTAAAATTTCAAATAAGATTATTGAGCAGTTTGGTAATATCGACAATACAAAACAGGTTGAGGATAGACTAAACAGTATTAAAAAATCTGGAATTAACTCTGTACCGAGTTTTATTATTAACGACAAATTTTTAATTCAAGGCGCGCAAGAAACTGAAGTGTTTATAAAGGCCTTTACTGACATTTCTAAAGAAAAATAAGATGGACGAAAATTTTATGGCCGAAGCAGTTGAACTTTCAATTAAAGGAATGCTGAATAATGAAGGCGGCCCCTTTGGTGCTGTAGTTGTAAAAAATGGAGAAATCGTAGGAAAAGGAAATAATAAAGTTACCTCTACTTTCGATCCCACTGCTCACGCTGAAGTAGTTGCTATTAGGGACGCTTGTAAAAACTTAAACACTTTTCAATTAGACGATTGTATTATTTACACCTCATGTGAACCTTGTCCGATGTGTTTGGGCGCTATTTATTGGGCTAGACCAAAAGCTGTTTATTATGGCTGTACCAAACAAGATGCTGCCAACATTAATTTTGATGATGCTTTCATTTACAAAGAACTAAAAGCACCCATGACAAAAAGAAAAATACCCTTTAAACAACTTGGAAGAGAGAATGCGCTTAAAGCGTTTCAATTATGGAGTAAAAAACAAGATAAAAATTTGTACTAGCAGTACAAAAAATTATTTTATTAGCTTCTTTACTGAAGCAAATATTCCTGAAAGAATAACCATTGAGATGGCTATTGGAATAAGCCATACTCCTATTGTTAATTGTGGCAAACCTAGCGTGTAGGTTAACATTAACGAGTGAACAGAGTTAAAAACAATCCAAATAAAAGGCAATACTAACATAATAATAACACCTAGTAATTTAGCGATAGAAACTAATAATGACTTAATGATTCCGGCTGGAGAATAACCCAATAAAATCAGCATTCTAATTCGGTCTTTATTTTGATAAATTAAACCTTTAATTTGAGATAAACTTAACGCCATACTAAGGATTAGAATAACGAAACCAAACACAAATACAACACCTAAAGTAATTTTTAAAACAGTTTTACTTTTTTGAACTACCAACTGCTCACCATTAACATCATAATCATTACGATCTAAATACTTGCGCAAAGTCTTATCCCCTGAATCCTTTACTTTTAAAACAACCATCGAAACTCTTGTTTGTGTATTTCCTGATAATTCATTATTTGCATAATCCAAGAAATTACGTGGCACTAGAACGCTTGAAATACGATCGGAAAACCCAACTACTCTAGCTTTAAATCTTAAGCGCTTACCGTCTTTTGTTAACTGTAAATCAACAGTGGCTTGCTTTATCGCTATTTTAGGAATAGGCGATCTACCCTGACTAGGCAAAACAGCATGATTTAATAAGGTTAGAAATTGATTGGATATTATAACAGGTATTTCTACTTGCCCTATTTCCCATTTAAAATTATCGGTGTCTGCATCAATAAAATCGGGCTTTACTGACGTGAAAAACATATCAAATCCATTTCCTCCAAAACGACCGTAGACTCTAAAATCATTCGACCATAATTCTGCCACATCCTCAATGAAATTTTGTTTTTTTAAACTAGCAATTTCATTTACCGAAAAATCAGGAGAGCTTAAACCTAAACTTGTAGAAACACCAACTTCTTTAGATATTTGTAAATATTGATACCCTTCTTCTTTTTCTGATTTATCCAGAATAAAAGAAACGTCATTAAACAACTGATAAACAGAGGCGATCAAAAAAGAACTTAATAAAATTCCAAAACCAGCGATTAACAATCCTAGTTTACTTTTACCTTGTAATAGTATGTTAACAATGTTTACTTTCATACTAAGCCATTCTAACCTTTTTAGTGTAGTCAAAATAATTATCCGAATATAAATTCGACAATATTAATCCTGCATTATTTTCAGTCACAACAGTTTTAATTAGAGCAATTGCTTTTTGAGTATTCACTTCATCCAAAGCACTAAAGGGCTCGTCAAGTAATAACCAGGAAAACTGCATACATAAAGATCTTAATATTGCTATTCGTTGCTTTTCACCCCTTGACAAAAGAGCAACTTTTTTGTCCAACAATTCATAAACGTCAAGACTTTTAGCCATTTTAACTATTTCATCCTTAGTATATGCATTGGTCAACTGATTTTTAATTTGAATGTTTTCAATTGCTGTTAATTCATCCAATAATTGAAGATCTTGAAATACAATGGCTATTTGACTACTTCTTAGCTTACTCCAGTCTTCTTGTGATGAATTTTTAACAGACTCACCTTGTATTATTAATTCACCTTTAAAATCGTTTCTTATTCCGTACAAAATCCCCATTAAAGTAGATTTCCCCGAACCTGAAGGCGCCAAAATATGAATATAATTTTCAGGTTTTAAATGAAGTTCTTTCTTCCACACCTCTCCAACAATTGATAGGGATCCTATTAACGGATTTGGTGCAATATTTTTTAAGTAAATATCCATTTATAAGAATGCTGATACCATTGGCCCAACAGCTTTTCCAATTCCTTGAAATAATTTAATTGTAGTAATTAAACCATTATCCTTATTTGAAAAATTAATAATTGTTTCACCTTCAACAACTCCATATTTATCCATGACCTTCTCAGAAATAATGATATTTTTTAAATTCCCAATACCTTCAATAAAACCTAAAGCTGCTGCTTTGCTATCTCCTTGATTAATAATCCCCCCAATGTTTATATATGCTGATGTTCGGTTAGCTGAAATTAATTTGGTTAATTCTGGCGTTAATTTTCCCGTAAGGTTATTTAAAGCCGTTATTCCCTGAGGAGTTGTTGTTATAAACAAATATTCCTCTTTTAGGGCAAAATATAATTCATCGTTAAAGTTTGAAAAACCCTCAACTTTAGGTAATGCTGATGCAAAAAGGTTTAAAATCCCTTTCAATCGAGTTGGGTTTTTTACTGTTAAGCCAATAGATAACTGAGGAATTTTAATCTTAATTGTCTTTTGAGTAACAATGTCGTTACCTTCATCATCCATACTTGTAGTGTTAATCTCCTTCTCTATTTCATCAAATCCGTTTACTAAAGCCAGTATGTCTCCTTCAAAAAACTGAGACAATTGATCTATTTTAAATTTAATTGGTGAGTTTTCCATTTGCATATCCCAAGCTTTATCGATCTTGTACTCCTTCAAAAAATCAACTAAACCTTCAGGTTTTAATGAAATACTAGAAGCGAATAATGGATCTTGTTTAGAAGCCATTGGTAACAACCCAGAAATATTATTCGGCTTATCAAATTCGTTGTTGACATTTATTTGGGTTGGAGTTAAATATTGACGTTGAGATACTTTAACATTTCCATTGTTAAAATTAACCATGAATAGTGACTTAGCTCCTTTCATCGCTTCTTTTTTAATGCTTAAGGTTTCGAATAATTTAAAATTAAAAGCAATATCTAAGCCTGAATCAACCATATTTACAAAATCATCATTCCTAAACCAAGCATTCAAATGCGAGTCATTATTTAAAGCAAAAGCAAAAGTAGAATCTTTAGCCGCTAATGAATTATCCGCTTCTTGTTTAAATAAATCTTCAGCTTCTTTAATTAAATCACCTCCAAATGTACCGTAATAGTAAATAGCAGTCGTTTCATTCCAAACTAATTTATGCTCTAACGTAATATCAGCTACTAACAAACCATTATCAGATAATACTTCTACATCAAAATTCTTCTCAATATAATCAGCAAATAACTCACTATCATTTAAAGGTAAAATTGCGCCAATCTTCGCATCAACAAAATTGGATCCTGTAGCGAAAAAATGATATTTAGTTAAACGTTGAATTCCAGCGTTTGCAGGATTTTTTATAAGATCTGATAATGGCCCGCTCGCAACATCATCTGTTAAATCGTTGTTTGCAATTAAATCAAAAAAAGCATCACTAAATATCTCTTTTGTATTTATGTTTATTACGGCACACGCATTTGCGGGAATAAAATTTGAATGCTGCACTTCAGCACTTCCACAAGAATTAAAAAGTGCTGCAACTGAACTTATACAAAACGAAGCAATAATGACGTTTTTCTTCAATAATTTAGCCATAATTATAGTTTATTTCAGCAACAAATGTAATAGATTAAGACTTGTATTGAAAGTATATCAAGCGTTTTGTGCAGTTTTAAACTGGTAATCGTACAGTTTTTTATAATAGCCATCGGCAGAGAGCAATTCCTTATGCGTCCCCTCTTCTATTTTCTCTCCTTTATCGAGTACAATAATTTGATCAGCATTTTGAATCGTAGATAATCTGTGGGCGATGACAATTGAAGTTCTCCCTTCTGTTAATTTCTCAATGGCGGTTTGAATTAACCGTTCCGACTCTGTATCAATTGAAGAGGTAGCTTCATCCAAAATTAAGATTTGTGGGTTGTAAACGTAGGCTCTTAAAAATGCTAATAATTGACGTTGACCAACAGATAGAATGGCTCCTCGCTCCCGCACTTCATAATCGTAATTACCATCCAAACTTGAAATGAAATTATGAACTCCAATTAATTTAGCTCCTGCTACTACTTGCTCTTTTGATATGGTTTTATCTCTTAAAGTAATATTATTAAAAATTGTATCGTCAAATAAGAAAACATCTTGTAAAACAACAGCTGTTACTTTTCTTAAATGTTGCAATGTAAAGTCGTTAATATTAAGATTATCAATACAAATTGATCCCTTATCAATTTCGTAAAACTTAGTAAGAACATTAATTACCGAAGACTTACCTGCACCTGTTGCACCAACTAACGCCAAAGTCTTGCCTTCCTTAACATCAAATGAAACTCCTTTTAAAACATGATTCTCTTCTTTATACGCAAACCAAACATCGTTAAAAGAAATTTGTCCTTTAACAACAATACTTGAATCTTTTCCTTCATTTGTGATGTGTTCATCAGTATCCAAAACATTAAAAACTCGGTTTGCCGCAACCATTCCCATTTGTAGCGTATTAAAACGGTCAGCCAACATTCTTATCGGCCTATAAATCATATGTACAAAAAGAATAAATGCCATAATGTCTCCAATCTTAGCGTATCCTGAAATAACTCCTCTTGCCCCCCACCAAACTAATAAACCTATTGAAGTTGCGGATAGTATCTCCACTACAGGAAAAAAAACTGCATTTGCCCAAACTGTTTTTAGCCAAGCATCTCTATGAAGTGTATTTATTTCTTTAAACCTTCTTATTTCCTCTTTCTCGCGATTAAAGATTTGAACAATATTCATTCCCGTAACATGCTCCTGAATAAATGTATTAATTTTTGAAACGTGCTTCCTAACTTCAATGAATGCTGTTTTGATAGCGCGTTTAAAAAGAATGGTTGAAAAAATTAAAATTGGAACCGGAATTAAAACAATTAATGTTAAATGCCAATTGATATAAAACATAAATACTAGAACCACTGATAATTGTAAAAGATCACTCACAATATTAAGTAAGCCCGAAGAAAAAACCTCGGCAATTGTTTGAACATCAGATGTCACTCTAGTAACTAATGAGCCTATAGGTGTGGTATCAAAATACTTCAAACGAAAGGAAACTACATGCTTAAATAACCTTTTACGAATATTTAAAATTACATTTTGACCTAGCCAGTTCGCTAAAAAGGCTTGTAAAAACTGTAATCCAGCATGTAAAACTAAGAGCAAAAACAATGCAAAAACAATTTCCTTTAATCCTTGCGTATCACCAGTTTGAATTTTATCGTCAACAGCAACTTTAATTAAGTAAGTCCTTATTGGAGCCATTAATGACACCAAAACTGTAAGCAATAACGTTGAGTAAAACGCAGAACGAAAAGGTTTTACATACTTCATCGTACGTTTTAAAACCTTACTATCAATTGCTTTACCCGTTACATCTTTACTCATTACCACTCTCCTCTTCTTAAATCTTTTTTATCGCTGCCATTTCTGCTTCGGGATATTTTACTGCACATAAGAATAATCCATGGGCTGGAGCACTTAATCCTGCAGCGCTTCTGTCTTTTTCATCTATTACAGTGGTAAACTCTTTTACTGATTTCTTCCCCAATCCAACGCTCACTAACGTTCCTACAATTGCTCTTACCATATTTCGTAAAAAACGATTTGCTGAAATTGTAATGATGACATTATTGCCTTCCTCTTTAATATCAAAATGTGTTACTTCGCAAATATGATTCGCAACATCAGTATTTAACTTCGCAAAAGATGAAAAATCTTTTTTACCCAACAAGAGTTTTCCAGCTTGCTGCATTTTATTTGTATCCAAATCATACTTAATCCACCATGTGTTTTTGTTAAATGGATTTTTCACCTTGGTAATATAATACTTATACTCTCTTGAAGTTGCTGTAAATCGAGCATGAAAATTTTGATGTACAATTCGTAATTCTGATATAACAATCGCATCAGGTAAAACGCAATTAATTTTAAATAATAACTTTTGAGATGAATATTTACAATCTAACAAATCAAAATGAGCATAATAATCACTTGCATGAACACCTGTATCTGTCCTTCCACATCCAACTACCTTAACTTCTTTTGTTAAAACCATTGATAATTTCTGCTCCAAAATCTCTTGCACAGTAATTGCGTTGGGTTGAATTTGCCAGCCATGAAAATGTTCACCATTATATTTTAATCTAATTAAATACCTCACCTTTTGATTTGAAAATTGTTAAAACCTACAACCGAAGCTGATTCAACATCTATCTTCAACACTTTTGACATTACAGATCCACGATAACACCACTCTAAATATTCATCGGCGCGCATTTGAGTAGATTCAATCTCAATATAAACGCTACCGTCAGACTTGTTTTCACAAAATCCTTTTATGGACAATTCATTAGCCATTCTTTGTGCGAAATTTCGGTATCCAACTCCTTGAACTTTTCCGTTCACTTTTATGTTTAAATGAATAATCATCGTCTCAACAAAAGTATTAATTTAGTTTGGAACACCTTTTAAAGCTTCATAGAAATGATTGAACAAAGTACCGTTAAATTTCTTAAGGACCTATCTTACAATAACAACAGGGATTGGTTTTGCGATAATCGTAAACTTTATGAAGCTGCAAGAGATAATTTCATCGCTTTTATTGATGATTTAATTCCTGAACTTCAAAATATTGATCCATTTATTACCAATGTAAACGCTAAAAATGCAGTGTTCCGAATTTTTAAAGATGTTCGCTTTTCTAAAAAAAAAGAACCCTACAAGACTAGTTTTGGAGCTGCAATAGGGAAAGATGGGCGTAAAAGTGAATATCCAGGATACTATTTACAAATTAAACCTAATGGAGAAACTTTTGTTGGTGGTGGAATTCATCATCCACAACCGGCCATTTTAAAATCAATTAGAAGTGAAATAGCTCACAATACAAAACAGTTTGAAGAAATAATTAACGATTTAGATTTCCTTGCCGAATTTGGAGAATTAGAGGGAGATAAACTTATTCGATCTCCAAAAGGCTTTGACAAAGATCACCCTGCTGTTGAACATTTAAAGAGAAAAGACTTTTTAATGTTGCACAAATTTCCTGACTCGAAGATTTGCCACCCTGATTTTAAAAAACATTGTTTAAAAAAATTCGAACGGATGAAACCGTTAAATGAATATTTTAGGGGTCCAGTTTATGACATTCTTGAAAATAACGATTAATGGCTAAGATTTTAATTCTTTCTGATACACATTCATATTTAGATCCAAGGTTGGAAAAGCATATAAAAGCAGCCAACCAAGTATGGCATGCTGGTGATGTTGGAGAGATAAAAGTAATGGACGATATTGAAGCTATAAAGCCTTTAATTGCAGTGCATGGAAACATCGATGATCATATCGTTAAAGCTGAGTACCCTTTAAATCAAGTTTTCTCGGTAAATGGTAGAAAAGTAGTAATCACACACATCGCAGGTTATCCGAATAGATACAAACCAAGAGCACTTGAATTAATTAGACAGGAACGACCTGATCTTTTTATATGTGGACACTCACATATTTTAAAAATAATGTTCGATAAAAAATTAAATCACTTACACATCAATCCGGGTGCCGCTGGTAAAAGAGGAAATCACATTGTTCAAACAGCTATTCAATTAACAATCACAAAACAAGGTGAGTTTAAAGATTTACAAATAATTGAATTAGAAAAGATGCTTTAGTTTTAGATAACATTTCAAACTAGAGAAACGCTCTTGTTAAGAACAATTACAACTTAGACTACTTTACTAAAACAGTCTAATAAATATATTCCATCATTTTTGATCTGTTCGGCTGAATTAAAATGAATTTGATTCCAGAGTCACCAACAAAAAAATTAATCTCTAAGACAACGAACCGAAAAACCGTTTCTCATACTGAAGCTGTTCCTGTAGACCTTGTCGTTGTTGTAGTTTAAAAGGCGATACCAAGAATTATTTGCTTTGCCTTCCGAGGAACTCCACCAACTACCCACGTTAGCAATAAAGTAGAAAACACCATCGTTATTGCGGTAACCACCAGGAAGACCGAACCATCCATAATCATCTGTTCCATTATTTCTACTCCAACCTGTTGTAGATTTTAAAGTTGTTCCTTCCATTCCTTTATGCCCATTGACTGCCAAAAAATCATTTAATACAGTCCATTCCGAATCTGTTGGTACATGCCATCCTGATGGGCAAACATTACGTAAATCTGAGACGGCATGCCAATTATACAACTTACCATATGTAGTGTCGTTTTGGCTATTGTTATCATAATAACTCCAAGCCCCAGTGGTTAAATTACCCCATTGGTTACTATCCGTTACATTAGGAATTGGAGTTCCATCAGCATATTTTGTTGTAATTAGGTTCTCTGACATCCATTCTTGAACCCCTATTATTACCGAGTTGTAGATATTACCATCTGCATCTATGATTTTATTAGAAGTAATTAAAGTTTTTTTATTACTTACTAAAGTGTCTAAGCTGGATAAATTAACCGATTTTTTATTTTTCACGACACTTCTTTTCATTTGTCGGGACTTTTGATTTAATGTCACTTTCTGACCAATAGAGCCTAGAGAAACGGCCAAGAATATTAGTATGATATTATTTTTCATTTAACTGAAATTTTTTGACATTTAAACTTACGTATAATTAAAGAATATGTTCAGTTTCTCTAAACTCGAATAATGTTTTTTTGAACTGTGCAGAAAACTTAACCTTTAAGGTTTTAAATTGATTATTTCCTTTAAATATTTAAAGCTTTTGTAATCTGTGATAAGGACAACACTGAAATTCAAAGTTCAATAGTTAAAAGTTTCAGATTATTTTCTTTTTTACATGTGCATCTAACTGGAAAACGTATTACAATTATTATCAATAATTTAATAAAAGCTTTAGTTACTATTTATCCTTATTGAAAGAGAAATAAAAGTATGTAAAACACTAAATTTAAAGTAATTACAATTAGGTGTCATCTTTAAATTTCAACACGAAAAGAACAAAAAATCACTCCAAAATAATTAATTCTCTTTATTTATATCTATGCGGTATAAACAACCGTTAATAAGTTTATTGTGGCTTTCAATGATTAAGAATTAAATTTACAATCAAATTAGATTATCATGATTAAAGAACACGTAAAATGTTTGATTATCGGAAGTGGACCTGCTGGTTATACTGCCGCTATATACGCAGCAAGAGCTGAAATGAAACCAGTTATGTATGCTGGGTTGCAACCTGGAGGGCAACTAACTGAAACTACGGAAGTTGAAAATTTCCCTGGATATCCAGAAGGAATTCAAGGACCAGAAATGATGATGGAATTTAGAGCGCAAGCTGAAAGATTTGGAACTGATATCAGAGATGGATTGGCTACTGAGGCTTTTTTAAACGAAACACCAAAAAGAATATTAATTGAAGATAAAGCAGAAATTACTGCTGACACTGTTATTATTTCAACAGGTGCTTCAGCTAAATGGTTAGGTCTAGAATCTGAGGAACGACTAAAATCTGGTGGTGTTTCTGCTTGTGCAGTTTGTGATGGTTTCTTTTACAGAAATCAAGACGTTGTAGTTGTTGGAGCTGGTGATTCAGCATGTGAAGAAGCAATGTATTTAGCTAAGCTTTGTAAAAATGTTACAATGCTTGTAAGAAAGGAAGAATTCAGAGCATCAAAAATAATGGTACAAAGAACCATCGATACTGAAAACATAACTGTAATGTTTAATACTGAAACAGTTGAAGTATTAGGTGATCAAGTTGTTGAAGGAATTAAGTATAAGAACAATAAAACTAACGAAGAAGGTGTAATTTCGGCTACAGGTTTCTTCTTAGCCATTGGACATAAACCAAATACTGATATTTTTAAAGGACAGTTGGATATGGATAATATCGGGTATCTAAATGTTACACCAGGAACTACAAAAACAAACATACCCGGTGTCTATGCTGCTGGTGATTGTGCTGATAAAAATTACCGTCAGGCCGTTACTGCAGCTGGAACAGGCTGCATGTCGGCTTTAGATGCTGAAAGGTTTTTAGCCGATAATGGAATTCACTAGAATTTAATTAAAATAAAAAAAGCCTGAATAGTTGTTCTACTCAGGCTTTTTTATGTCTTGTGTTTTTAGGAGTTTATATTTGAAATTAGACCTATAAAACCTAATACTTTTGAATATTATTAAATAAAAAAACCACCTTATTAAGATGGCTTTTGTTTTTAATAAATTATTGAAGCTTATTTTTTTCTTGAAATTACTTTTTTAACAGCTGCAACTATATGGCCAGAACTTAAACCATATTTCTCCATTAACTGATCTGGAGTAGCTGATTCACCAAAACTATCATTTACAGCAATAAACTCTTGAGGAGTTGGGTTATTAAGAGCTAAAACACGCGCTACACTTTCCCCTAAACCACCTAAAACATTATGTTCTTCGCAGGTAACAACAGCACCTGTTTTAGCAACCGATTTTAAAATCGCGTCAGCGTCTAGCGGCTTAATTGTATGAATGTTGATTAAATCAACTGATAAGCCTTCTTTTGCTAATTCAGTCCCAGCTTCAATAGCTTTCCAAACTAAATGACCAGTTGCAACAATTGTCACATCTGAACCCTCGTTTAAATGAACTGCTTTCCCAATTTCAAACTCCTGATCTGCAGGGGTAAATATTGGAACTGAAGGACGACCAAACCTTAAATAAACAGGTCCGTCATATTTTGCAGCAGCAATAGTAGCTGCCTTAGTTTGATTAAAATCACAAGGATTAATAACAACCATCCCTGGAAGCATTTTCATTAATCCGATATCTTCTAAAATTTGGTGAGTGGCACCATCTTCTCCTAGAGTTAAACCAGCATGAGAAGCTGCAATTTTAACATTTTTCCCAGAGTAAGCTACAGCTTGACGAATTTGATCGTAAACTCTGCCAGTAGCAAAATTCGCAAAAGTTCCTGCGAAAGGAATTTTACCGCCAATTGTTAAACCAGCTGACATACCGATCATGTTTGCCTCAGCAATACCTGTTTGGAAAAATCTTTCAGGAAATTCATCAATAAAATCTTGCATCTTCAATGAACCAACTAAATCGGCGCACAAAGCAACAACATTTTGGTCGTTTCTACCTGCTTCTAAAAGACCTGCTCCAAAACCAGAACGAGTGTCTTTTTTTCCTGTTACTTCAAACTTTTTCATAGAAGTTTTGATCTAATAATTTATGTTACAAAAATATCTTTTATAATTGGACAATCGAAGATTTCCCAGACTTTATTGTGAATTCTTTTTCAACAGTATAAAATGCCCTAGTTGCTGTTTTACCTCTATATATATATTTGTAATTACCGGGTTGTAACTCCAAAGAAGCGCTTATGCTTTGAGGGGTAAATGAGTAAACTAACTCTAACTCCCCATCTATAGTTTGATAAACACTCCCGAATCCAGGGGCTCCTGATTTGAAGGTTGCTAAACCAGGAGCTGGAATTTGAATAAGTGATGTTTTACTTTGTTCAATATCAACTGACATTTTAATACGCGGCAATGTCAATATTTCAACATCATAAGTTCCAACTAAGTATTTAACTTTGTCTTTAAAACTTTGAAGGTTTACTACCTCACACTCACCCTCTTGACGAACCATAAAATACAAATCTCTCCTTTTACCTTCACTCAATTTTAATTGAATACTTCCTTGAGGAGTTTCAATTGGTATAATATTATGTTGACCTCTAATTATTTCAATTTCATCAGTTTCAACTTTTGGAAGTGTATGAACAACAATTTTATATTTTACAGTAGGATCAATTGATAGCGTATCCGGAATACCTTTAAAATTCATAGTATGGATAAAATTATATTTAATCTTACCCGAATTAAAGTCATACAAACTCATGTTAACATTGGTTTCTAATGGTTCTCCATCAACATCTAACAAATTAACCTGAACAGTTGTTGAGTTAATAGCTTCTTCGAGAACTAAACCAAGTACTGTTCTAAAGTCTTTTTCATCCTCAACATCATAAAAATTTCCGATACAATAAAAGTCTCTTTTATATTGCTCAGCAACTCCCAATCCTATGATGAATGGTTTCAAGAAAATTCCGTTTTTCATTAAAGCTCTTGAAATAGCACAAGGGTCTCCATCACAAGCTTCTATTCCATCAGTAATTAAAACAACAACGTTTTTACAATTTGAGCAAGGCGTGAAATCATTAATAGTAGCTTCCAAAGACTTGGCAATTGGTGTTGTTCCAGTAGGGTAAGTTGACTTTAAAACAGTTTTAATTTGAGGAACATTATCAGGCCCAAATGGGACTTCTAAATGAGTATCTTCACAATCTTGATTACTCGCTGTTATAGGACTTCGATTTCCGTAAACTCTCAGTGCCAATTCAATGTTAGGTACTCTCCGTAAACTGTCAACAGCTTCACTTAACAACCTTTGAGCAATATCAATTTTGGGTTTCCCTCCAAAGTGACCAAACATACTTTTGGAAGCGTCAAAAATAAATAATATCCGCGTAGTTGTTATTTCTTTTTGAGCAAAAGAATTAAATCCAAATAAAATAAAAAATAGTAGTACAAAAAATCTTTTCATTTAGCGCTTATTAATAGTCGCCCAATGTTTCTGGATTTTGTGATAAAGCTTCTGCCATTTGCTCGTCGCTTGGTGCTTTCCCGTGCCAACCGTTCGTTCCCATCATAAAGTCAACTCCATTCCCCATAATTGTAGTCATTAAAATCAATACTGGAATACCGTTTCCTAATTTAGCTTTCGCTTCTGCTAGAACTTTTAAGACATCTGCAATATCATTTCCATTCATTTCTAAAACTAACCAACCAAAAGCTTCATATTTAGCTTTTAGGTTACCTAAAGAAAGAACTTCATCAACTGATCCATCAATTTGAGCATTGTTATAATCAACAATAGCGATCAAGTTATCAATTTTATTATGTGGAGCATACATTAAAGCTTCCCATACTTGTCCTTCTTGTTGCTCTCCATCTCCCATTAAACAATAAATGGTTTTATCATCTTTGTTTAATTTCTTTGCTTGAGCAGCTCCAACGGCAACAGATAAACCTTGACCTAATGAGCCAGAAGCAATTCTTATGCCAGGTAATCCATCGTGTGTTGTGGGATGTCCTTGTAATCTTGAATTTAGTTTACGAAACGTTGATAACTCACTTACTGGAAAATATCCAGCATGTGCTAAAACGCTATACCATACCGGTGAAATATGCCCTTGAGAGAGGAAAAACATATCTTCATTAGTTCCATTCTTATTGAACTCTTTTTTATTATGAACCATCACTTCATTATATAAAGTAACAATTAACTCAGCACAACCTAGTGATCCTCCTGGATGACCAGAGCTGACCGCGTTTACCATTCTAACAATGTCTCTTCTCACTTGTGAAGTTATGTCTTGTAGTTTTTGGATATCAGCCATGTTTTGTTTCGTAAAATTTGGACAAAAATAAGTCTATTTTTCGGGGCAAAATTGATTTGAGGTTAAACCTTTCGAATTGTTTATAACTTTTAATTGTTAAAATCGATTCCAAAACTCATTCAAAAAAATCAGAAAAGGTTTTTTCTTGTTTTTCTTTAACCTCGAAACCAACATTAGAAATTTCAACACAATTAAAATATATTTCGATAATTGTTCAAATAGCACTGGATTTATTGATATTCTAAAAATTATACATGCAACTATTTAACAATTAAAAAATGAAAGGAGAAACAAATACCTCCACGTTCATATTCTAACTAACTTTAAAATAAGCACATCACAAAAAATAAAAACAACTTTTAAATTTCTTAATCAAGAACCTAAAGCCAATTCAATTGGAAATACGTAATTTTACATCGCGATGAACCAGTATAAAAAAGTAGCATTTTACACACTTGGGTGTAAACTTAACTTCTCAGAAACCTCAGGTATAGCTCAAAACTTTGAAAAAGGTGGTTATGCAAAAGTAGATTTTGAGGAGCGACCAGATGTATTTGTTATTAACACCTGCTCAGTTACAGACAATGCGGATAAAAAATGTAGAAACATCGTTCGTAAAGCCAAGTCTATAAACCCCAACGCTTATGTAGCGGTAATTGGATGTTATGCTCAATTAAAGCCTCAGGAAATTTCTGAAATTAATGGCGTTAACCTAGTTTTAGGCGCTAATGAAAAGTTTAATATTCTTGAGCATGTTGAAAAACTAGAGCAAGAAAGTAAAGACTCTGCAGTTGTTTTGGGTGGAGAAATAGATGATGTTACTGAATTCTTCCCTTCTTATTCTATAGGTGATAGAACAAGAACTTTTTTAAAGGTTCAGGATGGATGTGATTATTCATGCAGCTTTTGTACGATTCCGCTTGCTAGAGGAAAGAGTAGAAGTAACACAATAAAAGAAACTTTAAAAACTGCATCTGAAGTTGCTTCAACGCAAGCTAAAGAAGTTGTTTTAACAGGAGTTAATCTTGGTGACTTTGGACGTTACAATAATGAATCTTTTCATGAGTTAGTTCTTGAACTAGACAAGCTAGAAGGGATTGAAAGGTTTAGAATCTCATCAATAGAACCAAACCTACTATCAAACCCCACGATTGATTTTATCGCAACAAGTAAAAAGTTTGTTCCCCATTTTCACATTCCTCTACAATCAGGTTCACCTGAACTTTTGAGAAGTATGAAAAGAAGATATAAAAGAGAAATATATACCTCAAGAGTAGAAAAAATTAAAACATTGATGCCACACTGTTGTATTGGGGTTGACGTCATTGTTGGTTTCCCAGGCGAAACTGAAGAAAAGTTTATTGAAACCTATGATTATTTAAATGAGCTTGATGTTTCTTACTTTCATGTTTTCACCTATTCCGAAAGAGCAAACACTTTAGCACCTAAATTAGAAAAGTCTGTTGATCGAAAAACTAGGGATGAAAGAAGTAAAAAGCTAAGGATTCTTTCAGCTAAAAAGAAAAGAGCTTTTTATCAAGAAAACATTGGAAAATCATTCCCTGTATTATTTGAAGCTGAGAATAATAATGATTTCATGTTTGGCTTCACATCCAATTACGTAAAGGTTAAAACTAAATACAATGAAGATTTAGTAAATCAAGTTAAACAGGTTAATCTAAAAGAAATAGACCGTGATGGATTATTTTTAATTGATTTTGAATAATCTATTTTGATTCTGTTCTAAGGATTATTTTATACGCTATTAAAACTTTCTTCTAAAAATTATAAGTTAAGTTTGGAATACGTTAGCAATAACCTATTAACAGCCTAATGTTTCGAAGAAAAAAGAAAATCATTTGGACTAATTAAACGTTCCCTTACTGCAAAAATAACAATACCAGTTGCATTATTAACACCTAGCTTACTCATGATGTTCTTCCTATGCGTATTTACGGTATGTGTACTTAAGAATAATTTATCGGCTATTTCCTTGTTAATAAACCCCTCAGCAATCAATTTAATAATCTCAACCTCTCTTTCTGAAATATTTAATTGAGAACATGTATTCTTAAACTCTTCGGCTGCATTGTAATTCAATACAGTTTTTATCCGTTCATCATAAAATCTTTTCCCAAAAGATACAGCATCAAGAAGATCGTGAATTTGAAGTTGCGTAATAAAACTAGAAAAAAACTGACACACTCCAACTCTTTCTAAAAGTTCAACTTTATCTCGCTGAATTTTATCGGATAAAATCACAGTTTTTGCAGGCTTCAAAAAACTTAAAAAGGCAATTGTCTTTTCTGGTTTAAATACCAAATCAAAATCATCTATTATAACTAATGCTGGATTCGCTTTTATAAGTAATCGTTCTAAAGAGTCTTGATTAGAGGAAACAAATATGATTTCGTTTGAAATTTCTTTAAAAATAGAAGAAACACCTTGAGCGATAACATATCTAGGCGAGGCAATAACTATTTTTAAAGAAATTTTCATAGTCTGTAAAAGTACATCTACTAAATTAAACTTAGAATACCTTTTTTAGGCTAATATTAGCAATCAATTTTTTCAAAATTAACAACTAACCTATCCTCTCCCATTAATACCGAATCAAAAATTGCATTCGCTTCCATTTTCAACTCTTTTAATTCTTTATATCGAGCTGAATAATGACCTAAAATCAATAAGTCAGGCTTTACCTCAACAGCTAATTCAGCAGCTTCTTTTACTGTTGTATGAAAAGTCTTTCTAGCTCTTGGAAGCTCTTTGTGTAAAAATGTTGATTCATGATATAAAATCGAAACCCCTTTTAATTTATCAGAAAAATTCGCCTTAATTCTATTATCACTACAAAAAGCGTAGGAATGAGACTTTCGAGGCGGAAACGTTAGAAATTCATTTTTATATAACTCACCTGAACTAGAGATATAATCTTGTCCTTCTCTTAAGTTATTCATGAAATAATTAGGAACTTCTAATTGCTTAACAAGCAAACCATTAATTCTTCTTTGTTTTGGCTTTTCCTTAAAAATAAATCCAAAACAAGATATTCGATGATTTAATTTAATGGATGAAACGTTTATATTGGATGTGTCTAATAATTCTTTTTCTGCATCAACCTCGACAAAACGAAAAGGAAAGGAAACTCTAGTATTACTAGCGTTAAATTGAAGTTGTAAAATATCCCACAATGCCTTTGGACCATATAAAACAAGCTCTCTTTCTCTTCCTAGCAACTGCATTGTAGAGATGAGCCCTGGTAGTCCTAGATAATGATCACCGTGCAAATGGCTTATAAATATATGAGTTATTTTATCAAAAGATAATTTACTTTCTCTTAGTCGAGATTGCGTTCCCTCTCCACAATCAATTAAAAAAAACTTCCCTGCATGCTCTAAAACTTGAGCAGTAGGGTTTCTTCCCGACGCCGGTAATGCTGAGCCACAACCTAATATGAATAATCTTTCCACTTAAATTTTTTATCAAAAAAAAGGCGGTTGATTCAATCAACCGCCTTCTTATAAATTAAGAAATTTTTCAGTCTTCAGAGGATTCCAAATCTTTCTCTAATTCTGTCATAAAAACAAAATCAACAGCCTCTTTCGAAGTTGGAGTAATGTTTAGAATAGTATCTAATTGAGAGATTGAAATTAATTTATTAACAGGTTCTTGTAATCCTGTTAATACAAATATTCCGTTTACATTTTTACAAAGCCTGTTTGCTACTAAAATTGCAGACAAACCAGAAGAATCACAATACCTCGTTTCTTCTAAATCAATAATTAAGTTCTTCGCACCGTGTGCATTTAGCATTACTAACTCAGACTTTAAAGCTGGAGCAACAGTAGTGTCTAATTTCTCAACATGCACTTTGATAGAAGTATATTTTTCTTGCTTATCGATAGTAAAGTTCATAGCATTTGTTTTAGCAGTTACACAAATATAACAGAAAATTTATGTGCCAAAAATTTATAATTGATTAAAATAGATTATCTATTTATTTTACTCGCCAAAAGATACAAAACGGCCATACGAATTGCCACTCCATTTTCAACTTGATTTAAAATAATCGATTGAGATGAATCCGCTACCTCAGAGGTAATTTCTACTCCACGATTAATTGGACCTGGATGCATTACTAAAATTTCCTTCTTTAAGTTATTTAAATGGTTCATTGTTAAACCATATTGCATTGTATATTCACGAATTGAAGGGAAAAATTTAGAATCTTGTCTTTCCAGTTGAATTCTTAGCATGTTAGCAACATCGCACCACTCTAATGCCTTTTGAAGGTTGTGTTCGACTTTAACCCCTAATGCTCCTATATGTTTTGGAATAAGCGTTGCAGGTCCACAAACCATAACTTCAGCACCTAATTTTTGAAGAGCATAAATATTTGAAAGCGCTACTCTTGAATGCAAAACATCTCCTACAATAACAACTTTTTTACCTGCTACTTCTCCTAAACGCTCTTTGATCGAAAAGCAATCTAACA
>JAQXEE010000084.1 GCA_029251005.1 Flavobacteriales bacterium | reverse complement strand
CAATTATATATGTCATTTTGAGTTTATTTCGATTCAAGTGTCTTCATTATTAATTCTTCAAAGGATTTTTTTAATGAAGAAACAAAAGAAATTCTTAAAATTGTAAAGGCTAATCCTTTTTTAATTGAAAAGATGAAGTCTCAAATAAAAATAAACTCAAAATGACATATATAATTGGTGAAATCGGTCAAAACCACAATGGGTCTGTTGACATAGCAAAAGCAATTGTTGACGTGGCTACTCTTAAGATTAAGGACAAGTTATTTAATAGAGACCTAAAAGGAATTGATGCTATTAAGCTAACTAAGCGTGATTTAAACGAGGAACTTACAGCTTCTGCCATGAATCAACCATATGATTCACAAAATGCATTTGCTCCTACTTATGGTGAGCATCGTCAAATTCTTGAATTAAGTGATGAAGAGCATTTTGAAGTATATAAGTATGTAAAATCCAAAGGTATTGACTTCGTAGAAACACTATGCTCAAAAGGTTGCCTGAGTTTATTAAAACTTTTCCAACCTGACTATCTAAAAGTTGCATCTCGTGACCTCACCAACCTTCCACTATTGGAAGCATTAGCTGAAACTAAAATCCCTATCATTATTTCAACAGGAATGGCAGACAAGAGCGATTTAGACAATGGTTTAAATGCTATTAATAAATACCATTCAAACATTACAATTTTGCATTGTTTATCTCAATACCCTTCTGATTACAAAGAGTTAAATCTGAAGAGTATTACTTATTTAAAAAACAACTACCCTAATTATACAATTGGATACTCTGATCATTCAATCGGAATAGTAACTCCTGTTGCAGCAGTAGCAATGGGAGCTGAAGTAATTGAAAAACATATTACTATTGATCGTAACATGAAAGGAACTGATCAAGAAGGTTCACTTGCTTCAGATGGAATTAGAAGAATGTTAAGAGATATTCGAAATTTAGAATTATCATTTGGAGAAGAAGGAATTTTTAGAAGTGACGCTGTTGTTTCAGCGCAAACAAAACTAGAGCGATCTATAGCAACAAATAAGACGCTACCAAAAGGACATATTATTAAAGAAGAAGATTTGCATATGCTTAGTCCTGGTGACGGATTAAAATGGCATGAAAAAGACCAAATTATTGGTAAAGCTACATCTTCTGATATAGCAACAAATGAAATTTTATATCCTAAATTCGTAGTATAATATGCTTCCAAAATTAATTATCACAGATATAGATGGTGTTTGGACTGATGGAGGTATGTATTACGACCAAACAGGAAATGAATTTAAAAAGTTCAACACTTCTGATAGTGCAGGTGTTTTATTCGCAAGAAATTTAAACATCCCAGTTGCAATTATTACTGGTGAAAACACACAAATTGTAAAACGAAGAGCCGAAAAACTTAAGATTGAACATTTGTTCCTAGGAATTAGTGATAAGGTTAAAGTAGCCAATGAACTATGTGAAAAGCTTAATATTTCATTAAATGAAGTTGCCTTTATTGGAGATGACATTAATGACATGGAACTATTGGCAAAAGTAAACTTTAGCGCAAGTCCTTCGGACGCTCCCCAATATGTTAAAAAGAACAACACACATATTCTACTAAAAAAAGGCGGCGAAGGTGTATTTAGGGAATTCGTTGAAAGTTTAATTCTTGAAAACATACCTACCTATTTCGAAACTTTCACCTATCCTAAATAATGTTTATATGAAAACTATAGTTGATAATATCTCAACAAAAGACATTACTGACCCTAGTTTTTTATATTTAAATGCGCACAAATCTTTAAAAGACAACCAAATTTTAGAACTGGATTCCAATCTAATTTCGAATATAAATTATTCCACTTTAGAAGAGTTAAATGGTTTTTCAAACTTAACTATTGAAAATAAAAAGATTCATCAGTCTTTAAAAGTTGACAAGGTTAATTTTTGGTTTTATTGGAAATTCAGACTTTATTTTGATTTAAGAAATCTAAATTATAAAATTGAAAAGATAAATAACGCTTCAGTACAAGAGCCCATATTACTTCATACCTCAAACCAAATATTAAAAACATATTACAATGAGCACAAACATGTAGAAGTTAAAGATTTAGAAAAAAAACAACCAGCTCAGAAAATAGCGTTCTCGTATTTATTATTTCTTGGATTAAGATTAGTTATCAGCTTTTTCCAAATTACTTTTAAAAGGATTAAGCCTTCTTGTTTTTTAGAATTTCCTCAAAACGATCAGCCTATTTTATTTCCCGATGGAAAAACTATACAAAGTAATTATGTTACTGGCTATCTGTCGAGGTCTCACAACAATAAAACAATTCTTAATGATGTAATACCTCCCAAAAAAGGGCAATCTTTTACCCGGGTCAATTTTAAGCTTATTTTTAATATTCCGAAAGATCATTTATTTACTGAATGGATATATATTAAAGGTTGGCTTAAATATAAATCATCTATAAATAAAGGTAAAGAGTCCATAAAAAACACGTTGACTCAATTACAAAAAACACCTTCAAACCCAATAATAATATCATTACTAAAAAGCTATACTCCAGGTGTTAAACTTATTTTGATTCGATATTTTGGGTTTCTAACATTCTCTAAAACAAAAGACATTAAATCATTAATAAGCTATAGTGAATATAGCCCTAATCAAAAAGCAATTTTTGATGCATTCTACGCCAATCAAAAAAAAACTGTCGCAATACAACATGGTGCTATTCATAATTTACATCCAGGATATATTTACACCAAGGCAGAACAAAAAGAAAATATTTTCCCTACCAAACTTTTAATCTGGGGGCAATATTGGAAAGATTTATTATCAGAATCTAATTACCCAATCGCTACAACAAAAATAATAGGTCAGCTCAGAAGCGACGTTATACCTTACCTTTCAGAAAAAATTAAAACAGAAAAAATTATTGTTTTTGCATCACAGCCTCAACGAGATGAAAATCTTCGTAAAAAGGTTTTGACTGATGTAATTGAAGCCTCATCTAAGCTTAAAAAAGCTACTTTAATAATAAAACCACACCCTATTGAAAACGACGACAACTATTTCTTAGATGTAGGTAGATCATTAGGAATTAAAGTGGTAATTGATAGATCAACAGATTTGTACGAGTTAATTGCAAAATCAACAGGACTAATAACTTGCTTTTCAACAGTTGGCATCGAAACCATATATTTTAAAAAGCCTCTAATTGTTTTAGATTATTTAAATCAAGACCTACAAGGCTTTATAAAAAACAAAATTGGAATTCCAGTTTACAACAAATCAAAACTAATTTCAGCATTACTTAAAGTTGAAAATAATGACTCAGGAATTTTAGAAGAAGACCAAGACTCTTATATTGGATATCTTTCTAATAAAATTGATGGTAAAGTCGTTGAGCGAGCATTGTCTGAAATAAACTAAAACCAAAATGGAATTTCGTTATCGAGTTTTTCCATAAATTCATAAACATCACCTCCTAATATTTCTTTTTGAACCTCTTTTGAAAGTCTTTCATTTGTTTCCCAAATTGCATGATGACCTGAAAACCCTTTATATTGAAAAAAAATCGGTCGAGTTTTTAATTGAAAAAAAAAGAAAAACACGCCAACACAAAAGACTCCTACACCAAACCATTTCCATTTCAACCTTACTACTCTACAAATAATTAAAGCAAAAATATTAATTGTAAAAGTCAAAAAAATAATCAAGAATAAATCGTAATTGTTCCACCACCAAATTTCGCCAGTCCCACCCCAATAATCCTCCGATGGGAAAAGATAAGCTACACCACCCCAAACGAATTCGGGAGTTATCATATCCTCTAATAAATGAGTGTTGAATGCAAACAAGACAGATATATACAGTATGCTTTCTTGTTTCCAATTGAGCTGTTTAATTTGCTTATGTCGAAATAGATTGGACACAAGAAAAATAACTCCACATAAAATGAATGCCATTAATAAAGAATGAAACAATCCATGATGAGAAAACCAGCGCTTGTCATGATAAACTTTCACGCCCGAAGAATCAAGATTAAACCATTCTCCAAAAGTAGAATCAAATCCACTCCAATAAGAAATAGCATCAACATCAGGTAAGAAACCTGCAAATCCTGAAAGTAATAAGATAGCTAATTTTGATTTTAATCCTTGTTTTGAAAACGGCATTAAAGTGGCTCCAACAGCAAGCCCTGAAAAAGTATGAGAAAGAATATCCATACTTTAATTTAAAACTAAACAAGTCTTTAACCTCCGTTCATTTATTAATCGTAATCCAATTAAAATTATTTGCTACCTTCTTTTCTTATTACCTTTTTTCCTTCGCTCGCCCAACCAATCTGGCATAGCTTTTTGCCCCTTACTTTTATTCATTTTCGGGGTGTTTTCTTTTGCAACAGATGATCCTAGAAGTCTTGTTTCTAAATCTGGTCTATTTATTTTTTTAAGTTGCTTTCTTATCTGCCCGTGGTTTTCATGTTTATGCCAAAAAAAGAATACATTTTGATCCTTCTTTTCGTCAGTCTCAATTGCAGTTTCTAATTTTTCTAGCGTGTATGGATGGTAACCTGAATAGTAAATAACTGTAGCTACAGTCATTGGAGTTGGCGTGAAATCTTGAACTTGCTCCAACTTAAAACCTAAGTCTTTTGTTTCTGCAGCAAGCTCTGCCATATCTGCAGCATCTGTTCCTGGATGAGAACTAATAAAATAAGGGATTAACGGTTGATTTAAGTTATGTTTTTTATTAATCATGTCGTACTTCTTTTTAAACAACTTAAAGTGTTTAAAAGAAGGCTTTCGCATTAATTTTAATGTTTTATCAGCAGTATGTTCTGGAGCAACTTTTAGTCTTCCCGAAATATGCCGAGTCACAACCTGTTCGAGATACTCATCCATAGAGTTGTCCCCATTCTTATTATAGGAATTTGTTAACAAATCATATCGAATTCCACTACCAATAAAAGCTTTTTTCACTTCAGGATGGTTGTCAACTTTTTTCAGTATCTCAACCATTGACTTATGACTCGTATCCAAATTAGAACAAATAACTGGATGGATACAAGATGGACTTACACATTTGTCACAAATTGCCTGATCTTTACCTTTTAAATTATACATGTTAGCCGAAGGACCTCCTAAATCACTAATATACCCCTTAAAATCAGGCATTTTTGTGACCTGATTAACCTCTTTCATTATCGAATCTTGAGAACGACTTGCTATAAATTTCCCTTGATGCGCAGAAATAGTACAAAAACTACAACCACCAAAACAACCTCTATGCATATTTACGGAGTGGCGAATCATCTCATAAGCAGGAATCACACCCCTTTTTTTGTATTTGGGATGAGGCATTCTTGTATAAGGAAGATCAAATGAAGTATCCATTTCTTTTTCAGTCATGGTAGGATATGGTGGGTTAATTATCAACATATCGCCATCAATTTTCTGAAGAATTCTTCGAGCAAACGTTTTATTAGATTCTTGTTCTATTACTTTGAAATTTTTAGCGTAGGATAATTTATCTATTAAACACTCTTCGTGAGGTGCTATTTCAACATCTTCCCAAGCTTTTACTTTAGGTAATTTTTCTGACTTTAAAACAGCAGTCTGTTTCACAGTGTCAATTCTTTCAAACGGCACTCCTTTTGATAACAAGCCAAGAACTTCTCTTAATGGCTGTTCTCCCATACCGTAAACTAACATGTCTGCTCCAGAGGATTTTAAAATTGAAGGAGAAAGCTCATTTTTCCAATAATCATAATGCGTAACTCTTCTTAAAGAAGCTTCTATTCCACCAATCAAAACAGGAATTTCAGGAAATAACGTTTTTAATTTTTGGGTATAAACACTCGTTGCATAATCTGGTCTGAAACCTGACACTCCACCAGGAGTATAAGCGTCTGTTGACCTTTTTCTTTTGGAGGCAGTATAATGGTTCACCATCGGATCCATACACCCACCCGTAACACCAAAAAACAATCTAGGCTTACCAAGTTTTAAAAAGTCACGATCATCTTTCCAATTTGGTTGCGGAACAATGGCAACTTTTAAACCTTCAGATTCAATTATACGAGCAATTACGGCACACCCAAAAGAAGGATGATCGACATAGGCATCTCCAGAAAAAAGAATTACATCCAATTCCTCCCAACCTCTTTTTTTAACTTCTTTAAGTGTGGTTGGTAACCAATCAGAAATCGGTCTTAATTCTGTAACATCCTGCATACCAACAAAAGTACTTAATTTAACACACCCATATCGTTGATAGTTATTGATTTTTAATATCACTCAATAAAATTCTCAACAATGAATTATAGATTTTTCCTTTAAAATTATTTTAAAGAATCTAAGAATATTTAGTTATTTTAAAAATGCAGAAGCTTTTTTAAAGTTTTACCGCAAAAAATTACTTAAATTTAGAATAACTTTACCAGGTACCTAACATTAGCAATTGAAACAATTTTTTAAATTTTTTACAATTATTGGCCTACCTTTATTACTTGCAGGAACCTGCGAAGAAAATAGTGGCGAGGTTACTGAAGGTGTAATCACTTATGACATTTCCTATCCTCGACCTCTAGAGGACAAATGGATGGAAAAACTTATGCCATCGGAAATGGAAATGCAATTCAAAAATAATAACATTAACACGGAATTGACTTTTGGATTAGGAATGATTAAAATCGGTTATATCACAAACACACAAGACAAGCATCTTCATGAAATGTTAAAGTTCATGAGAAAAAAAAATGTTTCTCATAGAGGAACTGAACAAGTTGATGAGCTAATAGCGCAAATACCGAATCATAAGTTTGAATTACTCCCAGATACAAAATCAATAGCAGGTTATCTTTGCCACAAGGCACAAGTAAAAGTTGATAGTCCAAACAATCAATATTTTTATGATTTATGGTATACAGATCAAATCAACATTAAAGATCCCAATTGGTGTACACCATTCAAGGATATCCCAGGTGTTTTAATGGAATATAGAGTTGAGCGCTTTAATGTTGTAATGCATTTTACAGCTATCGAAGTTGAAAAGACTGAAATTTTAGATACTGAATTTATGGTACCTAAAAAATATAAAGAGATATCTATTCAAGCAATGGAAAAAAACTTAATGGACTTAAAAGACATCTAAGTTTTTTCACAGTTTTAATGTTAAAACTATAACGTTCGCTTTTCAATTATTTAATAATACTTACAAAACCATTTAGGGAATAGTCTCCAACCTTTACCGTGTAAAAGTAGGTTCCCTCACTTAATGCGTTATTATTATAAGCGTTATACCCACAAAAGTTTTGATGAAAACCTAATGATGAATCAAAAACTTTCATTCCCCATCTATTATAAACGATTAATGAAGTACACGATTCAAACTCACTTGGTGCTGTTATCGTCAAACAATCGTTAATCCCGTCATTATTTGGTGTGATAATATTAGGCACAAAAACATCTATAACATTCGAAATTTCCAACCAATTAAAGTCCATTGTTAATGTATCGTAGCAGACATCATTATTACCAATAATTAATGAGGTTATTGTGTTGCTATTATATCCAAAAACATGATATGGATTTTTTTCAATTGAATAAAAGCCATCTCCAAAAACCCAACTAAAATTATCAGCTAATTCACTGCTGTCAGAAAATTGAACTCCCAATCCTTCACAAACAGGTAAAATATTATAATTAAAATTAGCAATAGGATTCACATTTATATCTATACTTGTAAACATTGAGTCTACACATTGGTTAGAATCTACAACAACAACTTTATACGTAATAGGATCTATTGGTAAAGAAATTACATCACTGCCTAAATTACGATCTAAGTAAAGGTCAGGAGACCACTCATAAACGACTCCACCGCGCGCCCATAAATTAGCTCTAGAACCTTCGCATATGAGTGTGTCGCTCATTAGTTCTATCGTTGGTAAATCATTTACAACAACTGAAACTGAATCAACATCATAACATGAATTAGAACCAACGACTTTCACAGAATAAACATTCGTTTTTTCGGGAGTAAATTCAATAACAGAATCTATTCCAAATGAACTTTCAGACCATAAATAATCTATACCTCCACTTGCTTTTAATATTATACTATCACCTATACAAATCGAAGTGTCAGTTGTTAAACTGACAACTGGAAGCGCTAGTACTTTAATTATGCTAGTATCATAAGCTGAACAACCGTTTAAATCTTGCCCCTCTACAATCGCAACTAAATCCTTTTTGATAATAAGCTCATATTTATTTGAAGCTAAAACAGAACTATCATTAATAAACCAATTGTAATTTTCAGATCCTGTCACGGAAAAAAAAGCTGTATCCATCATACAAATAGAAGTATCAATTGGAAGTAAATTTATATTAGGTAAATCGTTTACTAATACATAAACCGAATCTGAAGCTGAACACGTATCATTTGTTACAGTTACATAATACCATTGCGAAGAAATAGGTGAAACTTGAGTAACAGCAGAACTTGAATTAGAAATCCCTTCAATTGGCGACCAATTAAACAAAGAACTATCTGGAGAAATATCTTCACCTATTGTAATTGAATCACTAAAACAGACACTCTTATCTATTCCTGCAGAAACAGGAACCTTTACTAAAGCATTTACAAATATGGTATCTGAATAATAACAATTATTAGAGTCTATCAAATCAACTATAAAATTGGTTGGTATATCAGGATTAACATAAGGTGATAAACTAGATAAATCATTTACAAAAACATTACTTTCCCAATTTGCAGTTTTAATAGCAGAATCTAAAAACAATGTCACACCAAACCCAGGGCATAAATAAACATCAGGAACTCCTATAAACTTTGGGTTTAGTTTAATTTTTAGAGTGTCAGAAAATGAACACCCATTAGAAGAAGTAGCCTCTAATACATATTCAATATTTGAACTCTCTATATCAGAGGATTTAAAAAATGGATTGCTAATTTCAGTGTTACTTAAACCTAAATCTGGAGACCAGTTATATGCTATTCCAAGTTCTGAATCCCGACCTATTTGGACACTTAAATCAGGACAAACAGTCATTGAGTCTAAACTCAACTCAGGAAGTTCCTGAATCGTAATGATTTGAGAATACTCTTCAATATTACAAACATTTGTCACCTTAACATTAATTGTATAAATTCCTGGCTCAGAAAACACATGACTTGGTGAAAGTATTGAACTAAAATTCGATATCCCAGAATTAGGGTCGTCAAAATCCCAAAGAACCTCTACTAAACCGGAATTATTAGACAATGAAAAAAGAGTTGAATCACCAAAACAAAATTGAGAAGATAGAATAGATTTAGAAACTGGAATGTCGTTATTTGTCAAAGTAACGTTAGGTAGTTCCCATGAACTACTCCCACTTCCTAAATTTATTCCACGATCATTAAAACCGATATTCCCCGCCGAATTATTCGGGAAATTAATTATCCCCAAATATGAATTACCAAAAAAACCACCATCATTTGAAATATAAATTTTCCCGTCTGGCGCTAATTGAAGTGAACCATTAGGAATATAACTCTCTGAAACCTTCGCAGGAGACATTAAACTTGAGGAATTTGAACTTAATGTTCTAAACTGAAAGACACCTCCTGAAGGTGAAACATCCCAAGCTGAAACATACATTTTGGTATCATCAGGTGAAAACTCGCAACCATGAGGCTGTTTGATATCGCCAACAACTCCAAAAGAATTTGAAACTTTACCTGTATTTTTATTAAAATCAGCTAATGTTATTAAATCTTGATCTTGAACAACTGCAGCAATTTTAGTACCCGATTGATTAAACTTAATATCACCGTGAGAACTAGTGAATACAGGCCCCGTAGAACTTTTAACACTACTACCTCCAATACCAGTTTGAGTAACTAAAAAAGCCTCATAAACATCAGAGTTTTCATAATGAGTAATCACCCAAATATCTTTACCATTTCCGTGGTAAGTAACACCTAATTTCTGTGTTAATCCACTACTTAAATTAATATTCTTTTGAATTACAGACCCCAAGCCGCCATTTGCAGCCATATTAACTATGGAATAATTCACCCCAAAAATATCACTAGAAGTGAAGATGTAATAAATGGATGAACTTTGAGGACGTTTTACAATTATAGTACCTTGACTTGAAGGATATGCGGCTCCAACCCCACGGAGGTCATAACCGTTTTCCATTCTGTTATTATTTTTTGCCCAAACATCCTGACCATCTGTATAAAACAACAAATCACCATCACAATCGCTTACACTTGCAGCAGCTTCAGGAGAACTTATAGATACACCTGAAGAAACAACAACCGCGTAACCTGCGCTAAAATCAATACCAGCATTGTACCCAAATCTCCATTGATCGAATTCTCCTTGGGACAAAAGTAAATAAGGACAAAGAATAAATAAAATTAAACTTTTCATAAGTAGGATACTAAGTTATAGAAATACTAATTATTTAAAGTTTTTAAACAAAAATTAAACCAGTTTTAGTCTTAAAAACGTAACCTAGCTTAAAATGTTGCTAGAAAGAAGGACAATCAATTCGATTGATATTTTTAGATCTAGAAACACAATTAAATTTGTAAGATGCTGATATCTCTAAAGCACCCAAAGATTGATCTGATAATTTACTAATCGTAGCGTCATAACTAAATCCAAAACTGTATTTATTCGACTGAACACCAACAACTAAAATGAGAGCGTCTTCACCTCTATACCATAAACCTGTTGTAAATTTACTTTTGGAAAAATACATTCCAAAATTCATTTCAGTATGTGGACCCTGCTTTTGAAACACTATCTGAGGAGCAAGTTTTGCTAGATCTTTATTTCTTGTCCCTGGAAATTTTGGAAGCGAAATATTTGTACCTAAATGCATCGTATGTCGTCGATATAACAAACCAGCGGGACCTAATAAGATATTATTTGGTTGAAGTACATGATGCATTGAATATCCAACATAAACATCACTTGAATACAATAACATCCCTGTAGAAATATCTGGTGTAATTTTAGAAACATCACTATTTATTTCCTGAGGTACTGAATTTGGACCATCTGAATTAATTTGGTTAGGAAAAACTAAAGTTGAATGATCCAATTTTTTTTGAATAATCCCTGCAGATACAGCAAAAGACAAGGTATAAGCGTTTGTCAATTGAACTTTAGGACTCATAATAGCTGATATTGCATTCGTTTTCAAAACCCCTTTACCAGCATCATCGCCATTAAATATTACACCAAAACCTGTTTTATTCACAGACTGATCGTACGAAGCCGAATAACTTACGTATTCTCCAGTTAAACCAGGCCACTGATCTCTAAATCCTAGTATTATTCGAGGACAAATTTCAGTTCCAGTAAAAGCAGGATTTAAATACAATTTATTAGCGTAAAACTGAGAATACTGGTTATCCTGAGCGACAGAAATAAAACTTACGACTGTTAACAAAAACGCATAGACCTTCCCTTTCATAATTTGATGAATTTAAAAATGAATAAAATTGATGAAATTTGCCAAAAAAAAATTGCCTTTGGTCTTTCTTAAAAGCTGATTTCCGTATGCCTATCTTTTTTTAGGTTGAAGATTAACCGTTAAACTTAATTGATGTGACTCGTAGTACTTGCCAGAAACTACTAATCCTGAAAACTCACTAGGCTTTGAAAAACCTAAACCATAAACCAATCTAACTTTTTTGTTTCCATATCCTAAACTCGTCATTAACTCGTCATTAGTCGCAAATCCTCCAGCGAATAAAAATCCTAGGTAGCTTACTTGAGCATTCGTCCAAAGAACAGAATAATTACCAAACTTTACAAAGTTAAATGATGGACTAAAAATTAACTTTCCATCTTTATTTTTCATGATATCAGTTCCGCACATTGCAGAAATTTTTGTTGGTATAGTAATATCTTGGTCAAAAATAGAGCTTGTATAAGACGCTCTATTAAGGTGGTCTACTTGCGCACCGATAAAAAACTTCTTTGCATTAATTAACATACCTAAACCTAGGTCATGATGAACAAAATTAGATTTCAATATTTGATCCGGTGAAAAAGGAATTGAAGCGTACAAAACACCGTTCCTAGGGTCTTTAACATCATTTTCTTCAACTTGATTCCAAGAAATATTCTTTTGGTTATAAGTATATTTAAAAGATGGTTCTAAACTTATACCCTTAACTACTAATTTAGGAGAGTAAATAATAGACGCAGCTGTACTGTTCAATTTCCCATGTCCTATTCTATCGGCATTCACAAATACACCTAAACCACCTTTTAATGCACTTACGTATCCATCTACCGAAAATATTTGTGAAGTAATACTCTCTTCACTAGCATTCGGCCATTCAGTCCTATATAGCATTTTTGATCTTAAACCATATGGTCCGTTTCCTGCAAAACTTCCGTTCTCTTCAAGAAGATGTGCTAAAGAGTAGTTTAAATAAGGGTCTTTAAAATTTGTGACAAATAATTTAGGCTGATTCGGATTTTCGTAATCATAATTAGATTTTTTTAAACCGTGTAAACCTTTAGCACCTAATTCTAAACGGTCTTTTGAAGCAACAAAAATCTTACTAAACTCACGGGTTATACTAAAATTTTCTATGTTTGGTGAAGTTATTATTCTCGATTCTTGGTTACTTTGATCCTTGTTAAGGATAGACCGAATCAAAACATCAGCGTCTAATTCAGACTTAGTTTTTTTTGTATTTTGCCTTTTAATTGAAGTTAAATCACCATTAATATTAAGCCTTGAATCTTCAGATTTAAATGTCTTACTAGTTAAGATTTTCTCTTCCTTAACAGCAATAGATATAACTTTTTCACTAGCGTTTACTAAAATCTGATTTTCTAATTTTGACGCATTCAAATTCAAATTACCTTCATAAATAACAGCTTTAGTGTTTATACTTTCAGACTTAGAAATTGAGTTCAACTCTTCAATACTTCCCTTAAGCACAGCTAACTTTTCATTTGAATCAGAATAGTTATTAATCAAACCAACTGAAACAATTGAGATTAAGAACAAAAAAGCACCACCTGAAGCCCACTTAAACCAACTTTTTGGAGAAGTTGACTCTTCAACCAATAGTTCATCCGAAAACTTGTATGTCATCGGCGCTGCAACAACAGTGCTATTTCTCCATGCATCAAAATCCTCCTTGAACTCCGGATTATCTTGAATAAACATCTCTAAATCTGAAGCTTCCTGTGGAGATAAGTCTCCCTCGAAATATTCAAATATCTTTTCTTCTATATTTTCTTTTCCAATCATACCTTTAAAATACTTAGGTCTTTAATTTGGTCTTTAATTTTCTTTCTAGCTCTAAACAAATAAACCTTCACCTGGGATTCATTTAATTTTAGCATATCTCCAATTTCCTTATAATTATAACCTTCCAGGTCTCTTAAAAGAATAATTGATTTTTGAAGTTCAGGTAAACTCTTCATTGCTAAATCGATAATCTCTTGTAATTCAAATCGATTCTTAGATTCAACAGGAATATCAACTTCTTCTCCAATTCGTTCTTGCCTATTACTCTTTTTAATAAAATTTATAAACGCATTATGCGCAGTAGTAAATAACCATGACTTTGCTTTTTTAAACTCAACTTTTTCACGGTTTATCCAAAGCTTCATAAAAGCATCTTGAACTAAATCATTGGCATCCTCTTCATCTTTAGTTAATTTAAAGACATATCCAAATAGCCTATGACTAATTTTCTTTACAACTTTATTGTAGTCTTCTGTAGTCAATACCTTAAATCCCGAGTTTAAAACCTAAATTTCTCTAAGTTCTTGTTTTAAAACAATTAAATGAAACAAAAGTTACATTGTATAAGTAAATTTGTTTAAATTTCATTTTGATAAACCGATAAATAACGATTTGATTATGTCAGTAGCCAAAAATTTCGAACAATTATTAAAAGATTTTTTCACATTATACCACCCAAGGCAAATAAAAAAAATAGGTGCTATTGTGCAAGAATTTGAGGGGCAGGAAGTAGCTACTTTAAAAGCCTTGTGTGACAAGTATAAAAAAGCATATAAAGTTGTGCCTGGTTTAGTAGAAGCTTTAAATGCATACGTACCTACACCGGTTGTTGAAACTCAAGTACAAATTGAAGAAGAAATAGAATCAGAAGAAGTTGAGGAAGAAATAGAAATAACTCAATCTGAAAAAGAGTCCACTAAAGAACCAGCTGAAGAAGAATAAGTACTTTTTTATATTTTAGAATTTAAAAAGTCTCGACAAATCGAGACTTTTTTTTGCGATTATTCCTAAAAATAAATTTTTAAGTTCCTTTTAATATATTATTGTATTTTTTTGTGTTTCCCGGATCAATCTTAATTAATAAAGGAACTAATTTTGACTTTTGTTGTGGGGTTGCTTTTTGAAACACATTCACTACCTCATCTGCCTTTCCATTAAAGAACACTTGTAATAAATAAGAAGAAGGCTGGCGCTTATGTACACTTTCTAAAGCAAGCAGAGCTTTGAATATAACGTACTCAGCTTGCTTCTTGTCCTTATGCATAAAATCCAATCCTTCTCTATGATACTTATAGACACAATCTCTAAAATCTTTAAAAGCAGGATTGTTTAAATTTTCAATTAGCCAATATCTATTTTGACTTCCATCAGATGAACGCCAACCAGAACCTCCACCATTTTGCGCTATTGTCATTACATCGAAAGCCTTAGAAATATATTTTGAACCGCCTTCTTTACTCATAGAGTCATATTCTAATCCCAAAATAGCATAAGTATAAAAAGCGAAAATTGAAGTCAAATTAGAAGTAAATTCATTTTGATTAAAATCTAAAGCCTGCTGATCTACATAGACAAAATCAAAATCATTATCATTTACAATAAACATAGTTGTTTTGTAATTCACCCCAAATACAGGACGTCCACTCTGAACCTGTATTGAACCAGAAAAACTATTACCACTTCTACTACTGATTGTGATAAAAAACGAACATTCTATTCTTTCCTCTAGTTTATATTTATCACCAGTCCATTTACGATTATTTAAAAACTCCGTGAAGGACTTTTTCATATTGTCATAAATGTAATCGTCTGAACTTCTTACTTGTTGATGATTAATTACAACGTTAGCATTTAATTCCTGACACTTAACAGAAAAAGAAATAAAAACAAAAAGAATGGACAAGTATTTAATCATTGTTTAATAAATCTTTAACGGCATTTACTATATCTCTAGCAACATCTGGTTTTGATTTTAACTCAAACTCTTTCAGTTTATTGTTTGGATAAACAAAAGTTACTTTATTAGTATCCGTTTTAAATCCTGCTCCTTTGTCTTTAAGCGAATTTAGAACTATTATATCTGCATTTTTTACAATTACTTTCTTTTTTGCATTTTCAATCTCATTTTGAGTTTCCATTGCAAAACCAATCAAAACTTGATGCGGTTTTTTAGACTCACCTAATGACTTAATAATATCGGTAGTACGTTTTAGTTTAACCTTTAAATCGCCTTCTTTTTTCTTAACCTTCTCTATGAAAAAATCAGCAGGCGTATAATCTGCAACAGCTGCAGCCATAACAGCAACATCAAAAGTATCTCTTAGTTTATCTACAGCTAAAAACATGTCCTGCGCAGAGACTATATTTACTCTCGTAATAGATTCGTTTTTATGCCGTAAGGTTGAAGGTCCACAGATTAATGTAACATTCGCTCCACGTGAAGCAAACTCATCAGCAATTACAATCCCCATTTTCCCACTTGAATGATTCCCGATAAATCTAACGGGATCAATAGCTTCAAATGTTGGTCCTGCAGTAATTAATACCGACTTCCCAGAAAAGTCTTGTTCTAAAAGAAAAAATTGTTTTATTTTTTCAGAAATAACATCAGGCTCCTCCACTCTGCCTTCACCAATTAAACCACTGGCGAGCTCTCCACTTGGAGACTCAATACAAACGTTACCAAAATCTTTTAATTTTTGAATATTAATCAAGGTGGAAGGATGCTTGTACATATCTAAATCCATTGCAGGAGCAAACCAAACAGGACATTTTGCAGATAAATAAGTTGCGACAAGTAAGTTGTCACAAATCCCATTAGCCATTTTAGAAATGGTATTTGCAGATGCAGGAACAACAACCATTAAATCAGACCATAAACCAAGATCTACATGGTTAGTCCATTCACCCGAATCGGAATTGTAAAATTTAGAGTGTACGGGGTTCCCTGAAACAGTTGATAAAGTGAGAGGTCCTATAAAATCACAAGCGGAGGAAGTCATTATAACTTTCACCTCCGCTTGAAGTTTTTTTAAGGCTCTAACTAAATATGTAGTTTTGTAAGCAGCTATGCTACCCGAAACTGCGATTAGTATTTTTTTGCCCTTAAGCATATTTATTAAAAAAGGATTTTACTCTCTTTCAGTTTCTTTTTCAGCTATTACATTGTTAGAATTTCTGAAGTATATTTCGTCATTAACCCACTCTTCTTGAGCAATTAAACCTGGTTTAGGTAACTTTTCGTAAAACTTTGAAATTTCGATTTGCTCTCTGTTTTCAAAAATTTCTTCCAAGTTGTCTGTAGAGGATGCAAATTCCTCTAGTTTAGAGTTCAACTCCTGCTTCAATTCAATACCAATTTGATCAGCTCTTTTAGCCAATACGTTTAATACTTCGTATACATTTTCTCCTTTCGAAAAATCTGTAACATCTCTTGTAATCGTTGATCCTGGTGCAGTTGTTTTTTTGTAATCCATTACTCCTCGTTTATTTGATACTTTAAAAGTGCTTTATTAATTTTCTCTTCTAGTTTCTTCAATCGTTCAATGTTTTCAATAGTTTTAACCCTTGGCTTATACTGCTCGTAAACATTTTTAGCGTACTCAAAGCGACTGAATCTTTCGAATTTCTTCCCTTTTAAAGCATGCTTAATTGAAGTGCTAATCAACAAATATACAATTTCTTCCTCATCTTTCTCACTTAATTTTATTCTAAGTAATTTCTGAGCCCTAGAAATACCAATTTTATATTTCCCATTTTTGTAAGGTTCCTTAACCAATAAAATAGGATATGCAGTTAACTCTGCGTCTACTTTTTTAATAAGCTTTGCTGTTTTACCTGTATAACTTGAAGAAGATTCTGATATCTTATCAGCTATAATTGAGTGAAATTCTTTTATGGAATCTAATGAATTTTTTTTTATTTGTGCTTCTTGCGAATTAGCATACCTATAATTAGCCATCATGTAAAAATACCAATCTTTAGGCGTAACCTTTATTGAGGTATCCTTCATTAAAACTTTGTATTGAGCAATCGCAAAAAAGTATTTACCTTCTTTATATAATTGATAAGCAGCGCTTGATTTGTACTGCTGATATCCCATTTTTGAGGATGCAAGTTCTTTACTTATAGTTGAATTAATAAATGATCGATTTGACTCACTCAATGCATTGTAATATGTCATTAAGTTCTCATAATTTTCTACTTTATCCTGCGTAAATCCCTTTTGGGCTTTAGTATGATAAACTTTAAATAACTTGGTCGCGATTTTTTGCTTTTCCGCTTCTTTAGAAGTTCTTCTTAACAATGTTTCATATAAATCAATTGATTTATCATATTTACCCGTTTTATGATAATAGTCGGGTAGCTCCCTTTTTAAACGTTCAACCTCCTCTAAACTTTTTTTAGCAATTAGGTTAGAACGATCTAAAAACTTACTCTCCTGATACTTCTTATTAAATTTAGTTGATGCCTTTACAGCTTTCTTAAAACGCTCGATTTGTTTTGATTCAATGCTTTGTTTTGCCAATTCAAAATGGGAATCGGCGATTTTAAAACCAACTTCTTCCGCGTAATCCGAATCTGGAAATTCATTTAACAAACCTTCTAAGGCTACAACTGAAGACTTATACTCTCCCATTTTATAATATAATATGGCCTGGTCGTACATTTTAACCTCTATCCGTTGAGTTAAAACGTCTACTTTTTCATTTACTTCTGCCTTACGTTTACTATTTGGGTATTTATCTAGAAACAATTGAAAAGATTCAATAGCTCTCTTTGTGTAATCCTGATCTAAATAAGAAGGAGGTGCTTTTTCGAAATTTGACATTCCAATTAAAAACTGTGATTCTTCTGTATACTTTCCCCTTGGGAATTTTTGAATTAACCGCTCAAACTCATAAGCAGCCAGTCCATAATCACCCATCTTGTAATCGCACATAGCGTAGAAGAAAAACATTTTCTCTATTTCCGTTCCACCAGTTACATCTTGAATTAACGACTTAAATAAATCTGATGCTTTAAAAAAGTCTTCTTTCTCATATAATTTAAATGCTAATTCTTCCTTTTTCTCTACATCTCTACTCTTTAATGTTTCCTCATAAGTAGACTTACAAGACAGCATTAGGATAAAGGAAGCTATGATTACTAAATTCCGCATTGCGCAAAAATATGTCTAAATGTTTAATTTGAATCTTATTTCAGAAAAATAAATCAACCAATTTTTTTTAAAAATTTTAAAAATAAACTAAGTTTGAAAGAATTCAACTGTTTTTTCAATTGCCTTAACGGTTTCCTCAGGTAAATTATTTTGTATCCAAGGATGTTTTCCGTTAAAAACATGATTTGCATTTTCGATTTCAAAAAAATGTGCATCATTATTCCACAACTTTAACAAGCGAGCATTTTTAATATCCACAGAATCGTCTAATGTTCCGTGGATAATTAAATGTGGTATTTCTAAATTTTCAACAGCTTTTTGGATAGATAATTTCCGACTGTTTGTTTGTAAATCACGAACAAACTGATAGTACATAGGCATATTTTGTTTAGTTCTCCCATTTTTTATGAACTGCACACCCTCATCTTTCCAAGTTAATAATTTATCTCCCTCAGGAATCGCATAATTGAAATCACTAATAGAAGCCCATGTTGCTAATTTTGTAATCTCACTATTTTGACCAGCAGCAACAGATACTAACCCACCACCTTTACTATGACCTAAAATATAAATTTCACCATTCCAATATGGAAGCGCTATACTCTCAGATTGTACATACTTCACAACTTGACTTACATCGTCTAATTCTTTGGAGTGATTGTTATTACCAAAGGCTTCTAAATCTGGAAAATCAATAGGATTTTCAAAAGTTCCGCCATTAAAAGAAAAATTAAACTTCAATAAAATAAAATCCCTCTTTGCAAATTCATCTGCAATTAAATTAAAGTGCCCCCAATCCTTAAAGCCTTTAAAACCGTGACAAAACAAAATTAGAGGCTTTTGATTCGAATTCTCTTTGTACCTATAATCCATTACAATCCCTCTCCCATTTAAACCTGGGATTTCAATATTTCCTGATTTAGTAATCATCTTGTATTTATTTTTTGAGATTTAAATAAATATAATCCTGTTTTCAAGCCTTTAATGTAAAATTTTTTTTTGATTTGTAAATCAAATAATCCTTCCCCCTTTAATCAAATAATTTCGCTACTTTACTCGCACATGATTTTTTTCAAGTATAGTTTGCTCAAAGCAAACGATTTCCAATTCTATACCACCAGTTGAGAATTCAACTATAAATTATAAAAAACCTTTATGAACTTTTAAACCTAGCCATATATACTCAGCACTTTTTTTTCGCTAAAGCTCAACGGGAAGGTTTGTATTTATAATATTAACAATACTTAATCCATCCAACAGCACAACTAAAGCATAACGATCTCCTTTTTCTTATTCGTATCCCAGATATCGCTTAGTCGAGTATCAAAGGTGAAATTTAAAAGTTTTTCTAGTTGAATGCAATAGAGCAAAGAGGTGAATACGAATATTGAAAAAAATAATATTTTTATTTACTTTAATTTCCTGAACAAATTTTATATTGACATGTAGTTTTTAATTACTTTTAATGAACAAAGGTTATTAGAGATGTCTACGTTTTCATATCACGAACTTTTAAAAGATGATTTAAAAAACTCTCCTGAATTTAAAGTTAGCAATCAGGGCGATTTATCATTTAACGGTATAAATTTAAAACCTATTCTTGAAAAACACGGAACTCCTTTAAAAATCACCTATCTACCCATTATTTCAAGGCAAATTAATAAAGCCAAGAAGATGTTTAACTCAACAATGCAAAAGTTGAATTACAAAGGTGATTACACCTATTGCTATTGTACTAAAAGTTCACATTTTTCTTTCGTTTTAAAGGAAGTATTGAATAACGGTGCACACTTAGAAACATCATCAGCTTATGATATACCTATAATTGAAAGTTTATACAAATCTGGTCATTTATCAAAAGACAAGGTGATCGTATGTAATGGCTTTAAACGACCCGAATACACTAAAAACATTATAAAACTCATTAACAATGATTTTTATAATACAATCCCAATTTTAGACAATACTGAAGAATTTAAATCTTATGCTGCTGAAATCAGGAAGCCTTTTAAATATGGACTTAGAATCGCAACTGAAAAATGTGAACTTTTAGT
>JAQXEE010000064.1 GCA_029251005.1 Flavobacteriales bacterium | reverse complement strand
AGTTGAAACATTTAAATAGTTAATTGTAGGATTTGGGAAAACTTTTATGTTTTGAATTGTAACCGAAGCATTTGAAATTTTTGTGGATGTACAAGCCGCACACTGACCGAAAGTAATATCATTTTCCAAAGGGTCTGTCGTATACCAAAACCTATTGAAATAGCCGCTTTGATTAAGTATGCATGGTTCATCTGTTAAATCTTCTTCTGCACCATTCACTACTAATTTATATTCCATGTCAGCTGTGGGAGCTTCCATTGTAAATGTCCAAGTTCCGTCACCATTAGACACTGCTTCCGGACCTGCCCAAACATCCCATCCCCACCAACCTCCGGTCATTCTAACGGTATTTGCTGTGTCATCACACAATGTAACATTAATAACCAAATCCTGACCGAAAGCAGTCATTGTTAAGATCAAACTGAACAAAAAAAGAGTAAAATTTTTCATAGGTTTAGAGATTTAAATTTCAACTTCACAAATACAGCGACGAAACAGATAAATTGTAAGCAAAGAAGAAAGAGGTTAGTAAAACAAAAAGTTTCGTCCTTTCTCCTCAGTTACGGCTTAACTTAAAAAAAGGTTTCGGAGCTAGAATATTTATGAAACCAATTTTTTAAATTCTAGTAAAAATGTAAAACTTTTCAAATTTAACCCAATTAAAAAGTGAACATTAGCCAAATTGACATCGTTATTCTATTTGCGTACTCCGCGATCATTTTATACATAGGTTTTTACAAATCCAAATCTAAACCCGGAGAATCAAAAAACTCACAAGATTATTTTCTGGCAGGAAAATCTCTTCCTTGGTGGGCGATTGGTGCTTCTTTGATTGCAGCTAATATTTCAGCAGAACAATTTATTGGAATGTCAGGATCTGGATTTGCGATCGGACTAGCCATTGCGTCCTATGAGTTTATGGCTGCCTTAACGCTATTGATTGTTGGGAAGTATTTTTTACCAATATTTATCAAAACAGGAATTTATACGATTCCTGAGTTTTTAGAAAAAAGGTACAACTCAAACGTCAAATCTGTTTTAGCTGTTTTTTGGATTTTTCTCTTCATTTTCGTTAATCTAACAACAGTACTTTATCTAGGAGGAACAGCGCTTGATACTATTATGGGCACTGGAGACGGATCACTTGTTTTAAACAGCATCATAGGATTAGGACTTTTTGCAGCCGCATATTCCTTGTGGGGAGGGTTATCTTCTGTTGCTTGGACAGATGTTATACAGGTTGTTTTATTAATTATTGGAGGTTTAATTACAACAATAATCACATTGGATCATTTAACACCAAATGGTGGGTTTTTAAATGGCTTAAGTTACATCTATGAAAAAGCGCCCGAAAAATTCAATATGATTCTAAACTCTACAGATAAGGGTTACTCCGACTTACCTGGAATTGCTGTTCTTGCTGGAGGAATGTGGATTGCAAATATTTATTATTGGGGATTTAATCAGTACATCATACAACGAACTCTTGCTGCAAAGAGTTTAAAGGAATCACAAAAAGGAATTGCATTCGCGGCGGCATTAAAAATGATTATACCCTTAATTGTAGTTGTTCCTGGTATTATAGCTTATGTCATGTTTACCGAAAACCCAGAGGTAACTAAAGCTTTTACATCCAGTGATGGAACTATATTAAACGACAAAGCATATCCTTGGCTTATCTCTAGTTTTATTCCCTCAGGTTTAAAAGGTGTAATTCTTGCAGCTCTTTCAGCTGCAATAGTTTCTTCCCTCGCCTCGATGATTAATAGTACCTCTACAATTTTTACACTAGATATTTATAAATCCCTGTTAAATAAAACAGCTTCTGAAAAAAGATTAGTGACTGTTGGAAGAATCTCTGGTTTAATTGCCCTAATAATTGCAATATTAATAGCACCTGTTTTAGGGAGTATCGATCAAGCCTTCCAATTTATTCAAGAATGGACAGGGGTTGTTAGTCCTGGAATTTTAGCAATATTTATGCTTGGATTGTTTTGGCAAAAAACAAGTGCAAAGGCAGCAATCATAGGCGCCTTGTCTTCTATTCCAATTGCTTTGTTTTTTAAGGTAGCTCCTAAAGGCTGGAGTGACTTATCGGTATTTCCCGACCTTCCATTTATGCATCAAATGGGGCTAACGTTCCTAATAACTTCCATAATAATGATTATAATATCGTTTATTAATAATGGAGGAAATAAAGATCAAAAAGGAATTCCTCTTTCAAAAAACCTCTTCCAAACTTCTTCTAGTTTTAACATTGCATCAATAATAATTATTCTTTCGCTAATAACAGTTTACTCCATATTTTGGTAAAATGAAAATACTCCTGAGCTTACATATCTTTTTAGTTTCCTTTGGCGTTATTGCCCAAGAAATAAAAAACGTTAAGCCAGCACCTTTGCAAGGGTTTTATGTAAGTGGAAATTATCGTTTTTATGCCCAGCACCGGATATTAAATAACCCATACACCACTGGCACTGAAAATAACGTTCCAACAATATTAGAGGGAAGATCAATTCTAGTTGGCGACGCTTCTCAACTGCCTGAACTGACCTTAAATATTGGAGGAAAACCGAACTCAAAAACATCTTTCGGTACCGATTTAGTAGTTTGGAATCAAAACACCGGTGATTTTGATTATTACAGAAATTTACAATTGGGTATAAATCTTTATGGGGACTTCTCCACAAAGTATTTTGATGTATCTATTAAAACAGGGGGTATCTTTTGGCATGAAATTTCACCTTTAACATTCGGATCTTTCTTTGGATACAATAGATATAGTCTCTTTGAAAGAAATCCATGGGATCCACAAATGCGAAATGTAGAAGATCGATACAAAAACTATTTGACAAATGGCGCTATTAGTCAGGATACAAGATGGGCTAACCAAGCGGTACAAGGAATATTACTAGACGCCAATTTACCTAAAAACTTCTCTATTAACATTATCTATGGTAAGGCTCAGAGTATGGGGGCAGCTTTTGCAATCCCCGAAAACGACCTAAATAATCAAACCTATAATTCGAATCAACGATTTTATGAAAATACAATTCCTAATATTGTTTACGGAGGAGCTATTCGAAAAAAAATAAAAAAGCACCTTATTTCCATTAACAACTACAGCGAAAGGTCTTACAGCGATGAATTGGCAACAAAGCCAATCAATAATCAAATAACAACCTCGGGACTGCATCTTAAATTTAAAGCGTTAGATATTGATTTAGAAGGAGGTTTAGGAAAATATAGTGATGAATATAATCAAGATAGCTTGGGCTATGGAGAACTGGTTTCTCTTAAAATAAATACAAATAAAAAAATTACTTTTTTACCATTTCAAATACACGCTTATCGAATTAGTCCGAAAGTAGTGAACAACAACTCCACCTTCATTAATACATCAATTAATCAAGCACAATCTGCAGCTTCGGGAACAAGTCAAGTGGTTGGTGCTAATGGTATTTTGCAACAGACAGGTAGTGGTATTATACCTATGGGGCAAATGGCCAACAACCGACAAGGACTTAATATTAGTACTGATATCAAAATAAAGCTTTTAACAATAACGCTTGGAAATAGTATCGCGAGAGAAATTGACAGATTAGGCAATCGAGTAAGCTACACACATTTAAATGGGCTAACAATGTCTAGGTTTTGGAGATGGTCGTTCCCCTCTAATGTAGGTCCCTACAATAAAAAATCAGTCGTATATCGTTCTGTTTTTGAAACCGTAAACATTACAGAAAGTGACAATAATGGGAACGTAAATTTCGACAAGCATTTTAATACAATGGAAGCGCAATTAAAATATAAATTCAATGTTTTTAATAAACCATGGTATGTTTTTTATCTAGGATCCTATAATTCGGTTCAAAAGACATTCTCTCCAGTAACTGTTTTTAAAGAAGATGCTTACTTGAGAGTATACAATCACCAACTTGAAAATTACTTTAGTTTGACATCTAAACTAATCATTTCACAATACTTAGGGGTCGAACGTATTATCGGTAATTACGCTACCCAGGTAAATATAGAAACTCAAAGACCAATTAATCAAGAAGGCATTGGTATTGGTTTAGGAATGGACTTCATGATGGCAAAAAATACAGGTTTATACTTGAGGCATCGATATTTCTCATTTAAAGACACCAGTTTCCCTTTGGATAAATTTTCCGGTCATGAATCAACCCTAGAAATAAAAGTTACTTTCTGATGAAAAACACAATACTAGCCATATTAGCTCTACTATTTATTTTGCCAGTGAAATCGCAAAATGAAAAATTTCAAATCAACGGTGCAGCAAGATCTTACTTGTTTTCTAATGCTCTTCAAATTGATAATTCGTTAGACAGTATTACACCAAAAAAATCAAATTATGGGCATAATTTATTGGACTTAGGAATTAGTGTTTTTCCAAATGCACAAACGGAAGTAATTGGGGTTTTTAGAATAAGAAATGAATTAGGTGGTTTTTGGGGAGGCGGCGTGACCTTTAATGTTCGGCAATTAACGCTTAAGGGAGTAGCGAATAATGTTGTTCGATATGAAATTGGTGACATCGATTTAAAAATGACGCCTTATACCTTATTTAACACTCAAGAGGAAGGTTTTATTAATGAGGCCGATATTTTTAAAGTGAGAAGAGATATACTGCATTATGATTTATTCTATCAGGAAAATCAATGGCGAATGCAAGGTGCAAAAGTTGATTTCAATGTGTTAACTAACTCAATTGTCGAAAAAACAAACATTAAGGGTTATGTTACAAGACAAAAAGCTAGCGACGGACTAAGTCAGCCCGAAAGACTTTATGCTGGAGGAAGTTTTAACTTTATTAAAAACTCCAAATTTAATTTTCAAGTTAACAGCGCTAACATGTTTGATTTAACCAAAACATTAGCGAACGACAGTACAAAATTCACCAATTCAATTGTTACTTCCAACTTAAACTACAAGGTTATAGATAATGAAAAGAAGTCGATAAAACTAACTGGAGAAGGAGGTTTCTCCGAAACAAAATATATAAACAACCCAAGTAACAATGCTCCAAAATCATTATCAGATTGGTTTTACGACCTGTCTTCTTCTACTCATATTAAAAAGAAAAAAATACGTTTTACACTTGGAGTAAAAGACATCGGAAAAGATTTTCGTTCACCGGGCGCACAAACAAAAAGAATTAATTATTCAAAATCACCTGGCTTGTACCAACAGTTTACCAATAATTACGTGGGAAGAAGAGTTACTTATTCTGATATCATTACAGGAAATGCGGCTGCATCGTTTAAAATATCTGAAACATTAATGGCCTATAATGCCGCATATAGTAATACAAATCCTTTTGGAGATGCTACTCCAAATAGAAGAGGAATATATTTTCACCTTGAAGGTTTAGATTCAGTGAAATTTAAAAACAGTTTTATAAAGTGTTTACTTCTCCAAGAATCAGTTGGAACTGGTACGCTGGAGCGAAAAAGTTTTGCGCTTACTCAAATGGGTACTACTATCCTATTAAATCAATTTCTGAATCTTAAAAAAACACTGAAAATCAATTTAGGACTTCAAAATGAATTTACTCTAAGAGGAGGCGAAGCCTATGAGCAAATAAATTTATCTAGTAATTTTATTGATGCTGGCGTAAGCTATGAATTCATTCCAAAACTAAATCTTCTATTTGGAACGAAAATTTGGATTGCAAAAGGAAATGAAAATTTAATCATTCGAGATGAATTTAACACCGTTAATGATTTTAAACCCATTGACATAAACTTTAGCGAAAGTATAATCGCTGCTGGTTTCAAATATGATTTTGACGAAAAAAACACACTCACTTTGCAGTATCAAAATTTTGATTTAAAAAATAATTCTATTAATGGAATAGACTACGGGATTTCGGAATTCAATATACTTTACAGTTTAAATTTTTAACATGAAAAAGCTCTTACACATATCATTACTTTTTTTGTTGATCGTTTCCTGCAGAAAAAACGATGAAGATACCATTGAGGGACCAAGTTTAAATGACTTATATGGACCTTTTAGCATTTTAGACAGTTTAACCCTTTACGACAATGTTAATTTTTCTTCAGGAGAAAGCGTAGCGTTTGAAATGGAAATCTCAAAAAAAACCGATTGGGAAATTGAAATAGTGGGTGCATCAACAGGTGCTAAAAGAAAATTTACAGGTAGCGATCGAATCATTTCATTGGAGAATGCAAATTGGAAAGGTGGGGCAGACAAATTCCCCTCGTTTGGACTTGAAAAATCATATGTTACAATTCGTTTCCCTAACGAAGATGGAGAACCAACAATTACTGATTCTATCACCATAACCGGTTTAAAAAAAGATGAAGGAATACTTATCACAAGTTTTGAAGATGAATTTAAAAGCCATTGGGATTTCTTTAACCAAACAACAGTTAGTGGCTCAATTACTTGCTCAGATGATAATGCAGCGAAAGGTGATTGTTATTACAAATGGAATGGACTTGTAACTTGGGACTGGGCAATTGGTTCCGTTACGATTAACGCACCTGAATCAGGGTTTGAATTACCACCTAATGCCAACAATTTGTTTTTTAATATGGGGAATAAAATGGTTAGTAATACAGGAATGAAAAACTGTTTTATTCAGTTTTGGTTTGATGAGGATGATAATGGTGACGGAGTTTTTAATGAAGCAACCGAAGATCGTTTTATATACGAATATTGGTATGAAAACGACCAATGGAATTTAATAAGTTTTAAGTACAGTGATTTAAAATACGACTCAGATGGAAACCTTTTAGAAGTAAAAGGCAATGGACTGCCTGAACCCTCTAAACTTATAAGTATTAATGTTTTTTTTCTAGCCAATAAAGATTCCGGTATTAAATCTGAAGCTTACGCCGATCATATCATATTCACCGAAAACGAGACCTATAAACCTTGAAAAAACTCCTAAACATAGCGTTACTTATTTTGATGATTTCATCTTGTAAGATACAATTGGAGGAAGTCCAATTGTACGATATATATGAACAACCAAAACAAGAAGAAAAATTAAAACCTGTTGTTTATTCGGATGCCGAAGGAACGATGTGGAATTCATTATTTGATTGCGGTGAGTTTGAAATAAGTAAGGAAAACCACTACAAAGGAAATGCTTCAATAAAAATTTCATGGGATAAAAACTTAGGATGTGAATGGATAGGGTTTGGAAACAGCTTTAACAATTGGCAATCCGCTAATATCCAAGAATATATTAATACAAAAGCCTTAAGCTTTTTTGTGCGAACACAAAGTGGCGAGGTCAGTTCAATTCCAATTGTAGCTTCCTTAGAAGATTTTTCCGGTGGAGGAAGTTACCTATTTATCGATTGTAAAAAATACTTAAAAGGGCTTTCTATTGATACCAATTGGAAACAAATAACCGTACCACTTTGGGATTTCCCCATTGGTGATGAGATAGAAAACGACAACATTGATGTATCGTCTATAAAACAGTTAAAATTTCAGTTAGAGGGTGCTGGAAAATTTTATTTAGATGAAATTGAATTAATTGACTATTCGATGAATCAATTCCAAAATTTGCAATCAGAAGTAGAAAATATGAAACCAAAAGGAGCTAAAACCCAAAAAATTTATGAAGAAGGAAAACTAACAGAATCAGGTTGGGGAACGGGTGATAAAACATGCCACAATTTAAAAGAATCAACAGATACAACGGGAAACACATTTATAGAATGGAATTACGAAACAAATAACTGTAATTGGGCACAATGGGGTATTAACTGGAACGAATGGTATCAAATAAACTTAAGAGGAATTACAGAAGAATCGATTCTTGAATTTAAGTTAAAAACAAGCTCTAATGCCAAATTCTCTTTAACCATAGAAGATTTTAGAGGGCATTCTTCCTCTAAATATATTTCTTCAAACAATTCAAAGAACTTTTCAGATTGGAGGGTCGTACAAATTCCACTAAGTGCATTTAATTTAAACGATAATGATTTTGTTTTAGATCAAGTCAAACAAATCAGTTTTAAAGGAATAAAATCAGGGAAAATATTTTTAGACGATATAAAAATTGTAAGAAAATGAAAAAAGTAAAAAAGCCATTACTACTTCTTTTAATATTTTCAATTACGCTAGGTTGTAATAGAAGTCATCCTTCAAGTCAAACAGCAAAAGCAACCGATTCAGCAATTGAAAACAGAATTAAAAATATGTCCATCGAGCAAAAGGTTGGACAAATGACTCAAATCAACATCGATGTTATCTCAAAAGGAAAAATATACAACCTAATCGTTCCACATCAGATAGACTCAGCCAAACTAGATACTGCTATAAATAAATATTTTGTTGGCTCCATCTTAAATGCTGCTGGTTACCCCTTTACAAGAAAGCATTGGAAAAAAATAATTACCAACATTCAAGAAAAAGCAGTTAAAGAAGGTAGTAAAACCCCAATTTTATATGGTATTGATGCCATTCATGGAGCAAATTATACTGTAGGAGCTACACTGTTTCCGCAGCAAATTGGACTGGCAGCAACATGGAATCCAGAAATTGTTGAAGCGGCAGCCTCTATTACAGCATATGATGTTTCGGCATCCGGAATACCTTGGAATTTCTCGCCAGTTTTAGACCTTGCTCGCCAACCACTATGGGGCAGATTTTTCGAAACATTTGGAGAAGATGTCTACTTAGCAAAAACAATGGGAAAAGCTTTCATAAAAGGCTACCAAGGAAAAGATGTTGGGCATCCACACAAAGTGGCGGCTTGCTTGAAGCATTACGTTGGCTATAGTTACCCGCTTTCGGGTAAAGATCGAACACCAGCGTGGATCCCAGAAAGGATGTTAAAAGAGTATTTTTTACCCACATTTAAAGCAGCTATTGATGAAGGCGCTTTAAGTATTATGGTAAATTCAGGAGAGGTCAATGGTATTCCTGTGCATGCAAACAAGGAATTACTGACAACAGTATTAAGAGATGAATATGGATTTGAGGGTATTGTACTAACTGATTGGGAAGATATCATCAAACTCTACAAAGATCATCACATCGCTTCCGATATGAAAGAAGCTGTTTTCCTGGCCATAAATGCTGGAATAGACATGAGTATGACGCCAAATGATTATTCATTCAATGTTGCGTTAATAGAGCTCGTGAAAGAAGGTCGCATTACCGAAGCAAGACTTGATGAATCGGTGAGGAGAATTTTAACAGCAAAGCAAAAACTAGGATTATTAGATAACCCCTACCCTAACTTCGATGACTTCCCTAAGTTTGGCAGTGAAGAACACGAGAACAAAAGTTTACAAGCTGCTAAAGAATCCATTACACTCGTTAAAAATAAAAACATACTCCCTCTGAGTACATCTACAAAAATTTTGGTAACTGGTCCAGGAGCAAACTCTCTTAATTACTTAAATGGTGGTTGGACACATACTTGGCAAGGAGAAGAAACAAAATACAATACAATTGGAAAAAAGACTATTCAAGAATCTTTAAAGCTTCTTTCTAAAAACATAACGTATATGGAGGGCAGTAGTTTAGATTCAAATATAAACACCTTAGCAACATTAGAAGAGGCCAAAAATCATGATGTTATAGTTGTGTGCTTAACAGAAGCACCTGCTACCGAAGGACCTGCAGACATTAATTCGCTTGACTTTCCAAAAGCACAACAAAACTTAGTAAGAGAATTAAGTAAAAGTGGAAAGCCTTTAGTAATTATAACCACAACAGCACGACCTCGAATAATGAGAGATATAGAACCTCTGATGGATGCGATATTACTTGCTTATTTACCAGGTAACGAAGGTGGGACAGCAATAGCTGAAACCATCCTTGGCTTAAACAACCCATCGGGGAAATTGCCTTTTACCTACCCTAAATATCAAGGGTTAAATATAACCTACGACCATAAACACACTGAAAAAACAAATCGTTTTTTAGGTCAAACTTCATCGTTGAGCGAATATGACGCCAAATTTAAAGGACAGTTATATCAATGGGACTTTGGATACGGTTTGAGTTATTCCAATTTTATTTATTCGAACCTTAAAATGGATAAAAAAAGTTATTACAAAACAGACACCCTCAAAATTGAGGTAACAGTTACGAACCAATCGGAAATAGCAGGAGATGAAGTCATACAAATATACTGTTCAGATTTAGTAGCAAGTATAACTCCTTGCGTTAAACGCTTAAGAGGGTTTAAAAAAACACACCTCTCAGCCAATCAAAGCAAAACGATAAAATTATCAATCCCTGTTAAAGAGTTAGCTTTTGTTGGAAGCAATAATAAATGGATTGTTGAATCGGGAGAATTTAAATTGAAAACAAATAAATTAACCCAAAATTTTGAAATTAAAGAGAAGGTGGTCGTTAAAAAATAAATTTGATATTTTATTTAAGTCACCTTAAACATTTAAACCTCTTAAAGCCAACCATATTTAAAATTAAACGTAGTAAAAGGTATTGTATTTAAAATCATTTTCACTGAACTAAAAAAAAGTCATTATGAAACTTAAACCTATTTTCACAGCCTGCTTGTTTTTGTGTTTTATGCTAACCAAAGGTCAACAGCTATATGACGATTTTGAAGGCTCACCAAATATTGATTATGGTTTCATTAATGGTGTTTTCGACAAAAGTTCAGCAAACCCAGATCAATCAGGAATTAATAAATCAGCAACCTCCGGTAAATACACTAGAAACAGTTCAGAAACATATGATGTTATTTTACTAGAAACCACTGCTGTTATGAATGATTTAACAGACTACTTGAGCGGTTCAAAAAAAATGACATTGATGGTGAAAACCGATGTTTCGGTAAGCGTTCAAATCACTTTAGAAAACAGCATTTTAGCACAACCTTCTAATCACCCAACAGGACGACATAGTGAATATTTTGCTACAACTACTGGTTCAGGAAATTGGGAATTGTTAACTTTTGAGTTCAAACAGCAACCTGACCCAGGAGTTTCTAACAACAATGTCGATCAATTGGTTCTGCTATTTGACCCTGGCAAAAAAACAGGCGATGTTTATTATATGGATGATTTAATGGGTCCTGAATTCGAAAATCCTTGTGCAAACAATGGAATTATCGATACAATCGCAGAAGATTTTGATTGTAATAGAAATGTAACTTTTGATTTTCATAATGGAACTTTTAATGTAATAGATAATCCAAATACAGACGGTGATAACATGTCTAATAAATGTGGACAATTTATAAAATGGACCACTGCCAAAGACGGGGCCTTTGGAGGGACATTAAATACTCCATTTACTACAGAAGATTATGTTTCAGCAAAGATTGATTTATACGATCTTAATGCTCCTCAAAAATTTTTAGTAAGCATGCAAGATGAAAATAGCAATGAAGTGTCAATAGATTCGATTACAACAAGAACATCTGACAATTGGGAGACCTATTCCTTGGACTTTTCTAATATATCTCCGTCAAAATTGGTTGAAAAGTTTGTTTTTCTGCTCAATCCATCAACCGAGACAGAAGACACTATTTACTTTGACAACTTTATTTTATCAAAAGAATTAATTTCAAACTCTGTTCATGAAAAATTGGAGAATTTAATTTCTGTTTACCCCAATCCTTTACAAAATAATAATAAAATAATATTTGAATTAAAAAACGATGGAATCGTTAACTCAATAGAAATAATATCGTTAAATGGAAAGTTAATGGAGTTTTTAACTGTAAACAAAAACAAAACAATTGTAGATCTAAGTAATTATGCAAAAGGAAGCTATATAGCCCAGTTAACACTTAATGACAATACTGTAATAACAACTAGAATAATCAAATAATTTATATTGAAAACAACGAGCTACATTTTAGTTTTCACTTTTATCCTTACATTTTTTAATTGTAAGCAGAGCGATCCTATTGAGACCGAATATGTCTTAGTTTGGGAAGATAATTTTAATGGTAGTGAATTGGATGTAAATAAATGGGAATTTCAAATTGGAGATGGATCCAATTATGGATTATGGAAATGGGGCAACAACGAAGAACAATACTATCGCAAAGAAAACGTAAGTCTATTCAATGGCGTACTATTAATTAAAGCAATTGCGGAAGAATTCCAAGACTACAAATACACATCAGCAAGAATACGAACAAAAGGAAAAGCTGATTTCAGGTATGGAAAAGTAGAAGCTTCAATTAGAATGGCAGACACAGAGGGATTATGGCATGCTTTCTGGCTGTTACCATCAAATCCATCTCAAAATTGGCCAATGAGTGGTGAAATAGATATAATGGAGTATGTAGGAAATGCTCCGAATGAAGTTTTAAACACGCTACATTTTGCTGATAATTTTGAAAATCACCAATACATTGGATCATCAGTTCCTTTCGCTGATGATGGTGAATTCCACCTTTATGGTATAGAATGGGATGAAAACAAAATAATTTGGTATTTCGATGGAGAAGAAACCTTCAAAATAATACGGAGTAACCCTAATATTGCTAGTACCTGGCCATTCGACTCCGAATTTCAGTTAATACTTAATACTGCAATTGGTGGAAATTTAGGAGGAACAGTTAATTCGACTGCCCTAAACAGTTCAAAATACATGGAGGTAGATTATG
>JAQXEE010000052.1 GCA_029251005.1 Flavobacteriales bacterium | reverse complement strand
CAGAGAAATTAAGGTATCATAAGATCGTTATCATGTGTGATGCCGATGTTGATGGTTCTCATATATCAACCTTAATCTTAACATTCTTCTTCCGTCACATGAAGGAATTAATTGAGGCTGGTTATATCTTTATTGCTACACCTCCATTATACTTAGTTAAGAAAGGTAAATCTCAAGAATATTGCTGGAATGATGATCAACGAGACTTGGCAGTTCAAAAAATGAAAGGCGCAGGAAATGCATCAAGTGTAAGTATTCAGCGTTATAAAGGTCTTGGAGAAATGAATGCTGAGCAGTTATGGAGCACTACTATGGATCCAGAAGCTCGTACATTAAGACAAGTTACTATCGAAAATGCACAAGAAGCAGACAGAACTTTCTCTATGCTTATGGGTGATGAAGTACCGCCGCGTAGAGAGTTTATTGAAACCAATGCTCATTATGCAAATATTGATGCTTAAGATCAATTAAATTATATTAAAAAAGTCACATCATATGATGTGACTTTTTTTGTGGTTTATATGTTTAAGAATTATTTTTTTATTTCTGGATTACAGGTTTTTATTGCAATGTTCATTGGATTATATGAAATTACCTGAGTTAAAGTTTAATAAAATATAGCATATTTATTTAACCATTTTTTAAGGAATAGTTGTTTTTTATTTTCAATAAACCTCTTGGTTACTTTGAAGTTCATGAAGGAGAGCTTATGTGACTAATTTTGATAAGGATATCGTTTAATACATTTACTTTTTCGATGTTAATTATTTTCTGTCCATGGTGCTTATTAAATGTTTTCAGTAGTTTTTTTAGATCGTAATATTTATTAATAAAAGCTGACTTTTTAGGTTTCATTATTTTAAAACAATCAGACTTTAGAAGTTTTTATCATTTATAGTTTCCGTTTTTATTTAATTGAGGCAACTTATTATTCTATAAAATTTATTTTGAATTTTATAGAATAATTGAACAGTTAAAGGTTAAAATCGATAAATTAGAAGTGTCACAAAATATTTAAATATGAAGATTTTACTGTCTCCAGCTAAAAAGCTAAATTTTGCAAAGTCACCCGAAGAATTATTACTTACTAATTCTGTTTTTTCAGCCAAGACCTTAAGACTTCAGTCTTTACTGAAAAAAAAATCGGCAAAGGCAATAGGTGAGATTATGAAGCTAAGTGGAGCGTTATCCGAATTAAACTTCGCGCGCTTCCAAAGTATGGGTAACAACGGAAACGAACTATCTAAAGCTATTTATGCTTTTAACGGTGAGGTTTATTCTGGATTGGATGCAATTAACTTTTCTAAGGCCGAATTAGAGATAGCAGAAGGAAAATTAAGAATTCTATCAGGATTATATGGTGTTTTAAAACCATCCTCAATCATTGAACCTTACCGATTAGAGATGGGTACGAGGTTAAAAGTAGGAAGAGCTAATAGCTTGTATGAATTTTGGGGAGACGACATTATTAACTATTTAAAAGAGGAGGAGCAGGAATTGATTGTAAATCTAGCTTCAATCGAATATAATAAAGCCGCAAAACTAAAATCGTTTCCCGGAAGAGTGATTACCCCTAATTTTAAAGAGTTTAAAAATGGTGATTATAAAACAATCATGGTTTTTGCTAAAAAAGCGCGGGGTACAATGGCTAAATGGATCATAAAAAACGATGTTGAAGACGGTGAAAGTCTCAAGAATTTCACTGAAGATAACTATGTCTTTAACGAAGCCTTGTCTTCAAAGGATGACTGGATCTTTACTCGTTAATATTAATTGACTTTCCTCCCGAGATTAAGGGAGTATTTAGTAAATTTGCGCAAAATTTTTTCATTATGAATATTTCTTATAATTGGTTAAAAGAATACATCAAAATCAATGAATCTCCAGAAGATTTGTCCAAAATTCTTACAGATCTTGGGTTAGAAATTGGCGGGGTTAAAAAAAGAGAGTCAATTAAAGGTGGTTTAGCAGGCTTAATTATAGGAGAAGTCGTAGAGAAAGTTCAGCATCCAAACGCGGATAAGTTAAGTTGTACAAAAGTTAATGTTGGAGGTGATGCTTTATTAAGTATTGTATGCGGAGCTCCAAATGTTGAAGCTGGACAGAAGGTTGTGGTTGCAACAATTGGAACAACTTTGTATACTGCTGATGATAGTTTTAAAATAAAAAAATCTAAATTAAGAGGAGAATTATCAGAAGGTATGCTTTGTGGTGAGGATGAAGTTGGATTAGGAAATAGTCACGATGGAATCATGGTTCTTGCTGCAGATGTACCTATTGGAACTTTAGCAAAAGACTATTTTAAAGTTGAAGAAGATTTTATTTTAGATGTAGATATAACACCAAATAGAGCTGATGCCCTATCTCATTGTGGAGTTGCTAGGGATTTAGCTGCTTATTATCAATACCATGGAAAAGACATACAGGTTAAATTACCAAATACCGAAATTTTAGAGAAAACAGCAGATTTACCTTTTGTAATTAACATTGAAGATAAAGAGGCTTGTACAAGATATTCAGGTTTAACAATTAAAGGTGTTCAAGTTGCTGATTCACCTGATTGGTTACAAAGTAAATTAAATTCTATTGGTTTAACTCCCGTAAATAATGTTGTTGATGTTACAAATTTTGTAATGCACGAACTCGGTCAGCCTCTTCATGCTTTTGATTATGCAGTTTCTGGAGAAATAATAAATGTAAAAAGTGATTTAGAAGGTCAGAAGTTTACAACCTTAGACGGGATTGAAAGAGAGTTGAAAAACGGGCAGTTAATGATTTGTAATAATACAGCACCAATGTGTATTGCAGGTGTTTTTGGGGGTGAGACTTCAGGTGTTTCTAAAAAGACAACTGATGTGTTTTTAGAAAGTGCCTATTTTAATCCTGTTTCGGTTAGAAAAACTAGTAAGAACCATGCATTAAAAACAGACGCATCCTACCGATTTGAGAGAGGAGTTGATCCTTTAATGACGGTTGGTGCTTTAATTAGAGCAGCCGGTTTAATCATAGAAATTTGCGGAGGAGAATTAGCTTCTGATATTCAAGATGTTCAAACTACAGATATAAAATCATTCGAAGTTGATTTTAGTTTTGCTCGATGCAATAGTTTAATAGGTGAAGTACTACCTAAGGATAATATAAAAAGGGTTTTATCAAGTCTTGATATTGAAATTTTGGAAGAAAGTGATGACACTTTAAAATTGTCAGTCCCTCCATATAGAGTAGATGTTCAAAGAGAGTGTGATGTTATTGAAGAGATTTTAAGAGTTTATGGATTTAATTCTGTTTCAATTCCAAGCTCATTAAAATCATCACTAATCGTTAATGATGGAATTCCTCAAGAAAAGGTAGTGAAAGAAATTTCTAACTTACTTGTTAATAATGGCTTTAACGAGATTTTAAATAATTCCTTAACTAAGAAAGAATATTATAAGAGTCTAGATTCTGTTTTAGAGGAGAATCACATTGAGTTACTTAACCCGTTAAGCCAAGATTTGAATATTCTAAGAAGAAACCTATTATTTGGTGGTTTGGAAAGTATTACAAGAAATCAAAATATGAAAAATCCAAATTTGAAGTTTTTTGAATTTGGGAAAACGTATTGGAAAAAATCAGAAGGTAGTTTTGACGAAGAGAAGCATCTAGCGCTGTTTATTACAGGGCTGAAATCTGATGTAAGTTGGAGTTCAGATTCTCAAAAGGTTTCTTATTATACAATTAAAGGATACTTAACGCAATTGTTTAATCGATTGGGAATTACAAAATTGAGAACAAAAGCATTACAAAGTGAATTTTTAGTTGAAGGTGTAGGTGTTTATGTGAAAAAGACTCTAATAGCGGAGTATGGAAAGGTTAAAAAAGAATTCTTAAAATCAGTGGGTGTTAAACAAGATGTTTATTATGCAGACATTCAATGGGAGGAGGTTTTAAAGCTTGTTCAATTTGTAAAAACAAAATTCTCACCTATTACGAAATTTCATCCTGTTAAGAGAGATTTATCTTTGTTGATTGATGAGCAAGTAAAATACGCTGATTTAGAAAGAATTTCATTCGAGTCCGAACGGAATATTTTAAAAGAAGTTGAATTGTTTGACATTTACCAAGGAGATAAATTACCTCAAGGGAAAAAATCTTACGCTTTAAGCTTTATTTTACAGTCTGATGAAGACACTTTAAAAGAGAAGCAGATTGAAAATGTAATGCGTAAACTTCAGAAAGCATTTCAAGATAAATTGGGTGTAAAACTTAGGTAGTATTTTTGGTTTATTTTAAATAGCAGAGTAATATTTCTAAATGTTATTTATTACTTTGTTAAATTTAACTTAGTTCGAAAAAATGAGCTGTCGCTAATAATACGATAAAGCTTTTAAAAAAACGTTTCTATCCCTTCTTTTTGTGCCTTAATCTTCTTTACTATTAAGCGTTCAACTAATTAGACTTGATAGAAAGATAATTTTAGTTAATCTTAATAGATCATACATTAAGTTGAAGAACTTCCCTTTTTGTATGCTTTCAATTTAATAAAACATACTTTTGTGTAAAATTAATTGTATGCCATTTTCGTCCTTAGGATTATCAAAAGAGTTGTTAAGCAGATTACTAGATAAGAAGTACGAGAAACCTTATCCAATTCAGCAACAAGCAATTCCTGCTATCTTAAAAGGAAAGGATTTACTTGGAATAGCCCAAACTGGATCGGGGAAAACGGATAGTTTTGTTTTGCCTATTTTGAACAACTTAAAAGTACAAGAAGAGAAAACAAGATCGGTTGATTGCTTAGTATTGGTTCCAACAAGAGAATTGGCTGTTCAAGTAGAAGAGGTTTTTAAATTTTATAATTATAGCTTACCAACCCCATTTAAAATTTCCTCAGTTTTTGGAGGGGTATCTATTAATCCTCAAATGAAAGGATTGTTTGGTGTAAACATCTTAATTGCTACTCCAGGAAGACTTTTAGAGTTGATAAGAGCAAAAGCTTTACAGCTATCCAAAGTAAATACCTTAGTGATTGATGAGGCTGACAAGATGCTGAATTTAGGGTTTAAGGAAGAGATGGATGAGTTGATTAAGCTTTTACCTAAAAAGAGACAAAACTTATTGTTCTCTGCAACTCTTAACGATGATGTCAAAAGCATTAATCAATTGGTTTTAAGCAAGCCAATTATCATTAACATAAAAGCTAAACATCAAAACCTAGATTTAATTAATCAAACCGCTTATTTTATTCAAAATGAAAACAAAGGACCATTTTTAAGGCAAATAATTGAAGATAAAGGGATTAATCAAGTCTTGATTTTTACTTCTTCAACCTTTAAGGCCGATAATGTTGCAAAGAAATTGGTGAAGCATGGCATCAAAGCAACAGCCATTCATAGTAAAAAAAGCCAAGGATCAAGAACAGATAGTTTAGTGAAATTCAAAAACGGAACGATAACCGCCTTAGTTGCTACCGATTTATTAGCTCGTGGTATTGATATTGAATTTTTACCTTTTGTAATAAATTACGAATTACCAAGGTCACCAAAAGATTTCATTCATAGAATAGGACGTACAGGAAGAGCTGAAAATCCTGGTGAAGCAATTACTTTTGTTAGCCAAGCGGAAGAGCATCATTTTAAGGTAATTCAAAAGAAAATGGGGAAACTTGTGGAGACATTGGATGGCGATAAGCTTATGTTTTAGACTCTTTTTTTAATACCCAAACTATTTTTAACAATAGAGCGAGTTGTCAGAAGAATTATTGAATTAGCATAAACGACTAGAAACAAAAATAGAGAAGCAAATTGCTTCTCTATTTCGTGGTGCCAGTTGGAATCGAACCAACGACACAAGGATTTTCAGTCCTATGCTCTACCAACTGAGCTATGGCACCATCCGTAATCGGACGCCAAATTTATAGTTTTTATTTCACTTATAAAAACTTTGTTCTGTTTTTTATTTTTTGCAAGAGAGGTTTAAAATTGCGGAAGACTTAACTGTCACATAATTAAGTTGTTTGAATAATTCTTGGCTAGGAAGAGAGAGTAGGTTTTTTATTTTATTTTCTTCATAAACCTTCCATTCTATTAAACATCCGTATTTCGATACCCAACCCCATAATTTATTTCCTATTGGTGTTAAGTAATTATTAATACCATCTCGAGTGTCCCAATAAGGTGCTAAAGGTATGCCGTCGAGATCATTTAGTTTTTTTTGAAAATAGGAACAGCCTCTATTATAATCGCTCGCTACTAATTGAGAATCGTTTTCGAGGTGAACATATCTTCTCGCTTGATAATATTCTACCTGATTGTTATCGATGCTTAAAATGTTTTCTGGGGGTAAATTATTAACGAAAGCTCGGTCTTTACTGAGTTGTGCAGTGTCATTTATGTTTAAGTATTTAGTAGTTGGTACTCCATTCCAGAATAATGTTTGCTGACAAGTTTTTGAGTTCTCTAATATAAAGTGAACAGGGTAGGTGTTTACGATGTTTAAGGGTAAATCTTCAGCTATGGCATCATTCGCATATAGTTCGTTAGAATAGAAGCCAAGTTTTATTCTTGCACTTGATTTTAAAATTACTTCTATTTTCTGGTTTTCTTTAACTTGCTTGAGAAGCATGTCGCCTAGTATTAAGGATTTGTCTTTATATGTAAAATAAAAGGATACTCTTTTTTTTTGTTCCCCAGGTTTCCCTGCTTTGTAGTTACGTTGTTTTACTAATGGCTCCTGACTTATTGAAAACATGTGAAATGTCTCTCCTTCATAAGGGAAAATAAATTTCATACCCGTCTTTTTTTGTCTGATGACTTTACCAGCGAATGTTAGGGAGTCACGTTTTAAATAATCTAATTTAATATTAGCTTCTGCGAGCTTCCAATCACTCCATCTTATTAAAAAAGTGTCATTTTCATATACTTGAAGGTATAATCGTTTTGGAAATCTTTTGTTCTCTAGCTTTTTTTCTTCTAGGTTGTGCTTGTTAAAGCCATCGGCAAATACAAAATATTTTAATTGTGGAACTTTTCTGATTTTGAAAACGTGTTTTTGTGCCGAAATTGAACCGCATAGGAGAAAAATAAATAATATGTGTAAAGTCTTTTTCAAATTATTGTTTTCCGCAGGGTTTATTTAAACTTATTGTAGAAATGGGTGTTATGTTTTTTAATTTTTCAAAAACTTCTTTACTTTCCAATTCCAGTAAATATTCTACTTTTTTCGATTGTAGAGTTTTAATGATTACTTCACAGCCCAGTTTAACAATCCATTGGGTCTTATGGTTAGACTTTATTAGGTAGTTTTTCACCCCAAACCTTTCATAGTGATGTAAACTGGTAGGGAATTGTTTAATTGTGTCAATCTCTGTGAAAGCTTCAGAACAACTACCTATTAGAGTCTTAAACACGACCTGTGAGTCATTATTAAAATAATTGCAATGTTTTTCGGTATAATATTTAAACCTATTATCAATAATACTCTCAATATTTCCGATTGGAACTGTTGATATTATAGCTTTTTTCTTTCGGTAGTCCGCAGTGTCGTTGATATCTAACTGTATCGTTTTAATGTTTCCTCCCCAAAAGAAGTTTTGATTACAGTTTTTACTGAAGATACTTCCCTCAAAAATTTGCATTTGATGTTTATGCTCTTCCTTTTCCATCTCTGTTTTGGCAATGATAAATGAGCCTACATTCCAATTGTCAGTCTGTATAATGGTATCACTATGTACTAGGAAAAAAGTACCAGATCTATACTTTCCAAGTAAATAATTTGTATCCGTTTTTTCGGAAACAGTAATAATTACTTTTTCACTACTGCGTTCCATTTGGTAGTATGCTTTTTGATACGGAAAGTATTCTTGTTCCCTTATTAGTTTATTAAAGAATTCTTCTTCGTTAAGATTAGTTTTAAAAATGTAAATACTTCCATCTAATGCAAAGTAATACATTGTTTTAATCGATGTATTCTCAGTATCAGCAAAAAGCCCTTCAATTCTTTTTTCGGGTGGTCGAATTTTAAATATTTGAACAGGGTCGTTTGACTGACTAAAAAGAGACGAAGAAAAAATTATTAAAAATATTAAAGCTCTAACCATTCCATTAATTGTGCTTTTGATTTTGGTACTCCTTTCACTGTAAAATTCAATTCTCCTTTGCTTGTGTGGTTTAAAATACCGATTTGATTCTTGCTTATTCCTATTGTGATTGTTGAATTAGCATATTGATTTAAGACTTTTTTTTTCATTGCTATGCAACTATATATTCCATTTGCTTGCTGGAAAACATCAATAACGATAGCTTCATTTACTTCCTCTTGAAATTTAATGTTAGTAATAGTAGATTTTTTGTTAGCTCCGGTTGCTATTGCTTTATCACAATTAAATACACCAAAATTTGAAGCTGAAAAACACCTAGTTACTTTTTCCTGTGTCTTTTTATTTTGCAATTGAATTTTTTGAACTGTTGCACGTTGTTCTAGTCTAGCCAATTCGTCCTTATTTCTCCTTTCCAGTTGTGCATATGCAATCCGTTCCGTTCTGTCTAGTTTGGCTTGGATAAATGCTTTATCGATTGATTTAGTTTTGATTTCTCTTTGTAAGTATTTAATTTGTTGAGTAACTTTTTTAAGCTCATTTCGCTTTTTATTTATATTATTTACACTGGTTAAGTAAGCTTTATGAGCATTCTCAAAAGCTTTTCCATCTAAAACTGGAATTGCTTTGTATTGTATTTCCTGATTCGAATTTAACTTTGAAAAAGTAATTAAAACTTCATTGTCTTCTCCTTTTTTAATATCAACATTATTCCAGTTTTGATTGGTATGTTTAGGGTTAATTGATTCGCCAAATGCTAATTCAAACTGAACATCTTTGTAAGAAACCAACTCAGGGTTTTCCTTTTCTAGGATGTCTAGGCTGAACTTCTCTTTTTCTTTGTCTGCCTTAATAGGTTTGGTAGGGGAAATAGCGTTTAACTGCCTTAAGTCTTGTAGTATTTGAAATTTTCTCTTTTTTCTTTTTTTGTATTCTGGAATACGTTGTAACTGGGCCTCAAGTTGTTTGTTGGAAATTTGAATATCTTTTTTCTGAATTTCAGGATATTTCTCTTGTATTTGTTTTTTAAAGGCTTCTTCCGCATGATTAACAACACTATCTTTTCCTAAGTAGTCCCAACTTTTTTCTTCTTCGTTTAAACAGTAAAAGTTATATTCTGTTCCACTGTATGCCGATTGCATTTCTATTTGAATAGGCTCTTGAGAATTAAGGTTAACAGACGAGTCGCCAATAAATCCCCTAATCTCAACCATTCCTGCTGAAGAAAACATGTACTTAGTCCCTGCAGAATCATACGTCATCGGTATGCCGGATATTATTTGATCTGCAACATCTTTGTACTCAGTAAACCTTATTTCAACAGTTTGATCTTTAATTGTCTTTCCATTTTTTCTGGAAAAAGCAAAGGCGGGTATTTTGATAATACTTCCAAACCTACTTTTAAAAGTTCCTCCTTTGTTTGCATCAACTTTAAAAGCATCTGCTTTAATCCTTAAATCTTTGAAAGGTGGTTTTATAAATAGCTTCTCGTTTACGATTTCGAATGTCTTATCATCAACGGGGTTCTTTGAATTGTTTTTACTAGAGGAGATTATCATAAATAAGGAAACAATAATAACCGAGGCTAATCCAGTACTTTTCCAAAACCAATTTTGTTGGTAAAATGCTTTTGATTGCGCTTGAAACTTTTTGTGAAATGCATTGAAATCTTTTCTCTTTTGGATTTCTTCGCTTGAAAGTTGTTTGCCGTCTATGTTGAATTTATAATCGGTCATTTTAATTTTTTCTAAGTGAATTTTTTAGTTTTTCTAGTATTCTGTAAACCTTCATTTTAACAGCGGATTCCTTCTTTTCTAAAATATCAGCCATTTCTTTAAAAGGTCTACCTTCAAAGAATCGCATTTCTATTAATTGCATATCATCTCCTTTTAAGGTTTTTAATGCTTTTAATAAAGCAGGTTTAAGCTCTTCGAAATAATTATTGGCATTTTCCGATATTAAGTTTTGTAAATGTTCGGTTTCTAATCGAACAACTCTTTTGTCTTTGCTTTTTCGAAATGCTTTAAAGGTTTCGTTATGAGCGATCCTTAACACCCAGCTTGAGAAGGGTAGTCCTCTGAACTCATATTTATGTAGGTTTCTTAATACTTTAAAAAACACATTCGAAACAACTTCGGAGGTTAAATTCTCGTTACCCGTACGTTGAAAAACGAAACGGAATACGATTTCATAATACTGATTATACAATGGCTTAAAATCTTTTGAATTTGCTTTTGCGTATTCAACCAGTTGTTGTTCAGAATGTATTTGCTCCTTCGTTTTATGGTATTGAGGATTTATATTCATTCTTGCTAATTTCACTTTTGGTTTCCTAATTTATATACATAACACACAAAAAACGATTCGTCACATTTTTTATTGGTTTTTTTAAAATTTTTGTTTCGTATTAAGATGTTTGCGGATATCGTAGAATTACGATTTTAGTTTATTGGAGCACTTATGAATTCGTAAATTCTAGAGGAAAGGGGAATAAGACAGGTTTGTTTTTGAATTTATTGGTAACTAATTGTATTTTAAAAAGATAATCCGAACTTTTTTCTGAGCTCATCTACTTTAGGGTTTTTTTCAACGAGTTTTTTGTATTTGTCTTTTTCGGTGAAAACACCTTTAGGTTCTTTTGATTTATCGATAACTAAGTGAAGATCTAGAATTGTATTGTTTAGTTGCTTTCTTAAATAGAGAAGTAAATCTTTTCTTTTACTATTGATGTCGGATTCTTGAGTAGTATTGTAAATATCAAGTTCTATTCTGAAATTATCTCTTAAAATTGGATCGTTAGCACTAAGGGTCGAATATAGATCAAGGTCTTTTAGTTTAATAGAGTAAGCAAATTTTCTCCATTTATCCACCAGTTGGTCTTGTGTGAATTCTTCTGACTTTTCTTCTAATTTTTCTTCCTCTTGTTTCTTTCCTGCATTAGGATCGAGTAAGGTTTTTAAGGAATGTTTTCCTTGAGGGTGAGATCTGTTTACGACATTAATCTTACGAGTAGTTGGGATTGATTCTTCTTTATTTAATCTTTGCCTAACTTGCGAGTGATTGTGTTTTGGGACAGGTGCGTTTTCTGGAGTTATAGCGTTACTTGCCCAAATTGCAGGAATAGGTAATCTTATTCTACGGGACTTTTTTTTTTACTCTCTACTAGTTCGTCTGCGCAAAGTTGCATTAAGGTTACTTCGGTAAGTAACCGTTTGTTTTTTGATGTTTTATAACTAACATCAAAATTACTAAGTACTTCAAGCCCATTAATTAAAAATCTAACCTCGTTTTGCTGAGATTGAGTTTTGTATTTCTCTTTTATATTATCTCCAACATCCAATAAAACAAGAGTAGACTCATCTTTACTAACCAATAGATTTCTAAAATGAGAAGCTAATCCATTCATGAATAAAACATCTTCAAACCCCTTTGTTAAAACTTGATTGAGCAACAATAACAAGCCACTTAAATTTTTGTTTTTAATTAAATCGGTAGTTTTAAAATAGTAATCGTAATCAAGAATGTTAAGGTTTTTAATCACCTTATCATAGGTTAACTCACCTTCCGAAAAACTAATTAATTGATCGAAAATAGAAAGCGCATCTCTTAATCCACCATCTGCTTTTTGAGCAATAACATGTAAAGCATCATTTTCTGTTTTAACATTTTCTTTTTCGGCAATCCCATGCAAGTGAGATGCGATATCATCGGATACAATTCTATTGAAATTGAAAATCTGACAACGAGAAAGAATAGTAGGTAAAACTTTATGCTTTTCGGTAGTTGCTAAAATAAATACAGCATGTTTAGGTGGTTCTTCAAGTGTTTTTAAAAATGCATTAAAAGCAGCTTGAGATAACATGTGAACCTCATCAATTATGTAAGCTTTTTTTGTTCCTATTGTAGGAGCAATTCTTACTTGATTGATTAAGTTACGGATGTCATCAACCGAATTGTTTGAAGCGGCATCTAACTCAAAAATATTTAATGAGTTCCCGTTTGCAAATGAAGTACAGCTTTCACATTTATTACACGCTTCGCCAACTGCTGAAATATCAGTACAGTTAATGGTTTTAGCTAAGATTCTGGCACAAGTTGTTTTACCAACTCCACGAGGGCCACAAAATAAAAACGCTTGAGCGACTTGATTGTTTAAAATGGAATTTTTTAATGTTGAAGTAATAGCAGATTGTCCAACAACAGTATCAAAACTGTCGGGGCGATATTTCCTTGCTGAGACTACAAAATTCTCCATTTCCGCAAATGTAAGAAAAAAGGCGGTTTGAGGAAAAGTTTTATTCTCAGAGGGCTTAATAATTTTAAGATCGAATTAGTAGCTCAGATCAAGTGTTTTCGCATCATTAAATTATTACTCCTCAAATTATCTTAAACACCACCACTCAACACATTCTTTTTACTTAATTTAGCAAGACAAAATTTGAGAAACTTTTAAGATGAGCAATTACGATGTAATAGTTATAGGTTCTGGTCCTGGTGGATATGTATCAGCGATTAGATGTGCACAACTAGGAATGAAGACTGCTGTTGTAGAGAAATACAATACTTTGGGAGGTACGTGTTTAAACGTTGGGTGTATTCCATCAAAGGCATTACTTGATTCTTCTGAACATTATCATAACGCCAAACATACTTTTGAAACTCACGGTATTGAGTTAAAGGATTTGAAAGTAAATATGGAGCAAATGATCGAAAGAAAGCGCGGAGTTGTTTCTCAAACTTGTGCCGGAATCGATTTCTTGATGAAAAAGAACAACATCGACGTACATAACGGTTTTGGCTCTTTTAAAGATAAAAACACTGTTTTAGTTACGCCTAAAGACGGAAATTCTTTTGAGTTGAAAACAAAAAACACAATTATTGCAACAGGTTCTAAACCTGGTTCTTTTTCTTTTATTCAACTGGATAAAAAGAGAGTTATCACATCTACCGAAGCGTTAGAGATTACTGAAGTTCCAAAACACATGGTTGTTATTGGGGGTGGAGTTATTGGTTTAGAATTAGGATCTGTTTACGCTCGTTTAGGAACTAAAGTATCTGTAGTTGAGTACTTAGGAGGAATTATTCCAACAATGGATAAAGCTCTTGGTAAAGAATTACAAAAAAACTTGAAGAAAGAATTAGGCTTCGAATTTTATTTGTCACACAAGGTAACTGAGGTTAGAGGTGATGATAAGAAAGCTTACGTTAAAGCAGAAAACAAAAAAGGTGAGTTGGTTGAGTTTGAAGCTGATTATGCTTTAGTTTCTGTAGGTCGTCGTCCTTACACAGATAAATTAGGTTTGGAAAATGCTGGAGTTAAAGTCGACGATAGAGGAAGAGTTGAGGTTAACGCAGAATTACAAACTAACGTTGGTGGAATTTATGCAATTGGAGACGTCGTTAAAGGTGCTATGCTAGCGCATAAAGCCGAAGAGGAAGGTGTATTTGTTGCTGAAGTTTTAGCAGGACAAAAACCACATATCGATCATAACCTTATACCAGGTGTTGTTTATACTTGGCCAGAAGTTGCTGCTGTTGGTAAAACAGAAGAGCAGTTAAAAGAAGCTAAAGTTGAATATAAATCAGGAATGTTTCCATTTAAAGCAAGTGGAAGGGCAAGAGCGAGTATGGATGCAAACTATGGGTTTGTTAAAATATTAGCGGATAAAACAACCGATGAGGTTTTGGGTGTTCACATGATCGGCCCGCGATGTGCTGACCTTATAGCAGAAGCAGTTACTGCTATGGAGTTTAGAGCAACAGCGGAAGATATTTCAAGAATTTGTCACGCGCACCCTACGTTTTCTGAAGCTGTTAAAGAGGCTGCATTAGATGCTACAGGTAAGAGAGCTCTACATATTTAATTAATGTTATTAATTTTTTAAAAGGGCTAAGATTTCTTAGCCCTTTTTTATTGCCTTTACGCCGTTTTTTAGCATTTTTGGATAATCTAATTTAGGTGATGAAAACAGCTGTTTTAATAGTCGAGAAAGATATTCTTAATTCACGAAGATTTTCCGGAGTTGGAAGATGTTTTAAGGAGTTTTTGAATGATTCAAGCGTTATTGACTTTGGAAATGTAAAAAGAATTTTTTTCGTTTTTAAAGTTACTTTACCGTTTATTAAAAAAGTAGTTTCAAAATTTCACAAAGAACTATTGCGTAAAGTTTATTGTAAGAAAACATTAATGTTTTCAAAAGTATTCGTTTCATATTATTTAGAGCCTACAATTGAGATTGGATTAGGGTCTTTTGAAATATTTTTTAATAAGAGCAATGAAAAAGTTCAATTGGCACTCACTTTAAGCAATAATTATTTTTGGAAGCCTAGATTTAAAGGAATTATGGATAAAATTATAATCAAATAAATTGGCTTCATTACAAGTTGAAATAGCATCTTTTTCTAACGCTGGAAATAATGGTTTGTCTGTTTTTAAAGACAAGCTTTTAATTCTGTCTAATAATTATAATCACAGCGTGATATTAGACTCTAACCAATATACTCATATTCCACATCAGGAATATGAATTACTTGCTGGTTTTGGGGCGAAGTCTATTTTGACTTCAAATAATTTTTCCGATTTGGAGACGCTTCACAAAAAAAAGACATGGCTTTTTGGCTTTTTAAGTTATGACTTGAAAAATCAACTGGAAGATTTGAAAAGCGAGAATTTTGATAAACTTGAATTTCCTGGATTGTCCTTTTTTGAACCTGAAGTTTTAGTTAAAATAAAAGATGGTATTTGTACTTTAGAGGGTGATAGTTCTGCTGCGTTTCTATCTGAATTGAGAAATGTTCAAATCGAATTTTCTTTAGCCTTAAAGCCAATTAATATCCAATCTCGAATTTCGAAAGAAAAATATATCAAACAAGTACTACAGTTATTAAACCATATTCAGTTAGGCGATATTTTTGAAGTTAATTTTTGCCAAGAGTATTTCGCTGAAAAAGTCGAATTAGATCCAGTTTCAGTATATCATTCTCTCAAAAAAATATCTAAAACCCCTTTTGCTTCCTATTTGAAATTTGGAGATAAGTATTGTTTGTGCGCCAGTCCAGAAAGATTTATTAAAAAGAAAAGTACTGAAGTTATTAGTCAGCCTATAAAGGGTACGATAAAAAGAGGTTTTTCAGAGCAGTTAGATGAAGAATTAAAAACAACACTTTTAAACAACAAAAAAGAGATTTCTGAGAATATAATGATTGTTGACTTAGTTCGTAATGATTTTAGTAAAATAGCAGCAAAAGGTTCTGTGGAAGTTGAAGAGTTACTGGGAATCTATACTTTTCCTCAAGTGCATCAAATGATTAGTACTGTGAAGTGTGAGGTTGAGTTGGAATTATCATCAATTGATATTATAAAAAGCTGTTTCCCAATGGGAAGCATGACGGGTGCACCAAAAGTACGCGCAATGAAACTGATTGAGCAATATGAAAGTACGAAGAGAAGTTTGTATAGTGGAGCAATTGGTTATATTGATCCTTTAGGTGATTTTGATTTTAATGTAGTGATTAGGAGTTTATTATATAATTCAAAAAATAATTATTTGTCATTTTCGGTTGGTGGAGCAATTACGCATGGTTCAACACCCGAATTGGAATATCAAGAATCGCTATTAAAGGCGAAAGCTATTTTTGAAGTTTTAGGTAATTAAGTATGCTAAAAAAAATTCAAGGGTTTATTTCAGAAACTCAACTTATTTCAAAATCAGATAAGACTTTAATAGCAGTAAGTGGTGGAAGAGACTCTATCTTATTGTTCATCTTATTGTATCAATTAGGATATACTGTTGAGATTGCGCATTGTAATTATAAATTGAGAGCTGAAGAATCTGATAATGATGAAGACTTTGTTCGAAAGCTAGCCGATAAAATGGGCGTTCCCTTTCATTCAAGAAAATTCGATACTAAAGATTTGGCAGAAAAAGACGGAGTTAGTATTCAAATGAAGGCTAGGGATTTAAGATATGACTGGTTTGAGATGCTAAGTAAAGAGAGGAACTTAACTAAAATAGCAACTGCACATCATTTAGATGATCAATTAGAAACGATATTAATAAATTTAACAAGAGGTACTGGATTAAAAGGATTGAGAGGTATGAAAGAAAAAAGAGGGAAAATTATACGCCCTCTTTTATGTGTCTCTAGAGATGAAATTAATGAGTTTATGTTTGATAAACATATTCCTTTCAGAGAAGATAGTAGTAACGCCAGTGGAAAGTATTTTAGAAATAAAATTAGACAACAAGTAATTCCGGTTTTAAAAGAAATTAATCCATCTTTATTTAAGGCAGTAAATAATACTACTGAGCGATTAAGAAATGTTGAGGTGAATTGGGATGGTCAGTTTTTAGCTTGGCAAGAAAGTTTAGAGATTAAAAACGGAGTCACTAAAATTGATTTTTCTGAAGTTGTAGAAAATAATATTTCGTTTATTCAGCAATTGTTAAGATCAAAAGGGTTTTCATATTCTGATATAGAATCAATATTAAACGCAAAGAATAGTGAGAAGGGTAAGAAGTTTTATGGTAAAAATAAATATGTTGTAATTACAGGGAACCAACAGTATGAATTGTATATACAAGATGAGGATGACATTAAGGAGTATTTTATTTCCGAAAGTTTACCAATAAATTTAAGTTTTGAGCTTGTCCATTCACCTGTTGATATTAAAAAAACAAGAAGTATAGCCTATATTAATGCCGATAAAGTTCAAGGGGAATTACGATTGAGAAAGTGGCGAAAAGGTGATTGGTTTATTCCTTTTGGAATGAGAGGAAAACAAAAAATATCGGATTATTTTATAAACAAGAAATTAAGTCTTGCCGAAAAGGAAAATACTTGGTTACTTTGTGATTCTGAAAAGATAGTTTGGATCGTTTCCCACCGCTCTGACAATAGGTATAGAGTAGATGATACAACAAAAAATGTATATATTGTTAAACATGAAGCTTAAATTAGTGTAATTTGGAATACGAGGAAAAACAATATTTAGGGTATAACAAATTTAATTTGTTCATTAGGTTATTTATCGCATTTGGTTCATTTTTGAGCTATTTTGTATCAGATTCCGACGACGAAACAGCGGATTTATTCCTAATAATTGGATTGGCAATTTTGGTAATCAGTTTAATGTCTTTTTTTGTGTTGCACATTAAGACTCAAGTTCAAGATAACTCATTAATTATTGATGGATTTTGGACGACTAGAAAAATTAAAATAGATTTAAGAAATATTAAAAAAGCAGAAATTGTTCAATACAGTAAAATACTATTGAATCGTCCGGTTTATAATTTACATATGCGTGGGAAAGTTAAATTTTTCACACACGGAAACCTTGCAGTCGAGTTAACTGACAACGATGGGTTGATTTATCGAATTGGTTCTCAGAGATTTGAGGAGTTGAGCAGTTTAATTAACGAAAAAATTATAAATTAGACGGAACGATTTGTAAATTTATACCGTAAGAATAATTCAAATACGCATTAATATGAGTCAAACATCTACAAAACCAGTTGAAATTCCAAAGGAAGAAGTAAAAACTGTTCAGTTTTCTGAAACTGATATTTTAACTGATAGTAGAGATGTTCTTCAACGTAAAATTGATTTGAACAGAGCTTCTGCCTTAGGTGCACAAAGTAAATCAAATATTAAAATTTATTTTGTAGACAACTCAGGTAAAAAGTTTATGGTCGTTGCAACTGTTTGGGCTGCAACAGAAAGAAATGTTTCTTTGAAAGGAGAAATTATGATTCCATTAAAGTCTATATATAAAGTAGGTTTTTTCTAAATTCGATTTGTTCGATAAAAGCCCAAAACGTTCCTATCAAGCCGTTCGCGTATATTTATTATTAGGCGGTCTTTTCATTGCTTTTTTGGTGGTGTGTAATCTTATTGCCAACAAATTCATTTCTGTTCAAACGATTTTTAGAGACGCGCCATTTATAGTATCAGCAGGTGTTCTCCCTTATCCAATTACTTTTTTAATAACCGATTTATTATCCGAGTTTTACGGGCGAAAAAGAACTGCATATGTAATTTTCACTGGTTTTTTATGTTCACTTTTAATTATAGTAATCCTTAAGTTGGGTGGCGTGTTTAACGCCATTGAGGGAAGTCCTGTTTCAGATGCGACCTATGATGTTGTATTCGGGAATTCATGGCGTGTTATCGGTGCTAGTATGACGGCTTATTTGTTCGCGCAATTTATAGATGTTCAGTTATATGAGTTTTGGAAAAAGTTAACAAATGGCAGAATGCTGTGGCTCAGAAACAATGGCTCAACGGTTTTAAGTCAACTGGCTGATACTATATTAGTTGTTTCAGTATTATTTATAGGTGTTAAAACAGGAGAGGAAATAACCTCTATGATTACGGACGGATGGTTATTTAAAGTTATTTGCGCTTTGATTGACACTCCAATCCTATATGTTTCAGTATTTTTACTTCGAAAACACTTTAAACTTCGACCTGGTGAGGAAATTGTATTTTAAAATGTTTTAACATAATTACCAACAACATTTGTGATGTTGGACTGTTATACAAAGTATATGAAAAGAATTATTTTATTATTAGTGTTATTTGTTTCTGTTGTAGTTAAGGCACAATTTGGAGATTTGGCTACCGTTGAGTTTAGTGTTTCTTCTGACAAGGAAGGGGTATATGAGTTAGCCTTTAGGATGAAGTTGGCTGAAGGTGCTTTTGTTTACGGATCCAGTGATGCGCTGATTGCTCCCCCTGAGTTAGTTTTAAATTTAGATTCTTCTAGATATTATTCTCCATTAAATGCTTGGGTTTTTCCACCTTTTAAATCGAAATATGTAGAAGATTTTGAGGGAAATGTAACTTATTATAATGAAAAAGAGCTGGTCGTAAAAAGAAGAATAGAATCAACTGTTACTGATTTTACAATATCAGGGAATTATCAGGCGCAGGTTTGCAATAAAGGGAGGTGTATTACGTCCCCATATCCAAACCCTAAATTTCAAATAAAAGTAGGAGATGGTGGTAATAAAGCTTTTGTTAAGGGTAACCAAAAAATAAGTATTGGTAATAAAGAATTTTTAAATTCAAAAGATGAATGTAATTATGACTTTTCAAAATCAGTTCCGAAAGTAAAAACATTTAACGGGCAGTCTATTGACGATAATAAAGAAGATTCTTATTGGAATACTTTTATTTTAGCATTCGTATTTGGCTTAGGAGCTTTGTTAACTCCGTGTGTTTTCCCTATGATTCCTATGACTGTTTCTTTTTTCTTGAAGGGTTCAGGAAACAAGTCCAAAGGTAAGTTTATAGCTGTAATATTTGGGTTATCAATAATTGTAATTTACTGTTTAATTGGCACCATTTTTAGTTTTGCGTTTGGCCCTGATTCAGCAAATATAATAGCAACGCATTGGTTACCCAATGTTTTCTTCTTTGCAGTATTCATCTTCTTTGCAGCATCTTTTTTAGGAATGTTCGAAATAACCTTACCCAGTTCATGGAGTAATAAATCGGATGAAAATGCAGATAAAGGAGGTATAGGGGGAGCTGTTTTTATGGCACTAACGCTATCCCTAGTGTCTTTTTCTTGTACAGGTCCAATCATTGGGACAGTGTTAGTGGAGTCTGTTAAAGTTGGAGGAATCGAACCTTTAATTGGAATGTTAGGTTTTAGTTCAGCTTTTGCCTTGCCGTTTACTTTGTTTGCGTTTTTCCCATCTTGGTTAAAATCATTACCAAAGTCTGGCGGTTGGTTAAATTCAGTAAAAGTTGTTTTTGGATTTTTAGAATTAGCACTCGCGCTAAAGTTTTTAAGTATAGCTGATCAAACCGCTCATTGGGGGATTTTAGATCGAGAGGTGTATTTAGCGCTTTGGATTGTTATTTTTACTTTACTGGGATTCTATTTGTTAGGCAAATTAAAATTCTCACACGATTCAGATTTACCGTTTTTAAGAGTCCCAAGATTAGTAATGGCAATTTTCACCTTTGCTTTTGTGGTATACTTATTGCCTGGTATGTGGGGTGCACCTTTAAGGAGTTTAAGTGGTTATTTACCTCCTTTGAGTACTATGGACTTTAGAATTGGAGATAATATAGAAGAGGGAGGTAAGTTATGTGAAAAACCACAATTTGCTGATAAGCTTCATTTACCGCATGGTTTAAATGGATATTTTGATTACGAAGAAGGAATGTGTTGCGCAAAAGATTTAGGAAAACCAGTTTTTATTGATTTTACAGGACATGGTTGCGTAAACTGTAGAGCGTTAGAAAATAATGTCTGGTCTGATCCGGAAATCTTAGATTTGTTAAAAAATGAATTTGTTATAATATCACTTTATATCGATGAGCATACACTAGATATTCAAAAACCGTATACTTCCTTGTTTGACGGGGAAACTAAAATTCAAACAATTGGTCAAAAGAATGCTGATATTCAAAAAGTATGGTTTAATAAAAATGCACAGCCTTACTATGTTACTCTAGGAGTAAACGAAGAATTGTTAAACTTTCCTATAGGATATGATGTTGCTGAGGATAAAGCAGGTTTTTTAAAGTTTTTAAAGAAAAGTTTAAATAATTATAAGAAGGAAAAATGAATAGAATTTTATTGTTTATTTGTTTGTGTTTGACTAGCGGGTTATTGCAAGCGCAAGCTGAAAGTCCAGTAACTGTAGCACAATCAAAAATGATTAAAGGTGATACTTTACAGTTGACTATAGATTTTATTGTGGATAACGACTGGATGGTATACGACTCTGTTTCTAGCGATCTTGGACCAATTCCACTAACTTTTAGTTTTGATGGAATTCAAAACCTCACCTACTTGAATGTTGAAAAACCGCATCTAAAAACAAAGTATGATGATATTTTCGAAGTTGATTTATGGTACTTTAAAGATACTGTAAGCTATGTATTTAATTTTAAAAAAGGAGAAGCCTTGTTAGAATCAAAAATACTGGGAAGTTTCGAATTTATGAGTTGCAATTTAATAAGCGGCGTTTGTTTACCACCACAGGTTGTTGATGTTGTTGTAGAATAACTAAAGCCATTTACTTAAAAAGTAAATGGCTTTAGTTTGTAGCAAATAGAATTTATATCTCTGCAAAGAAATCATTTCCTTTATCATCACAAATAATGAACGCTGGGAAATTCTCTATCTCAATCTTTCTAACCGCTTCCATTCCTAATTCTGGAAAGTCAACAACCTCCACTGATTTTATATTTTGTTTTGCTAAAATAGCTGCTGGACCTCCGATTGAACCTAAGTAGAAACCTCCGTGTTCTTTACAAGCGTCTGTCACAGATTGTGATCTGTTTCCTTTTGCCAGCATAACTTTTGAACCTCCATTTGATTGAAATAAACCTACATAAGGATCCATTCTTCCCGCAGTTGTAGGACCGAATGAACCTGAAGGTAAACCTTCAGGTTTTTTAGCAGGTCCTGCATAGTAAATAGGATGATTTTTAAAGTAATCTGGCATTGGTTTACCCGCATCTAGTAATTCTTTAATTTTCGCATGAGCAGAATCTCTAGCAACAATTAAAGTCCCTCTAAGATTTAATCTTGTTTTGATTGGGAATTGGGAAAGAATTTTCAAGACTAAATCCATTGGTTGGTCTAAATCGATTTCAACAGCTTTCTCCAAATGAGGAGGATTGTCAGGCAATAATCTACCGGGGTTTATTTCTAATTGTTCTAAAAAAATTCCGTTCTTGTTAATTTTTGCTTTGATATTTCTATCTGCTGAACAAGAAACACCAATTCCTACTGGACAAGATGCTGCATGCCTTGGTAATCTAATAACTTTAACATCATGCGTGAAGTATTTACCTCCAAATTGAGCCCCAATTAATGAATCTTGACAAATCTTTTGAATTTTATCTTCCCATTCAGTATCTCTAAAAGCTTGACCACCCATATTCCCCTCGGTAGGTAATTCATCATAATAACCAGCTGACGCTAGTTTTACTGCTTTAAGATTTGCTTCAGCAGAAGTTCCTCCTACTACAAAAGCCAAATGATAGGGAGGGCAAGCTGCTGTTCCTAAATCTCTAATTTTAGCAGTGATAAACTCAGTTAAGGAGTCTTCGTTTAATAAGGCTTTAGTTTGTTGGTATAAATAAGTCTTATTTGCAGATCCACCACCTTTAGCCATAAAGAGGAACTTATATTCATTTCCTTTTTCAGTATACAAGTCGATTTGAGCAGGAAGATTAGATCCTGAATTTTTCTCTTCAAACATACTTAAAGGAACAATTTGAGAATATCTTAAATTTCTCTGTGCATATGTGTTATAAATTCCTTTGGATAAGGCTTCGGCGTCGTTCGTTCCGGTAAATACATTTTCACCTTTTTTACCCATTACAATAGCAGTTCCTGTATCCTGACAAGATGGAAGTTCCCCTTCTGCAGCAGTTTGTGCGTTTTCTAAAAGGGTATAAGCGACAAACCTATCATTGTCAGTAGCTTCAGGATCATCTAAGATTTTGGCAACCTTTTCTAAATGTGATTTTCTTAGGTAAAAGGATACGTCTGCCAATGCTGCTTCAGCTAATACCTCAAGGGCTTTAGGTTCTATTTTTAGAACTTCTTGTCCGTCGAAATCTACTGTTGATACATAATCACTAGAAATTTTCTTGTATTCTGTATTGTCTCCTTTAAGTGGAAATGCTTTTTGGTAATTAAATTCAGACATATTTGTTTCTTTTGAGATGCAAAAATAAGGGATTCAAATCTTTTAGCTGAAAAATGAGCAGTAAACTTATTTGATAATCTACAAGCGGTAAATTAAATTACCTGAATAATCGAAAAATGGTAACATTCTTTATTTATAATCGTATGAAATCGAAATTCGATTATGAAAAAGATTATCCTACTCGCCTTTGTTTTAGTTTCTATGTCATCTTATTCCCAATATGTTAACTCTTTTGGTGTTAGAGGAGGAATACGAGGTGTGGGTTTGTCATACAAACAATTTCTTTCTCCTGCTTCTTTTTTGAACATTGAAGGTGTGGGACAATCAAGTGAACAAATTAAAGGAGGAGATCTTATAGCGACGATTAATTTTAGAAACAAAATTCATACTACAAATTTTCAAATAAAGGAATTAACGTGGAGTTATGGTTTTGGAATACATGGAGGGTATTATGTTGATCCTGATGATGTAAAAGAAAACAAAACAACGTTCGGACCAGACATTCGATTAGGGGCAGAGTATCTATTTAAAGAGCAATGGGCCTTTGGTTTAGATATTACAGGTTATTATAATTTAATGCCGTTTGATAAACCTGAAGGGATAGACCGGGTTTATACCAACATGTTTGGAGCTGGTCTTTTTCTCCGTTACGTTATTCAGTAGTATCGTAGATGTCATTTAAGAATTTAGAACTATCTCTAATTTCTTTAATAATAACTCTGAGTACGCTATAAGAAGGTATAGCGACCATCATTCCTATTATTCCATATAAGTTACCAGCAACTAGGATTACCAAAAATATTTCAAGCGGATGAGCGTTAACACTGTTTGAATAAATAAAGGGTTGGAAAATAAAATTATCCAGTAGTTGTGTGATTATCATTATTAAACCTGTGTATCCAAGAAGTGGCAATAAGTCATTTTCCCAACCCAACTGATAGTTTGTTGTGATAACAATTATAGCTCCAAATAGGATACCTATCAAAGGACCTATATATGGAATAACATTAATTATACCTGCAAACAGCGCAATAATTAAAAAATTCTCAATACCAATTGTCCATAATCCTATCGCATTTATCGTAAATACGAGAAGTATCTCAACGCAAAGTCCAACAAAATAGCGCGTTAGTTTCGATTTCACCTGTATAAGAATTTCACTCGCTTCATCTCTAAAAGTAAAAGGAAGAATATTCTGCATACTCCCAATTATTATTGTGGAATCTTTTAAAAAGAAAAACGTGATAAAAGTGATGGCAAAGAATGAAATGAATAAGTTTCCTGTAAAAGCTGTGATGGCATTAAACCAAGCGGATACGGATGAGACATTAATTAATGAGGTTACCTTTGTGGTAGCATATTTTTGAAGCGAAACAGATTCCTCGGTAAAAGTGTTTAAGATATCCTCAATTTCTTCTATTGGTTGTTGAATATTGTTAAGAACTTCCTGTGGATTGATTTTAGTGATTATTTTAGCTTCATCCACTATTGAGGGAATAAAAATCATAATTAGAGAAAACACAACCGCATAAAGTGTTGTGATCGATAAAAGAGCAGCAATTACTGGACTAATTTTAATTGATTTAAAGTGTATTTTTTTTAGTTTTAAATATATTGGGCTAGTAATTAAAGCAAGTATTGCCGAAATTAAAACGTATGATAACACACTTCTAAAAATCAAAAATAAGGCACAAATTAACCCCAGTGTAAAAACAGGTAATATCCAACTTTTCTTAAACATAGCAATTAACGTTTACGCTAAAATAAATAATACTTTAACAGATGTTAACATTAGTAGTGAAATACTTATAAATGAACATCGTTTAAAAGTTAAAGATAACTATGATCAGGCTAAATTTAAAAGATAAAATATTTACTTCACTATTTACAATTGGGGTTTTTACAATTATATATTCAACTTTTCAGTTAATTGGTATTGTTGTTGAAACTAAGATACTTAGCGTGATTTATGATCTTAAGCAACTATTAGGGAATTCTATTGGTTGAAAATATATTGTTGTAATAATTTAGTTGTAAAGAAGTGCCCCCCTTCGTAAGTAAAATATTTTAAAGTTGACTTCCTTAAAGCCGAGTTTATAAATCGATCATTATCACCAACGAAGAATTCTATTTTATTTAAATTGAGGTTGGTGTGTTTCTCAAAATCAATAATTCCACTCCAAAAGCAAACTTTATTAAAATCCAATTTAAATTGGTTAATCCATCTACAAGCAGTTGCTGTTCCTTGACTAAAAGCAAAAACATTAGTTTGCGCTACTTTAATATTGAAGTCTCTCAGCATTTTGTTGAGAAAATAAAATTGGTCTAGTATTTCGAATTCTCTCTCTTCAGACGTCATCCAGCTAGAACCAACCTTTCCATCCAATCCTTTCTGATAAAACCTTGATAATCCTTCAGGAATTATAAATCGAACATCATTTTTAAAAGCTTCGAAAAATCGGAAAAAATCATCAATATTTTGGGCGTATCCGTGAAATAAAATCCATGTGATTTTATAGCCGTTTTTTGGACTCGAAATAAAAACTCTTGCGTGTTTTTGCGTAATTATGTTTTTTGTTGTCAGCATTAACTATTTTTGTACCATGATTTCAGTTGAGAATATAGGCATTTCCTTTAATGGGAACTATTTATTTAAGAAAGTTTCGTTTCAATTAAAGAATGGGACAAAGGTTGGACTAGTTGGTAAGAACGGTGCGGGTAAATCAACTTTGTTAAAATTACTAACTGGTCTTATTGAATATACGGATGGAAATCTGATTATTCCTAAAGGTTATAGTGTTGGTTATTTAAAGCAAGATTTAGGGGAGCAAGGAGATAATACTGTTCGTGATGAAGCCATGAAAGCGTTTTCTGAAGCGTCTAGTGCAGAAGCGGAATATGAGCGAATCACAAAAGAATTGGAGACAAGAACTGATTATGAAAGTGCTGCGTATTCTGATTTAATTCAAAAAATTTCAGATTTAGGTTCTGAACTCGAAATGAATGGTTCGTCCCAAAATGTTGGAGACGTTGATAAAATACTAATTGGACTAGGATTCAAGCAAGAGGAACTAGATCGTAATATTAGGGATTTTAGTGGAGGTTGGAGAATGAGGGTTGAGTTGGCTAAAATTCTTTTGCAAGCTCCCGATGCCCTATTATTAGACGAACCAACCAATCACTTGGATATCGAATCCATTGACTGGCTTGAGAATTATTTAAAAAATTACACGGGAATTTTAGTATTGATTTCTCATGATCAACAGTTTTTAGATGCTGTTACAGATAGAACTATTGAAATAAATGGAGGTAAAATTTACGATTTTAAAGTAAGTTATAGCAACTACTTAACGCAAAGAGAAGAGTTGTTTGATTTGCAAAGAGCGGCTAAGGTAAATCAGGATAAAAGAGTAGAGGAGTTGGAGCGATTTATCGACCGTTTTAGAGCTCAGGCGACTAAGGCTAGTTCTGTTCAAAATAAGATAAAGCAGCTCGAGAAAATGGAGCGTATCCAAGTTGACGAGAGAGTTGTTGATTCTATGCGTATGCGGTTTCCTGAACCACCAAGATCAGGAAAAGCGATTGTCACAATGGAGAAGGTTGCGAAGTCTTATGGAGATAAAGTTATTTTAAAAGAATTAAATTTAATTGTTGGTAGAGGAGAGAAAATTGCCTTTGTTGGTAAGAATGGAGAGGGGAAATCTACTTTGGCAAAAATGGTTGTTGGTGCTGTTAAAGGGACAGGTAATATCGAGATTGGACATAATGTTAATCTAGGCTACTATGCACAAAACCAAGCTGAAGAATTAGATTTAGAGAAAACAGTATTCGATACTATTGATGATATTGCTAGAGGAGATATAAGAAAGAAAATTAGAGAGCTTTTAGGTTCGTTTCTTTTTAAAGGAAATGATGTAGATAAAAAAGTAAAAGTACTTTCAGGAGGAGAGAAAGGAAGGTTAGCACTTTGTAAACTCCTTCTAGAACCCTATAACTTTTTAGTTTTAGATGAACCAACTAATCATTTAGATATTCCATCAAAGGAGATATTAAAAGACGCCTTGGTAAATTTTAAAGGTGCTTTATTGGTGGTTTCTCATGATAGAGAGTTTTTGAGGGATTTAACAAATAAAGTCTATGAGTTTAAAAATCAAACAATAAAGGAATATGCAGGGGGTATAAACTTTTTCTTAGCACAAAGAAAAATTAATCAGTTAGATGATTTGAATGAAGTTAAAAAACCACCCTCGAAGCCTTCTAAAGAAAGGGCAAATAACGATTACCAATCAAAGAAGGAATTGGATTCGATTATCAAAAAAGCAAATAATAAGGTTTCTAGTACTGAGCGTAAAATTTTAGACTTAGAAAATAAGAAGTCTGATTTAGAGGAAAAGATGAATTTAGGCACAAGTTCCCCTGATGTCTTTAGTCAATTTAATAAGGTTGAAGCTCAATTATTAGAAGTGATGTCGGATTGGGAAAGAGCTACTGAAGAGCTTGAAGTATTAGAAAACAAAAGAAAGTTAATGTTTAGCTAAACAAAATCATATGAACAACTGTTTAAAGTATTGAATAAATGCCGGTGTTATCAAAACTATCACTTAGATATAAGCTTTTATTACTAGTTCTATTGCCTTTTCTGGCTTTAGGTTATTTTACGTTCGATAAGATTTATCTTGAGAAAGTGAAAATTATCGACATGGAAAATATTCATGCAAACATGGTTAAGCTTGAAAAAGTGTCTGAATTAACCCATGAATTTCAAAAAGAAAGAGATTTTGCAATTAAGTTTTTACTTAATCCCTTATTTTCAGCCGAGAATGAATTAAGAAATCAAATCGAGTTCACCGATTCCGTTCAATCTACTTATAGAAGTTTTGTTCTCAATTCAGGTAGGGACACATCAGGTTTACAAATGTTAAATGATTTCCAAAAGATACGAAACAACATTACGGGCTATTCACTCGGACCGAGTCAAGTTGAAAGAGGATACAACCAGCTTATTTCTAATTTTTTAGATATAGTTGCTCAAGTGGGATCTGGTATTAATACGCCATTAATAAAAGAAGAAATGAAAGCCTATCTTTCATTAGCAGAATCAAAAGAAAGTTTAGGTAGAATTAGAAACGTCATTAATAAAGCGCTTGTTTTTAGTGTTTTTCAAGGTTATGAATATGGCGCTTTTAGTGAGTTAAATGCCGCTTTTAAGAATAATTTGAATGTGTTTTTGAGACATTCTCCTGATGAATTTAAATCTAGGTTTAGTATGGATATTCAAGCAGGAACTATGATTAACACCTTGGATATAATAAATTATTGCTTCGAAAATCAAACGAATAATTTATCCGAGTTTACGGCTACAGATTGGTGGATTAGCGCAACAGGTTCAATTAACCTCTTACACGAATTAGAACTATTCGTATTAAGTAATATAAAAGGAAGTTTAAATAAACAGGAAGAATATTTAGAAAATGAAATAAATGGTCTTTATTTGATGCTTTCTATCGTTTTAGGTAGTGTTCTTGTACTTGCTAGTTTAATTGCCAATAGTATTTCGAGGCAACTAAAGCGAATTGAGTTTGTTGCGCATAACTTAAAGTTGGGTAAAACAGATGTGAAAGTTGAAATCACATCGGATGATGTAATTGGAAAACTCGCGAGTACCTTTAACGAAATGGTTCAAGATGCTACAGATATGGCTTCCTTGGCGGAGAATATTGGAAAAGGAAATTATGAAACAGTATTTGAAAAACGTAGTGAAGAAGATATATTGGGTAAAGCTTTACTTATCATGCGTGATAACTTAAAGACAAAAACGGATGAGTTAAAAAATAAAACTTAACAGTTAAGAGAAGCTTCTCAATACAAAATAGATTTCTCTGCTAAGATGAGTCATAAATTAAGAAGACCTCTTAATAGCATGTTGGTTTTAGCATCCTTACTTCAGGAAAACAAAGAAGATGATTTAAATGATGAGCAATTAGAGTTTGTAGAGGTAATTCATAAATCGGCATCGATTTTTTCTAATAAAGGACATTCAATTTTTTCATCTAAAATTAAAGCTGGTAAACTTGGTGTTGATTTAATGGAAGTAGCTTGTTTTTAAGGTATTGGATAACTGTTGTATGTTGTTTAGTAATGTAGCTTTCGAAAATAGATTGGAGTACTCAATTGTACAAGTGACTACAATTCCTTAAATGATTACTTCTCATGAAATAAGATTGGGTCAGATCAAAAAAAAACCTGATTACTAACTCACTGAAATTCACTCCGTCTGTGGGCTCCTAGTTTGCTTTTAAGCTATCAGCAACTTATCTAGTCTAAATATTGAAATAGAAGAAGCGTTTTCTATAAGTGAGCTCAAGGAGAAAACATGTTGGATTACCCCGCGGTATAAGTGAATCGCGTAACTGTTGAGACTTCCGACCTACAATCTATTCTTGAGTTTCTTAAACAAAATCATTTAAATGTTACTAAAATCGGGTAGGAAATAAGATTACGGATTTTTCAAGTATCACTGCTTTGAAAAATGAAATCCAAAAATTTATTTAAATCTAGAATTCAAATTTTAGTATTGACATCTAATTCTATTGGAAACATTTTTTTAATTTCTTAGTAATACAATATAAAGCAAGCACTTGTTTAAGCTAGTAGATAATAGAAAACATAAAGTAAACGTTTTACTTGTGGACGATAAGATTGAAAATCTTTTCGCGTTAGAAAAAATGTTAGCTGGAGATGATCGTGTTTTTCATAAGGCAACATCGTGGAAAATTGGACTAAAGTTGGTATTAAATAATGAAATTGCTCTGATTTTGTTAGATGTTCAAATGCCAGATATGGATGGGCTTGAAGTTGCTAATTTGCTAAAATCTAATCCAAAAACTAAAAACATCCCCATTCTTTTTGTCACTGCTATTAGTAAAGAGGCTAAGTATGTTATTCAAGGCTACGATTCTGGCGGTGTTGATTACTTATTTAAACCTTTAGACGTTGATATAACTAGAGCAAAGGTTAACACCTTCATTCGTTTATATAAACAACAAAGAGGACTTCATGTTAAAAATGAAGAATTAGAGAATCTTTCTAGTTTGGTTAATAATTCTTTAAATGTTACATGCGTTTTCAATAAAGAAAATTTTAAAATATCCGAGGTAAATCGAACCTTTAAAACATTATTAGGCTATGAGTTGATTGATGTAATCGGCAAGTCTTTTCTAGATTACCTATCTTCTGAGAACAAAGAGGATACGGAAAGGGTTATTCGGTCAGAGATTCTAAAGAAAAAAGATATAGTTGTTTTTGAAAGCAAAGTAATTGGCCAAGACGGTTCTACAAAATGGATGCTGTGGAAGATCGTGGTGAAAGGAGAAGTTTGTTTTGCAAACGGTTCGGATATTACAATCAGAAAACAAACTGAGCAAAAGTTAAGTGAAAACTTATCTTATTTAGTTAAGGTAAATAAAGAGTTGGCAGAGGCTAAACGTGTTGCTGAAGAGTCTGTGCACGCTAAAGAAGAATTTATGGCGAATATGAGTCATGAAATTCGCACTCCTATGAATGCTATAATTGGTTTTACAAGTTTACTATTGAAGTCTGAAATAACAGAAGAACAACAGCGATTTTTAGAATCTATTCAAGTCTCTGGTGAAAATTTACTGGTGATAATCAATGACATTTTAGATTTTTCAAAGATAGAAGCTGGTAAAATGAACATTAATGAGATTGAATTTAGCTTCGAGAAAACTTTAAATAATGTAATTGATTTAGAAATAAATTTTGCCAGAGAACAAAATCTATTTTTAAAATTGGAAATTTCTGAATTTGTACCGAAGGTTATCATTGGAGATTCTGTTAGAATAAATCAAATATTACTTAATCTAGTTAGTAATGCCTTGAAATTCACCCATAAAGGAGGTGTTACGATTAGAGTAGACAATATAGGGAAAGAGGGAGATAAAGAACTTATTTTAATAATTTGTGAAGATACAGGTATTGGCATTTCCGATGAAAAGTTAAGTACGATTTTTGAAAGTTTTACCCAAGCAAAAGGAAATACCACAAGGAAGTATGGTGGGACTGGATTGGGCTTAACAATTGTTAAAAAATTAGTAGATCTCATGGGGGGCGATATTTCCGTGGAAAGTGTTTTTGGTAAAGGTTCTCGATTTATTGTGAAATTACCGCTGAAAGAATCTAATAGTGAGCTAGAGGAAGAAGACCCTATAGTGTTGGACGCTGAAAAAGTAGATTTAACTGGCACCAATATATTATTAGCGGAAGACAATCCAATGAATCAAATTTTAGCGCAAAGGGTTGTTATGAGCTTTGGAGCAAACCCAACTGTTGCTGAAAACGGCCAGGTAGCTTTAGACTGTCTGAGGGAGAAAGATTATGATATTATTTTAATGGATATTATGATGCCTGAAATGGACGGATTAGAAGCTACGAGGGTTATTAGAACTGAATTTGAAGGAAGGAAAAAGAATGTTCCGATTTTGGCAATGACAGCTTTTGTTTTTACAAAAGGAGATGATCAAAAATATTTAGATGCTGGAATGAATGATTTTATATTAAAACCTTTCAACCCTGACAATTTAAAATTGAAAATTGCAAATTTAATCAACAAGAGCATTTAATGGGGAAATACGAGCATATTGATATGAGTTACCTAGATGAGTTAGCGCTTGGAAGTAATGAATTTAAAGTAGAAATGATAGAGTCATTTCTTAAAAGCACTCCAGAATCAATTATGCAAATGAAAGAAGCTATCTCTGCAACTAATTGGAAAACGGTAGGTGGAGTTGCGCATAAACTGAAAACAAGTTTTTCGTTTGTTGGAATGGAAAATATGGTACAACTTAGTAGGGAGATTCAAGATGCGGGTTTAGAAGCTCGGATTGAGGATATACCAAGGATGGTTGAAGAATTAGAGGACTACTACCTAAAGTCAGAAGTTGAATTGGAAAATGAATTAGAGGAATTAAAAAATAATTAATTGGGATAGTTATGGCTTCAAAAAGAACATTAGTTTATTTAGTTGATGATGATGAAATGTATTTAAAAACGGCAGTTCATACATTGTCGCAAAATAGATCATTTGATATCAAAAGTTTTACTTCTGGAGAAAAAGCTTTGGCCGCTGCTAAGGCTAGTAAAAGAAAACCTCATGTAATTGTATTGGATTATTTTTTGAATTCTGAAGATTCTAATGCAATTAGCGGATTAGAGATTCTTAAGCAGGTTAAGCAAACAAAATTGGAGTCAGAAGTGATTATGCTTTCTGGACAAGAGAATATAGATGTTGCTGTAAATTCTCTTAAATACGGAGCTTATGATTATGTCGTCAAAAATAAGAGTGCTTTTATTCGTGTTCAAAATGACATTAAAAGAGTTTTTAGACAGATGATTAAAGATAAAGAGACTAAAAAACTTCGAGTTTTTGTTTTTTCTTTATTGTTTGTTATTGGCTTGGTTGCTGGTGTAGCAGTATTATTTGCTGTAGACTCAACATTCATGGGATTACTTCCTGATCCGATGAAACCAAAAGAGAAAACAAATAAAGCTACTACAGAAAATGCTAATAAACAGAGCGGGATAAATAACAGTAACACAATTAACTTTCAAGATACACTACAGAAATAAGGAAGTTTAGATATTAATAATAAAACACAGGACTTATTTCCTCATTTCAATTTTGTTCATCAAAATTATAGTTGACGATTTAATTTTAATTTGTATCTTTGTCATCCGATTTTTCGGAATAATATTTTTTTAACCAAATTGTTTTACAATGAATCAATACGAAACTATTTTTGTAATGACTCCGGTTCTTTCAGATGAACAACTAAAAGAAACGGTGAACGATTACAAGACCTTTTTAAAGGAAAAAGGTGCCGTGATAGTGAATGAAGACAATTGGGGGCTTAAGAAATTAGCTTACCCAATAAAAAAGAAATCAACAGGTTTCTATCATTTATTTGAATTTAAGGCTCCAGGTAATGCTATCGGAGAATTAGAAATCGCATACAACAGAGACGAAAGATTATTACGTTTCTTAACTGTGAAGCTTGATAAGCACGCAGTATCGTTTAATGCGAAAGGAAAAAGTGCTAAAAAAACTAAAGCTTAATTAAAATGGCAGACGACGTAAGATATTTAACGCCTCCATCAATTGAGGTCAAAAAATCAAAATACTGTAGATTTTTAAAACAAAAAATCAAGCATATTGACTATAAGAATCCAGATTTTTTATTAAGATTCTTAAATGAGCAAGGTAAGATTCTTCCTAGAAGAATTACTGGAACATCATTAAAATTCCAAAGAAAAGTTTCGACTGCTGTAAAAAGATCACGTCAACTTGGACTATTACCATACGTTGCTGATAACTTAAAATAATTTAACAATGGAAGTAATTTTAAAAGAAGATATGCAACCATTGGGATTCAAAGATGATGTTGTAGCTGTAAAAAACGGTTATGGTAGAAACTTTTTAATCCCTCAAGGTAAAGCAGTTTTAGCGACTGAGTCGGCTAAAAAAATGCATGCTGAGACTATCAAACAAAGAGCAAAGAAAGATGCTAAGCTTAAAGCTGATGCTGAAACTGTTGCTACAAAAATTGAAGCGTTAACTCTAAAGGTTTCTGCTAAAGCTGGTGATTCTGGTAAGATTTTTGGATCTATTAACAATATTCAAATTGCTGAAGCATTAAAATTAGCAGGTGTTGATGTTGATAGAAAAGCGATTAAAGTAATTGGAGGAAGTCCTAAAGAGTTAGGTTCTTTCGAAGCTGAAGCTAAACTTCATAGAGAAGTAACTTCAACATTTACTTTCGAAATTATCGCAGGATAATTTTTAAGATAATTGAATTATAAGGGGGTCCACATTGGATTCCCTTTTTTTTTATCTGTTTATTACTGGTTTAGTGATTGTTCGATTAAATAGTGATTTTAAATAGACTTAAAAACTCAATTTTGTACTTAAATTGAATAAACAATACATTTAGTTTTATTATTTTTAAAGTTAGATTAACTTAAAAAAATTATAGACTTTAGGCAGAGGGCAGAATTGATCACTACAATGATTGTTTTATGAATTTGTCGCTAACAAGAAAAAGACTTCTATTATGAGTATTTACAAAGATTATATCAAGGAAATCGATGAGAGAAAAAATCAAAACCTTAACCCAAAGCCAATCGATGGTGCTGAGTTGTTGAGCGAAATCATTGCTCAAATTAAAGATTTAGGTAATGTAGACAGAAAAGACTCAATCAATTTTTTTATTTATAATGCCTTACCTGGTACTACGAGTGCTGCAGGTGTAAAAGCAATATTTTTAAAAGAGATTATCCTTGGAGAATCAATAGTAGAAGAAATCACACCAATTTTTGCATTTGAGTTGTTATCGCACATGAAGGGAGGTCCTTCAGTTAAGGTACTTCTTGATTTAGCGCTTGGTAATGATGTTGAAATTGCGAAGCAAGCGGCAAAGGTTTTGAAAACCCAAGTATTCCTTTATGATGCAGATACTGAACGTTTAGCTGAAGCATTTAACAACGGAAATACGATTGCAAAAGATATATTAGAAAGTTATGCTAAAGCAGAATTTTTCACCAAGCTGCCAGAAGTAGATGAGGAAATTGAAATAGTTACCTTTATAGCAGGTGTAGGAGATATATCTACAGATTTACTTTCTCCTGGAGGTGATGCGCACTCCAGATCAGATCGAGAATTACATGGACAGTGTTTATTCGAACACAATAAGGAGATGCAAAAAGAACTCTCTGCTTTAAAAGCACAACATCCTGATAAGCGCGTTATGTTAATTGCTGAAAAAGGAACAATGGGAGTTGGGTCTTCAAGAATGTCTGGTGTGAATAATGTTGCGTTATGGACAGGTGTTAAAGCAAGTCCATATGTTCCATTTATAAACATGGCTCCAATTATTGCGGGTACAAATGGAATTTCACCTATTTTTTTAACAACTGTTGGTGTTACAGGGGGGATTGGAATTGACCTCAAAAACTGGGTAAAGCAGCTAGATGAAAATGGAAAAACTATTCGTAATGAAGATGGAGATCCTATCTTAAAGCAAACTTACTCTGTAGAAACAGGGACTGTTTTAACAATTAATACAAAAGAGAAAAAATTATATAATGGAGATAAAGAGTTGATCGATATGTCTGCTTCTTTAACTCCACAAAAAGTTGAGTTTATTAAAGCAGGAGGATCTTATGCTGTTGTATTTGGTAAAAAGATTCAAACTTTTGCGGCACAAACTTTAGGAATTAAAGCTCCTCAAGTATATGCTGTTTCAAAAGAGATATCAATTGAAGGTCAAGGTTTAACTGCAGTTGAAAAAATATTCAATAAAAATGCAGTAGGAATAACTCCTGGTAAAACATTACATGCGGGTTCTGATGTTCGTGTTGAGGTAAACATCGTGGGATCCCAAGATACTACTGGTTTGATGACTTCTCAGGAATTAGAAGCGATGGCTGCGACAATTATTTCGCCAATTGTTGATGGAGCTTACCAATCAGGATGTCATACAGCTTCGGTTTGGGATAAAAAAGCGCAAGCTAATATTCCAAGATTAATGAAGTTTATGAATGATTTTGGGTTAATTACTGCTCGTGATCCAAAAGGAGAATATCATGCAATGACTGATGTAATTCATAAAGTACTTAATGATATTGTTATTGATGATTGGGCCATCATTATTGGAGGTGATTCTCATACAAGAATGTCTAAGGGTGTCGCTTTTGGTGCTGATTCAGGAACGGTGGCTCTGGCACTAGCTACGGGGGAAGCTTCAATGCCAATCCCTGAGTCTGTAAAAGTTACTTTTAAAGGTGAAATGGCTAAGTACATGGATTTTCGTGATATTGTTCATGGAACCCAAGCGCAAATGTTAGCTCAGTTTGGTGGTGAAAATGTATTCCAAGGAAGAATCATTGAGGTACATATTGGAACGTTAACTGCTGATCAAGCATTTACATTTACCGATTGGACTGCAGAGATGAAAGCGAAAGCTTCAGTTTGTATTTCAGAAGATGAAACTTTAATCGAGTCCTTAGAAATAGCGAAGGCTAGAATCCAAATCATGATTGATAAAGGAATGGACAATGTAGGTAAAGTTCTTCAAGGATTAATCGACAAGGCTAACGCTAGAATCGAAGAGGTTAGATCTGGGAGTAAACCAGCATTAAGACCGGATACTGACGCAAATTACTACGCTCAAGTTGTTGTGGATTTAGATGCTTTGTCTGAGCCAATGATTGCAGATCCTGATGTAAACAATATTGATGTATCAAAAAGGTATACGCACGATACAATCCGTCCTTTATCATACTACGGAGGAGAGAAGAAAGTTGATTTGGGATTCATCGGATCTTGTATGGTTCACAAAGGTGATATGAAAATTTTAGCAGCAATGTTAAAGAATATTGAAGCAAATAAAGGGAAGGTTGAGTTTAAGGCTCCGCTAGTTGTTGCTCCTCCAACGTACAATATTGTGGATGAATTAAAAGCTGAAGGAGACTGGGAAGTGTTACAGAAGTATTCAGGGTTTGAATTTGATGATGACGCACCGAAAGGAGCTGCAAGAACAAGTTATGAAAATATATTGTACCTAGAGCGTCCAGGATGTAATCTTTGTATGGGTAATCAAGAGAAGGCTGCACCTGGAGATACTGTAATGGCAACTTCTACTCGTTTATTTCAGGGGAGGGTTGTGAAGGATACGAATGAGAAGAAAGGGGAGTCTTTATTAACTTCTACTCCTGTAGTTGTATTGTCAACTGTATTGGGAAGAACTCCTAATATAGAAGAATACAAAGTAGCTGTTGCGGGTATTGAGTTAACGAGCTTTAAGCCTTCTAGTCAGAAGTTAGTTAGATAGTTTTTAATTATTTAAAAATAATTTAATAAGAGCCCAAGTTTTAAACTTGGGCTTTTTTAATGCTCATCTTTCAAATTTATAATAAGTTGGATTGTTGTTTCTGCTAAACTTCATGCATGAGAACGCAACACTTTTATTACTTAAAATAGATTTCTAGCTTGAATTGACACTTAAATAAACAAGAATGAAATCAACAATTACATATTCTCGCTTGTTCGTTTTTTTATCTTTAAATCGTACCTTTGTGGCTACAACACAAGACCAAAGAAGATGAAAACGATATTGATAGATGGTGCAGATTTTCCAACTTTGCATTTATTTTTAAAACAAGCTTCAATAGAATTAGAATTCCCTGAATTTTCAGGTAATATCCAATCATTTGAAAATAAAATCAATGATTTATCTTGGCTGGAAGGAGTGAAAGTTAGAATTAGCCTGTCGAATGCAAAAGAATTCTTAATCGAAGAAGATAATCAAGTCCGTAAAACGATACTCCAAATTCTTTTAGAAGCAATGGAAAACGAATACGCTGAAAGTCCGATTTTGGTATTAATCTCGAAAGATTAATTACCAGATTTCACTTCCGATTAAATGATTTTGAACGTAATCTTTTACCCCTTCTTCTAAAGTCATGAATCCTTCGCTGTAACCTTGGTTAAGTAATTTTTGCATGTTAGCTTCTGTGAAATACTGGTAGTTATCTCTAATGTCTTCAGGAGTATCTATGAAACCGATCTTAGGCTCTAAATCAAGTGCTTTAAAAGTATTTGCAGCCAAGTCGTAAAAGGTTCTAGCTTTCCCTGTTCCAAGATTGTAAAGACCAGAGTTTTTACGTGTTTTCATTAAGAAAGTAATAACCTTAACGACATCTTTAACATAAATGAAATCTCTTAATTGCTCACCATCTTTGTATTCTGGAATATGAGATTTGAATAAATTCATTTCTCCAGTTTTTTGAATCTGGTTGAAAGTATGAAAAATCACGGATGCCATTCTGCTCTTATGAAACTCATTTGGACCATAAACATTAAAGAATTTTAATCCAGCCCAAAACAAAGGTTTTTCTTCCTGTTTTAATGCCCAAACATCAAAGTCGTTTTTTGAATCTCCGTAAGGATTTAGTGGTTTAAGTTTTTTGGGGATTTCATGATTATCATTATATCCATATTCTCCTAGTCCATAAGTGGCTGCTGATGATGCGTATATTAATGGAAGAGAATATTGGACTGATTTGTTCCATACTTCTTTGGAATAGTTAAGATTTAATTCATCAAATATTTCTTTGTCAAACTCGGTCGTATCAGTTCTTGCCCCTAAATGGATGATGATTTGAGTAAGCTGATGGTTTTTATCTAACCAATTAATAAATTCCTTACGGTCTACAAGTTCTTTGTATAATTTGTTTTCATAGTTTGGTTTTTTAGATTCTATTGAAAAGTCATCAACTAAAATAAGCTCCTTAAAACCTTGTTCGTTTAAATGAGCAATTAAACAACTACTAATAAAACCTGCAGCACCAGTAATAACAATCATATCATATTTTCTTACAAAAGTAATTAAATGATAGATATTCATTACTAATATGACTTGTTTAATTTTAATTCTTATAATTTTTAACACTACGGTTATTAAGTCGTATTTTTGTAATCAAAATTTGATTGGATGCTTACAATAACTAGAAGAGAGCGCTTTAATGCAGCCCACAAGTTGTACAATGATAAATGGAGTGCGGAGAAAAACAAAGAAGTTTTTGGGAAATGTGCAAATGAAAATTGGCATGGTCATAACTATGAACTGTTTGTAACGGTGAAAGGTGAAATCCAAGAAGAGACGGGATTTATTATAAATTTAAAATGGTTAAGTGATCTTTTAAATAGAAAGGTGATTGACCAGTTAGATCATATGAATCTCAATCTCGATGTTCCTTTTTTGAAAGGGAAAATGGTTAGTACCGAGGTTATTGCTGTTGAAATATGGAAATTAATTGCTGACGATATTTTATCACAAGGAGCTGAACTCTTTCGTATAAAATTAATGGAGACAGAAAATAATTTTGTTGAATATTGGGGCCCAAATATGTAGCTATGGGATTTAAACAAGAAAATCATTACGATACTGAGGTAACAAAAAGTATTTCAGATCATTATTCAGATATATTACAAAACATAGGTGAAAACCCAGCAAGAGAAGGTTTAATTAAAACACCTGAAAGAGTTGCTAAAGCTTTACAATACTTAACCCATGGTTACGATTTAGATCCCGCTGAAATTTTAAAGTCAGCTGTATTTAACGAAGAGTACGATGAAATGGTTATTGTTAAAGATATTGAGGTGTATTCGATGTGTGAACATCACATGTTACCGTTTTTTGGGAAAGCACATATTGCTTATATTCCAAATGGTAAAATTGTCGGATTAAGTAAATTACCTCGTGTGGTTGATGCTTTTGCCCGTCGTTTACAGGTTCAAGAAAGGTTAACTACTGAGATAAGAGATTGTATTCAAGAGGTTTTAGAACCAAAAGGAGTTGCTGTAGTGATTGAGGCCTCTCACATGTGTATGCAAATGAGAGGAGTTCAAAAACAGAATTCTTCAACAACAAGTTCTTCGTTTACAGGAGCTTTTGAAAAAGATTCAACTAGAAAAGAGTTTATTAATTTGTTATCAGCTAATTTAAAATAATATGAAGGCATATTTATTTCCAGGTCAAGGAGCCCAATTTACAGGAATGGGGAAGGAATTGTTTGAGTCGAATCCAAAAGCTAAAGAGTTGTTTGTTAAAGCAAATGATATTCTCGGTTTCGATATTTCTAAAATAATGTTTGAAGGTTCAGCTGACGATTTAAAGGAAACTAAAGTAACTCAACCTGCTGTTTTTTTGCACAGTGTTGCTATTGCACTTACGACAGAAGGTTTTGCACCAGAGATGGTCGCAGGGCACTCATTGGGAGAACTGTCCGCATTAGTTGCAGCAAAAGTTATTTCATTTGAGGATGGTTTAAATATTGTGTCTAAAAGGGCGCAAGCAATGCAGAAGGCTTGTGAATTAAAAGCGGGATCAATGGCTGCTATTTTAGCGTTAGAAGATAATGTGGTTGAAACAATATGTAAAGAAACTCAAGGTGTAGTTGTCGCTGCGAATTACAACTGTCCTGGCCAATTGGTCATATCAGGGGAATCGAATGCCGTAAACATAGCTTGTGAAGCTTTAAAAGAGGCTGGTGCCAAAAGAGCTCTTATATTGCCTGTAGGGGGAGCTTTTCATTCTCCTTTAATGGATCCCGCTAAAGAAGAATTAGCGGAAGTTATAAATTCAACTGAATTTAAAGAGCCGATTTGTCCTGTTTATCAAAACGTTAATGCGCAACCGGTGAAAAATCCTGAAATTATTAAACAAAATCTTATTTCACAATTAACAGCTCCAGTAAGATGGACGCAAATTGTAAAAAATATGTTATCCGATGGAGCTTCTGTTTTTACAGAAATGGGACCAGGTAAAACATTACAAGGCTTGGTTAAAAAAGTGGATAGACAAATTGAGACTGTTGGTGTTCAGTAATTAAGACAAGGAAGAATTTAAGAGGTTACCTGTATTTACAAGTTTATGAAGGCGTTCATTTTTGAGCGCCTTTGCTATTATTGGCAGATGACTTAATCTGTGAATGTCTGTTCCTATAAAATCAACAAAATTATTATCGATTAAATAATTTGCCCCGTGAATTGCGCTTTCTCCGTAATGCCCTGTGAAAGAAAGTAGGTTTAGTTGAAATTTCACTCCTAATTCTTTTAGTTTATTGTATTTTTCCAAGTCAGAAACAAAGTATGGATAACGTTCAGGGTGGGCTAAAACAGGTGTGTAGCCTTTCATGAACATGTCGGTGATACCTTCGGTTACTCCGTGGTGCTCATTAAAATAAGAGAATTCAAATAGTAAATATTTCTCTTTGCCGAAACTAAGAATATCGTTTTTCTTTAATCTTAAGTTTAATTCTTCGTCGAAGTAATATTCAGCAGAAGCATCTAATTCAATAGGAGAGTTTGTTTTCGCAAGAGCATTCCTTGTCTCGTCCAATCTGCTTAGTATAGTATCAGATGAATTTCTATAAAAATCATTCATTACATGAGGCGTACAGAGTAATTTTTGATATCCAAAATTTTGTAGACCTTTTATGATTTCTAAAGAATTTTCAAGAGAGTCAGATCCATCATCAATTCCATGAATGATATGAGAGTGCATATCATTCTTAATTAATGAACCTATATCTAAAGGCTCAAGAATAGCCTCTACTTGAGCCTTTTTGAAAATGTTAGAAAAGAGTCCCATTAAAAATTACAATTCAGGATAAAATTCATTTTTAAACCATTCTAGAGTAATTTCTAAACCTTCTTTAATGTCAACCTCGGGTTGGTAATTGAAGTTTTTTTGCGCTTTTTCAATATTTGCTAATGAATCTCTAATATCTCCAACTCGTGGAGGACACATTTTAGGGGATTTATCAGATTTGGCTGCATCCTTTAGTATATTATAAAGCTCTATTACAGATGACTTATACCCACAAGCGATATTGTATGATTCACCAAATGCATCTGGATTCTCACACAGCATTGCTTTTATATTAGCTTGTACTGCGTTTTCTACAAAAGTAAAATCTCTTGATTGTTCACCATCTCCAAAAATAACTCCAGCTTCATTTTGCAATAAAGCGTTCATATATAATGGTATTACAGCTGCGTAAGGTCCGTTCGGGCTTTGATTTGGTCCGAAAATATTAAAATATCTTAATCCAATTGTATTAAATCCAAATGCTTCATAAAATACTTTTGCGTAAAGCTCATTTGTCTTTTTGGATACTGCGTAAGGACTTAACGGATTTCCTGTTTTATCTTCATATTTAGGTAATCCTTTATGGTCTCCATAAACAGAACTACTACTCGCAAAAACGAAAGATTTTATTCCTGCATCCTTAGCAGCAGTAAGCATGTTTAAAAAACCAGTAGCGTTAGCTTCATGCGTTAACAAAGGTGTTCTCAATGATCTCGGAACCGAACCTAAGGCAGCTTGATGGGAAATATGATCCATACCAATTACAGCCTCATCACAAGTTTTTTCATTTGTGATATCTCCTTCAATAAACTCCAGTCTTGAGTCATTTTTGTAGGGATCAAGATTCTTTAAGTATCCATTACTTAAGTCGTCAAGAATTCTCACTTTTTTAGCCCCAAAATCTAATAGATATTGCGCTAAATTGGACCCTATAAATCCTGCTCCACCCGTTATTAAAAACGACTTTTTAGAAAGATCAGTTGAATGATATTTTCTAGTTATTTTCCATTTATCTTTTTGCATATTGACCTTCGTAATAATTTAGGTAGTCACCACTGATTATGTTATTTATCCAATCTTTGTTTGATAAAAACCAGTTAACGGTTTCCTCAATCCCTTTTTCTACTGTATACTTTGGTGTCCACCCTAGTATATTTTGAAGCTTTTCTGCATCAATAGCATAGCGTTGATCATGACCAGCTCTATCTTTGACGTAGGTGATTAATTTAAGGGATTCACCATCTTCTCTGCCTAGTTTTTGATCGACTAGTTTAATTAGCAAATGGACTAATTCAATGTTTTGTTTTTCATTGTGTCCACCTATGTTGAAGGTTTCACCTATTTCACCTTTATGAAATATTAAATCAATAGCCTCGGCATGATCAATAACATGTAACCAATCTCTAATATTGTCACCCTTTCCGTAAATAGGCAGGGGGTTATTTTCTACAATATTGTTAATTATTAAAGGAATCAATTTTTCAGGAAACTGGTGAGAGCCATAATTGTTTGAACAATTAGAGATTTTTATTTTTAAACCATAGGTTTCATGATAAGCTCTAACAAAATGATCTGAACTTGCTTTTGATGCACTGTACGGTGATCTTGGATCGTATGAAGTAGTTTCTGTGAACAAGCCTGTTTCCCCTAAAGACCCATATACTTCATCGGTTGATACATGATAAAAGATATTATCTGACGTCAGGTCCCATTTTCTTTTAGCTACGTTAAGTAAGTTAACTGTTCCAATTACATTTGTAGTTACAAATTCTAAAGGATTCGATATTGACCTGTCCACGTGTGATTCAGCGGCTAAATGAATTACATTATCTATTTTGAATTGATCAAAAATTGATTCTAATTCTTTCTCGTTACAGATGTCAGCCTTTACAAAGGTGTAGTTATCAGTTTGCTCAATATCTTTTAAATTATCAAGGTTCCCCGCATAAGTTAATTTATCTAAATTGACGATTTTGTAATTTGGGTATTTGTTCACCAATAATCGAACCAAGTGGCTACCAATAAATCCTGCTCCACCAGTTACTAAAATGTTTTTATCAAAGTGAATCATATTAATTTTTTATATTTTTTTCAAAATTCCAAGCAGAGGAAAGCATATCCTCTAAACTTAATTGAGCTTCCCAACCTAAGAGTTTTTTAGAGAGACTACAGTCTCCAAAAATTGCTGGAACATCTCCTTTTCTTCTCGGATTTATTTTGAAGTTTATTTTTATTTTTGTTACTTTTTCAAAAGTATTGACGATTTCTAAAACACTAGATCCGTTACCAGTTCCTAGGTTAATTGGAATCACTTTATTGTGGTTTTTTCTATTATACTCTATAGCTGAAACATGCGCTTTGGCTAAATCAGTAACATGAATGTAATCTCTTAAGCAGGTTCCATCAGGAGTGTCGTAATCGCCTCCAAATATAGATAGAACCTCTCTTTTACCAATTGCAACTTGAGTTACGAATGGCAATAGATTGTTGGGCTTACCACTTGGTTTGTCGCCTATTAGTCCACTGCTGTGTGCACCTATGGGATTAAAGTAACGGAGGTTGATTGCGGAGAAGGTATGTGAAGCGTTAAAATCATTTATAATTTCCTCTCCAATTATTTTCGATTTCCCGTAAGGCGATTCACCCTTTTTAACCTCAGATTTTTCTGTTACTGGGATTATTTCAGGAGAACCGTAAACAGTGCATGAAGAAGAAAATACAAAATTTGATATGCTTCTCTCTTTTAAAAAATTTAAAATATTAATTAGCGAATTAATATTGTTGTCATAATATTTTAAGGGTTCAAAAACAGACTCTCCAACTGATTTGTATGCGGCGAAATGTATTATTCCCTCGATGTCAAATTCTTTGGTTTTTTCTATTAATAGGTCATAATTGCGTAAGTCCATTTCAATAAATGAAATGGACTTACCTGTGATTTTTTCAATTGAATTTAGTGCTGACAACTCTGAATTAGAGAAGTTATCAATTACAAGGACCTCAAAGTTTTTATTTAGTAGCTCAACAATAGTATGACTTCCTATATATCCAGCACCACCGGTAACTAAAATCATGTTATAGGCTTAAGTAGTCTAGTTCTTTAATCGAATTTCTATAGATTCCTTTTACATCTACAAGTAATCCTTTGTCAGTTAATAGACTTTTAAAGTAATTTTCTTTTAGTTCCAAATATTCTGAGTGGTTTACAGCAACAACAACTGCGTCATATTTACCTTTAATTTCTGGAATTAAAGTGAATCCATATTCATGGTTTATTTCATCACTTGAGGCAAAAGGATCATGTACCTCTACATTGACACCAAAACTTTTAAGTTCATCTATTACGGACGCTACTTTTGAGTTTCTAATGTCACTAACATCTTCTTTAAACGTAGCGCCCATTACAAGAATTCTCGATTGAACTATATCTTTACCATTAGCAATTAACTTTTTAACAGTTTGTCTCGCTAAGTAAGGACCCATTGAATCATTAAGAGCTCTCCCTGAATTAATAATTTTAGAGTGGTAACCCAATTCTCTTGCTTTGTAGGTTAAGTAGTACGGATCGACACCAATACAGTGCCCTCCAACTAAACCAGGGAAAAACTTAAGGAAATTCCACTTCGTTCCTGAAGCTTCCAACACTTCATATGTATTGATTCCAATTTTATTGAAAATCATAGACAACTCATTCATTAAAGCAATGTTTACATCTCGTTGAGTATTTTCTATGATTTTTGCAGCTTCAGCTACTTTTATACTTGATGCTCTGTGAACACC
>JAQXEE010000037.1 GCA_029251005.1 Flavobacteriales bacterium | reverse complement strand
CCCGGTTACTTCTACATCTCCTGTCCAGGTTAAAATTGAAGAAATTGGAACTACTGGATTAGAGATAGTAATAATAGAAGTATCAACACACAAAGTGTCCATAGATTCGAAACTTATTTTTGGTTTTTCTATGACTTTTATGGAAATAGTGTCAAAAACTGGGCATTGTCCAGTAAAACCGTATTGTAATTTAAAAATACCCGAAGAGTCTATCTTAAATTCACTTTTAACAACATCTAATGCCCCATATGTTTCGTTCAATTCAATCCAAGATCCACCAGGTTCTTTAGTGATTAGATTAACTGTACTATCATTTTGACAAAATACAGTATCTGTATTTGTAATTTCGGGGCTTTGTGCCGCATGCACTATAACAGGCTTTATGTCAGCACATACACTAGTCCCTTGTTGGATATAGTAAGTTCCAGAAGTACTAACTTCTGTTGGATTAGTTAAAGGGATAGTCGCTAAAACATCCGTCCAATAAGTCAAAACCGCACCACCAGTACTTCCTGTAGTAATTGCTTCAGAAGTTAAATCTACCGTCTTTGAATCACAAACTGTAGCAGGGTTTGTGACAATCAAATTTTGTATTGGATTCACAGTTATTTGATAAGTACTATCTGGTCCTAAACATCCACCAGGTAAGGTAGAATTGACGGTTATCGTAGCTGTAATAGGAGCCCCAGTAGTATTTTGTGCTTCAAATACGGGGACACTACCTTCACCAGCAGCAACCAATCCGATAAAAGTATTTGAATTTGTCCAAGTAAACTCTCCTCCGGCAGGAGTACTTGTGAAAGACGTTATTGGCACCTCTTCTCCATTACATACAGAAATATCAGCAGGCACAATTGCAGAAGAAGGAAGAGAAGGAACCACTTTAAAAGCAACAACTACATCGTTAGGTACACAAGAATTTGAGGGAGTACCCGTAACCGTATATGATAAATTAGTTCCAGGGGTTGTTAAACTTACATTGGGACCAATAGTCGTGTTAAGTCCAGTAGCAGGAAACCACTCCCATGTATAACTATCTGTTGTGGCTCCTTCGACGCTTAATGAGCTTGTAGCACCAACACAAAGCCTAACAGTATCTTCCAACAGGCTACAACTTCCAGCATTATTGTTAGTATTAGAGCCTGGATACTTCAATTTCATTAGCCCATCAATTGCAGCTCTGGCATCCGCAGCTTTAAGAATTGTGACAAATTTAAGCTCTTTGGCTGCTCCAAGAGCAAGATTCGATATTCTATTTGCAAGATAAATTGCCACATCGTCATCGAAAGGAACATTAACAGTTTGATTATAACCAACTCCGTTCCACATGTCACTTCCTACTCGGTTAGAAAAACCACCATAACCAGCTCTCCAGTTTGATCCTATCGCAGCTAAACCTAAGTAAGAATTATTTGGAAAGGATTGGCTAGCATTTACAAGAGCTACTTTACAGGCACCTATTCCAGGTTGTTGTTCAACCTCATTAACTGTACTGTAATCTGCACCGTTTGATTGATTATTGTCAGGATCAAGACTTCGGTAATAAAACATCTCGGGAATTAAAGCACCTGTGTTATTAGTAATATTTATTGTTGTAGTATAAAATACGTCCGTAATATCTAAAAAATAATTTATAGAAATTGCTAATCCTCCTGAAGTCTCTCCTTCCCATGTTAAGGATATGCAGTCTCCTTTTTGAGTCCAATCAGTAATAGCACCAATTATTTCATTTTGTTCTAATCCACCTGTCAAACTCATAGCATTATTGCCCAAAAGTGTATTCCCAATTTGAATTCCCCAGCCATTTTCAGGTTGACCAGGTGTGAAAAAGTCACCATCTTGAGTAGCCCAATTATTATTCGCAGGATTTGCGACAAATCCAAATCGGGTAGAGTTCGTTCGCATATGAGTACCAACCGGAGCGGGAGATATCATAGTTTCTACTCCCTCAAAACCTCCACTCCCATCAATACCTATTTCTACAAAATTACCGACGATATATCCATCTGCACCAACCATTTGAGCATTTATACTAAAAAATGCAAAAAAATATAAAACGATTAATTTAAAAGTTGTACTGTTAGTTATCATTAACTATTTAAGTTTATTCAACCTTAAAAGTAATCTTTTAAACCGTGTGTTTCAAAAGTATATTTTAATAAGATACTTATAAATTGAAAAAACTCTTTTACAAAAGAAGGTATCAGATATCCTTAAAATTGATTGAATACATTCATGTGTGAATCTCAATAAAAACGGTTTTAGTATTTAGATTCAAAAATCATAGGATGTTATAAATATAACACAACTAAATAAAATTTGAAGATTATTCAGAGAATCAAGAGAGATATCTGCCACTAATATTTTGATTTCCTAAATTGAATCAGATAGTTATCTCAAAAGCTTTTGGTTGGTTCACCTCTTTTGAATATTATTAAGCAAATCCGTTTTCTTAAAATTAAAAAAAGCAGATTATCTTAAACAAGATATAGAAATGATTTTTTTGAGGTGAAGCCTTTAAAGGCCTAAAAATTAATTTCAGAAAAAGAAAATATACAAATAAATAGGGTCTGAATAAAATAATTTGTGAATTATAGATATTAGTACTCTTCTTTATCATATAACATCACTAAATTAGACCACAAAAAAAATATGAAAAAGATAATTTTAGGATTGACAATAATTATATTGGCAGCTTGTACATCTACTCCTTTTGTAGCGAATGTAGACAATGCCTTATTAGAAGGTACTTGGAAGATTACGAATGTTGATGACGCAGCTGCAATGATAAGTAAAGAAGAGTTTTTACTCTCCGCAATGCATGAAAAATATAAAAAAGATTATATTTTTCATTTTGAAAAAGGACCTAAATTCAATTTAAAGTCATTAGAGGGAAGTGTTTTGATTTCTGGGAAATATGGAATAAGCTCAGACAGCAGTTCGGTAACACTTCAGTTAGAGCCTGATAATTCTGAAATATCTTATGATTTAGAGAAGTCAAATTCCGAATTAACTTTAAAAGTAACAACACCAGGAGAACTTGTGAATATTACTATTTCAAAACAATAAAAAAAAATTAACCATTAATAAAGAAGCCACTTTTATAGTGGCTTCTTTATTAATAGTATATCGAGCGCGAAAAAGAAACCTATTAAATATATCTCTAATACAACTATTTGAATTTTCATTGAATGAAAAAACTTAAACCAGTACTAAATACGTTAACTTATTTATTTCCTTTATACCCTACATTATTATTACTTTACCCGATTTTTTTAGGAATTTTTATTGATTATGATTTATTTGATTCTAGATCTTTAGCAATTAATTTAGTCTGGATTCCTCTTTTTACACTACCTGCCATTTTAACCCAAAATAAATATATTCTAAGAGTGTCTACACTTTTGTTTTTCTTAATTGGACTCATTGAAACTTGTCATTGGCTTATATTAGGAGGGCCGATTACAATTACAAGTCTACTCGTAATCTCAAACACATATTATGATGAAATCGTTGAATTCGCAAGTTTAAAAGCTTCTTCAGAAATCCTTCTAATTCTACCTTTTTTTACAATATTTATATTAAGTTTTAAGAATCCCCCCCCGTTTATTAGGACAAAAACAAAAAACTACACACTATTAATAATTGGTTTAATTTCTGTTATTTTCATCTCTGAAAATGCAATTAATGGTAGGCTAATTAGAAAAGGTTCCCCGCATCTGATCAAGGTTGCTTATTCTTTTATTGAAAAAATCAGCTTATTTAAAGAAGCGATGAAGGACGCTAAACCAAAAGAGTTGGAGGCTACTTCAATAATACCGAATGAAAAGCAAACTTTCGTCCTAATTCTTGGTGAATCCAATAGCAGAAGACATATGTCTCTTTATGGAGCCAAAAGTAAAACAACACCCAAATTAGATAATAGAACAGATCTCATACTTTATAATAATGTAGTTTCTCCGTATTCAAGTACAATCAACTCAGTACTAACAATACTCACCCAAACTAACCTTGAAAAGAAAATTGACATTCTAAATAATATTGACATTCTTGATATTTTCCACTCTTCAGGATTTAAAAATTTTTGGATCTCCAATCAATCCCCAATAGGAGTTTGGGACAACCAAATCACACAATTCGCAAAAAAATCAGACAAATGTGAATTTGTAAACATGACAAGCAACTCATCATATGAAGCGACATATACGGCATCTTACGATGAAAAAATAATAGCCCCATTCTCAGAAGCACTTAAAGATTCAGCCAAAAAAAAATTAATTATTCTTCACTTAATTGGAAATCATTCTTCTTACTCCAAAAGATATCCTACAGACTTTAATATTTTTGAAGGTGACGGTTCTAAAAAATCGAACACCATTGCAGAATATAAAAACTCTCTTGTTTATACTGATTTCATAGTTGACAGTATGATTAACGTTTTAATGAAAACTCAAAGGCTAAATATAAATACAGCCACTTCACTTCTTTATATTTCTGATCATGGTGAAAATGTTTATGACCATGGAGAAAAAGCTGGTCATGATTATTCTAAAGTTGTACCGAGGGCAAATGTTGAAATCCCTTTTTTCCTCTGGGTATCATCTTATTTCCAAAGCTTGGATAGTAGTAAAACCCAACAGGCTATTTTAAATAAAAACAAACCTTTTGTTACTGATGATTTATTTCACGCACTTATTGATTTAAATTTTATAAGAACAAAATTTCTAGAAAAAGATCGAAGCGTGTTTAACGCAAAATTTAATGACAAGAGAAAGAGAATTCTTTGTGACGGAAAAGATTATGATGAAAAAGTTGATTAATAAAGGAAACAAAAAGCCCCGCAAAAGCGGGGCTTTAAAGTATATTAAATAATCGTTGAATTAAACTTCAGCGTTCATTTTAGTCAATACAGACATAACGTCTTTTACCGCTACTGCAGATTCTTCTAATAAAGTTTGCTCTTCAGCCGTTAATTTAACTTCGATAATCTTTTCGATACCGTCTTTACCAAGAACACAAGGCACACCTAAGTAAACATCATTTAAGCCAAATTCACCTGTCAACCATGCGCATACAGGGAAAATTCTTTTTTGATCTCTTACGATAGCTTCAACCATTTGAGCAGCTGCTGCACCTGGCGCATACCAAGCTGAAGTACCCATTAAGTTAACCAATTCACCACCACCTTTTTTAGTTCTTTCAACAATTGCATCCAATCTTTCTTCAGAAACTAAATCAGTAACAGGAACACCTCCAACATTTGTAAATCTTGGAAGAGGAACCATAGTATCACCATGCCCTCCTAATAATAAAGCTTGAATATCTTTTACAGAAACTCCAGTTTCATCCGCCAAAAAAGCTTTGTAACGAGCAGTATCCAAAATCCCTGCCATTCCCATTACTTTATTTGATGCTTTTTGTGCAGTCAAAAATGCACAATAAGTCATAACATCTAAAGGATTAGAAACAACAATAATAATAGCATCTGGTGAATGCTTAATTACGTTTTCAGTTACCGACTTAACGATTCCTGCGTTTGTAGCTATTAAATCATCACGACTCATACCAGGCTTACGTGGCAATCCAGAAGTAATAACAACTACATCAGAATTTGCTGTTTTCGTATAATCATTCGTTGAACCAACAGTTTTAGTGTTGTACATGTTAACTGCGGCTGTTTGCCACATATCTAAAGATTTACCTTCAGCAACCCCTTCTTTAATGTCTAATAAAACAACTTCAGTTGCTAACTCTTTGTGCGCACAAACGTTAGCACAAGTTGCTCCAACGTTACCAGCACCTACAACAGTAATTTTGCTCATAATATGAATTTTAATATTTAGTGTAAAAAAATTGAACTCTAAATTAATCAATCAAAGGCACATAATAAAAGATTCCGGCTAGTAATATCCAAACAACTTAAAACTATTAACAATTCATACTCAAAGCATGACGAACAACCTTCCAGTAACTGACAATCAAAACATTTTTACAACCTAAAGAAACCAGCTGATTAAGGCGACGTTTTAAAACAAAAAAAAATGCTTTTTTTGGGATACACCAAAAATAAAAAAAGCTTAAGATTACAAGAATAAAATTAATGTAAACGCTACTTATGCCTTTAAAAGCGGAGTAAAGATTTGTGTATGTCCGCTATCTTTTTATTTAAAAAATCAGAACATTAGCGAGCTGACTGTAACATAATCATTTCACTCAATACTTTTTTAGCAGATGCTTCAGAAGTAATATATAAGTAATTACCTCTCCCAGAAACGGACAATTTTTCAATCAATTCTTTCCCTCTTTTATTTTTACCAAAAGCCAAGGTTGAAAAAAATAATCCTTGATCCGCTTTACGCCTAACCAATCCATTTAATTGACGTTCACTTTGTCCTAATCCGTTGAAGCCACCATCAGTAGCCAAAATCACTTGATTGTTCCCGCCTATTAAAAACTCTTGTTTTAGTACTTTGTATGCTTTCCGAATCGCTTTACCTCCGTAAGTACTTCCACTCGCCTTCAACCCAGTAATTACGGATATAATATCTTCATTTTTTTTTGCAGATGTAGAAGATAGAACTACTTGAGCTTCATCCGAATAAGTAATAATAGTCACCTTATCCACTGACCTTAACATATAAATTAATTGTATCATCGACTTCTTCAATAATGCCAACCTATCTTCACCCCGCATGCTTGAAGAAACATCAATTAGAAATACAATGTTATTTTCTGAGAATTTCATCAATGGAAAATCAATATTCTCTTCTTTAAACTGAACTACTTCCTGCTTTGTAGGTACTAGTTCTTCTACAGTTAAAATTTCTGGTGGATCTTCAACAATTAATTTTTTTTCCTCTATCACAATTAATTCAGCCGGAGGAATAATAATTTCTTTCTTCACTAAAGTAATTGTGATCTCGCGTCTTTGTTGATTAAAATAATGTTCAACTTTTTTAGAATTGTAACCAACTGCTTCTGTATAAATGAAAAACAATCCTAAATGTGACTTTCTGCTCAAGCTTCCATCTTTATCAGTGAAGAACTGTTGGAAATTTTCACCTTTACTTAATTCAACTAGTGCTTTATTAATCGGTTCTTTTGTTAAAGAATCGATTACGTTAACCACCATATTAAAATTCTGTTTTTGATAGCTGGGACTAGAAAAACTAGGGCAAGCCATTTTAGCAAAAGAATCATAACTTTTTACAGTTCCTTGAAAATTTAAATAAAAAGGTCTTTTAGATGCTGAGTGATATAATTTCAACCGTTCTTTAAACTTACCCAAATCACGTGGATCATAAATCACCTCCAAAACGGAAGTTGCTCCGGGAGCAATACCTAAACTAGGTGCCCTAAACTCAAAATCACGGGGAACCATCTGTTTAAGAATATATATTGTGCTATTTGTTGAATTAGTAACTAAAAAGGAATCAACCCTACTTACCCAAAAGTCAACCACTCCAAAAGTTGATGCAGTTCGGTGGATAATTAATCCATCATGATCAAGTTGCGCTTTAGAATTCACACCAAGTAATAAAATAAAAAAAGCACAAACCCACTTAATCATACCTTCAATTTAATCTTTATTTACTTCCATTTTATTGTACAACAAACGTGCCTCTTCAAATTCTTCAATAATCTGAACTCTTAACGCTAATATTTTTTTGATTGATGAGTTTTCAGTTAAAATCATTTTTTTAAAAAACAGTTCAGCTTTAACTCTATTGATCAATTTTAAATAACCTAAACTAAACAAGCCTAAAAAGGGTAATGATGCAATACCGGATACAACTATCCAATTTGAAATAAAATTAAATCCTATAAAAAAGAAAATAATATAAGTAAACAAGAATGTAAACATTCCAATCACCATTCGCAATGCTCCCGTAAAATCATCGCGTTGGGTAAATCGATTTGTAAAGTAGCCAACTAATCGATAAGGTAAATAGTTGAATAAAGCCCCAACGAAAAAGAGTGGAAAGCCAAATACCCCACCAATAACATTAGCAATCAAAGAGGTTTTTCCTTCAACCACTTTGTGATCAAACATTGTATATTTACTTTGTACTATCCTTAATTTAATACTATATTCCTTAAGCATTTGAGACAACCTGATACTTAAGTCGGGAAATTTATTTTTAAAAAAATCAATAGCTATTATCACTTCATTTTTTAGAGTTAATTCTTCTGCAGCTGTTAACTTTCCAACTTTCAACCGATCTAACATTTCTTTAAAATAAACTGATTGAATTTGCTCAAATACTTTATCATCTTCTTCTTTTTCAATTAATAACATTTGAGCTTTAATAGAAGACTCGATATCTCTTGTTAATGTTTTTGCAGTGACAAATGAATCGTTTTTATACGCTTCTTGGTAAGCACTCACTTTAATAGGATCGCCAAAATTCACATGCACATTTGTTCTAAAATCTTTAGGGTTAGAATAATTCAGTCCAACAGGGATTATAATTAGATCTAAATTAAAATCATTTTGAGCCTCTGCTCCCAAAGCTATTCTAGCCGCGCCTGATTTAACTTTTCTTAATCTTGGTTCAATCTTGCTAGTTCCCTCTGGAAAAATAAGCATCGCCCTACCCTTTTCAAAATGCTTAGAACAAGCTCCAAAAACTGCTTTATTTTTATGCGTTAATTCAGGTGTCTGTTCCTTTCTATAAACAGGTATCATGTGAATCAACTTAAAAAAATACGCTGCGAACTTATTTTTAAAGGATTCTCCTCGCGCAATAAAATACATAGACTTCTTAGAAAAAGTTGTAATAACAATTGGGTCCATAAAGGCTCCTGGGTGGTTCGAAACAAACATGACCGGCCTTCCTTTTGGAATATTAGGTCGATTCGAAACATATCGCTCTTTAAAATAAAAGAACACAGTTACTTTTAATAAAAACTCCAATATTCTATAAATCATATTTATTATTTTAGCGGATCAAAATATTTAGAAAAAATATCTCATTTTAGTATGACTAAGAAGAGATGAAGTTATTTTCTTATTATTCTAATTAGATTACTTCCCGTAATTGTTTTTTTATCCTCTAGTACGATAGAAAAAGTAAATTCATACTGTCCATCTTCCATATTATTAGGATCAGGAAATGTAAAAGGGAATACTAAGTGTTCTTTATGTAAAACCTCCCCACAAGCATTGTTTAAACGAAAATCAGCAGCTACGTAATCAACAATATTGGTTAAAATCTCAAACTCATCGTTTACTCCGTCTTTATTGGGTGTAATATATTTGGGTATATTCAAACTTAATGAGTCATGGACAAACTCATAGTATTCATTTTCTCCTTCTTTTAAATCTGTGAATGCTAAGTCAGACGTTGTAACGCAATTCTTTTTCGTACAGCTGACAATGAATAACATTACCACAATTATTTTTAAAAAATCATTCATATCTAATAAAGGTTCCAAAATTTGGCTACAGATGCTAAAATCAACACCAAAAGTAACAATCTGAGTACAGGCTCAATATTATTTTTCAAGTTATTTAGACGAACACCAATTAAACCTCCAAAGACTTGACCGATTGCTAAAGCTAAACCAAAGCTCCAGTTAACTTGTCCTGCTAAAGAATACCCTATTAACGCAATACAATTTATGCATAAAATTATAAATACTTTTAGCGGATTTAATTCGGTAAAACTCTTTCCCCAAACAGCGTGCATTATGGCTAACATAAACACTCCAGCACCAGCTTGAATAAAGCCGGCATAGAAACCAATAAACAAAAAAATTAATGGAAGTAGTTTTAATAAAATTTTAGATTCTTTTAAGTAACGTTGTGGCTTTAGTAAAACAACAAAAAACAACACTAAAAATACAGCTCCAATAATTTTTTCAAAAACAGCGACATCTAAAATACTGGCAACATAAACTCCTACGATAGTTCCTAATAGAATTGATAATAATAAAAACCACTTATTATGTAAGTTTAAATCTCCTTGTCTATAAAATTTTAAAGAACTAGCTGAACTTTGAAATAGTAATCCGATTCTATTGGTTCCGTTAGCTATATTGGCTGGTAATTCAAGAAAAGATAATAACGACAATGTAACAACACTCCCACTACCCGCGATAGTATTTAAAACACCAGCGAATAAGCCTGCTGCAATACAAAGTAGAATATCAGTAATCTCTATCACAATGCAAATGTAGTTAAGTATTCATTTTAATCAATTACTAAACTTTTTCAAAGACGGACTTTAAAAAATTAAAAAACAGAAAAGGTCAACGAGCGTTGACCTTTTCTGTTTTTTAATTTTTACATATTTATCTCAAATCATCCGTAAGTACAAGTATAAGTAGAATCAGCTTTAACTTCTAAGATTATTTGCTGACCTACCTCAATTATAGCAGCTGCGTTTTCAGCTGTACAACTAACCCCATTGATAACCATTTCTCCTGAAGTACATTTCATTGTTTCTCTAGGATCCGCTTTCCCAAAATCGTATGATCCTTTTTTAATTAATCCAGCAGTAATTTCAGTAATTCCGTTTTTAACAAAACCCAAACTCTGAACGTTACCATCAAAATATTCGTTTTTCTTAATTTCCATAACTGACTTTTTACTTATTAAATTTTTTACTAAAAAATAAAAATCGGATTTTCAAAAACAAAAAAAATCGTACTCTCGTACGATTTTTAATACTTTATTTTTTTCCTAGTAACTGTTAGCTGGTTCTGCCTTTACATTTGTATAAGCTGGACATACCTCATGACCAGGCTTACATGAGGAAATTACTGTGCTTAATACAGTTACTATTAAAACAATTCCGAATATTTTCAATATATTTTTTTGCATTGTATCTACCTTGTCTTGTAAAATTACCTCATACCAACTTAAGATTCGACTAATATACTAAAACGTTATTAACATCGTGTTGAAAACTACTGCGTAAGCATCTAGGTTACAGTTTTATAAAAAATATTCTTAATATAAAAATCGATACTTAAAACTTGAGGGATTAACTTATCCTTCTCATTTTGAATATTAAAAGAGGACAAACTCTCGCGTTCATCTTCTGATAATTGCTTTGAAATAATATTTTTAATTTGTTCTTTACTCCTATCATCTCTTTCCAAGACTCGCTTAATTCTTTCGCCAACTGAACAAGAAATATTAATAACGAAATCACATGATTTATATGAACCTGACTCAAATAAAATAGCAGCCTCCTTTATAACATATTTTGAGGATTGAACAGAGGACCATTCCTTAAAACGTTGAGAAACCTTAGGGTGTAAAATCCGATTCAACACATTCAAATTTTCTGCTGATGAAAACGCAACTTTTCCAAGTTTTTTTTTATCAAGTTTATTGTTTGTAACAACCTTGCTCCCAAAGGCTAAAATAACTTCATTAGAAACATTGGGTAAAAAAAGAATTTTTTTTGATTCATCATCCGCATAGAAAACAGGAATGCCTAAAACTTCGAAAATCTTACAAACAGTAGATTTTCCACTTCCAATCCCACCAGTAAGTCCAACAACAATCATTAATCTTTCGATTTAATAATGTATTCTACACTAGCAGGTTCTATGCTTACCTCTGAGACATTTAAGGGTATTTTAAACAAGTCAATAGAAAGTCGTTTAAAAGAAGATTTCACCTCAGAAAAGTCAACCTCTGCAGAGAAATCATTAGGCGTTATTTGTGTTAATTTACTTGCTCTACAAGAAAAGGAAACCTTTACCTCATTTGGAAATAATTTAACCTCAAGAGAATCTGGCGCATTCTTAATTAGAATCGGTATTTCAAATTGATACTTAGCAATCGTTTCAACGCCAACAAATACTCTGATACTATCCTCGTACAGAGAATCAACACCGAATGGCTTCTCAAGATTAAAATCTTGGTCCAAATCAGACTCCAAACGATCAAAAACACGGAGTTCAGAGTAAATAGTATCCATTTTATTTAAAACAGACTTTGCCCCTCTAACCTTCACCTTATATGGTGAAACTAAAGGCTGATTTAAAACATAATGATCAACTGGATTTAGTAATTTGTACTTAAAACTTGTTATTAACTCTTTTTCGATTATTTCTGAGAACAATACATTAACAGAATCGACTGGATATATTGAAGACTTCAAGTTGGCTCCAATTGCTGCAATAATTGATTTTGAATTCAATTTAGGTAGCCAAACATATTGGTTATTATCTCCTTTTTCAAGCACTATGGACTTACTCAAGTCGATCACAACCTGAGCCTGATTAAAACTAAAACTCCTCGATATTAAATCAAAACCTTGAGCCCTTATTTTCACAGGCATAGATTCAGGTAACTTACCAATAAGTATTTGATTTTTTGGGAAATTTTCAAACTTTAACAACACCTGTAGCTCATCCTCTCTTTCCTCAGAAAACTTCAACAAACCCCATAAAATAGTAGAAATCGTTAAACACGCAAGGAAAACCTTCCACTGTTTATTGTCGGAGGGTAATAAACTTTTTAATATAGATTTTAGAGATGCCAAAAGGACATAAAAAAAACCCACAAAAACGGGTTTTAAATTGGTTATATTATTTCGCTATAGTGTCTACGGATTCTATTTCAGTTGGAATTTCTAACATTGCAGGCTTTAAAATTAGCTCAACGCTTGTTCTAGCATTCATTCCCCAAACTGTGTTTGGATGAGATCTGTATAATTTTTTATATGCTTCTTTAGCTCCTTCTAAATCTTCTAAAACGACTTCTTTTGTTCTTCCAATAAAGTACATTGCTTTAGGAACTACTTTATGCTTTGGAAATGAATCCGCAACATAGGATAAGAACTGAATAGCTTTTGAACTGTTTTTCACATTTAATGATGCAACACCAGCTCTGCACAACACTTCGGGTAATTCAACTGATTTAGGATAATCTGAGATTAGGGCGTCAACAAAATAAACCAAGCTATCATTTAAAGGTTTTAATGCTTGCTGATCAAAATCTTTAGGGTTCTCAAAAATATTATTAAATTTTGCACGAACACCTTCTATTCCAGCAATTAAATCTTTTTCTAAAAGTCCAGTGGACGCCTTTCCTCCTTCTCCACATGACATTAAAATTATTCCTGCTACAAATGGTATAATAATCTTTTTCATAAACTTTTTATTTATTTTGGAAACCTCATTCGGTATCCGACTTTTACAATTCCTTTGGAAATATCTGTTAATTTACGCTTTATCATTTGTTTTTTCAAGGGATTTATTTTGTCGGTGAATAAAATACCATTAATGTGATCATATTCATGCTGAATTACACGTGCGGCAAACCCACTATACTCTTCAATGTGCTCCTTAAACTGCTCATCAAAGTATTTAATTTTTATTGTTTCTTGTCTTTTTACGTTATCTCTTAATCCAGGAATACTTAAACACCCTTCCTTAAAAGCCCATTCCTCGCCAGTTTCCTCAAGAATTTCGGCATTGATAAACACTTTTTTGAACCCTTCCAAACCTGGTTCATCTTCAGCAAACGGACTAGCATCAATTACAAATAACCGTATTGATTTTCCAATTTGAGGTGCTGCTAAACCAACACCTTCAGCTCCGTACATGGTTTCCCACATATTTTCAATGAGTTTAGGTAAACCATCAAAATCTTTAGATATATCAATTCCGACCTCTCTTAATACCGGGTCTCCAAAAGCTACAACTGGTAAAATCATTCTTCAAAAATAAAACAAAAAGTTTTGCTAAAACCCATTCGACTGTCGGGTTAAGTAAGATTGTAATATTAAGGCAGCACTTACTTTATCTAAATTCCCTTTTACACGACGCTTACTTTTCTTTACGCCTCCAGCTATCATTGCCTGTGAGGCCATTTTACTTGTAAAGCGTTCATCCTCCATAATAATATTTAAAGCTGGAATTTTCTTTTTTAAATTTTTTACAAAATCATTTACCAATTTAGTGGCATCTGTATCTGTTGCGTCTAAATTTTTTGGATGACCAATTACAACAGATTCAACATCATGCTTAAGTATATAGTCTTTTATGAACTGAATGACATCTTTACTGTGAACTGTAACTAATGGACTTGCAATGATCTTAAGATCGTCCGTCTCAGCAATACCTACCCTTTTAGTCCCATAATCCAGTCCAATAATTCGTCCCATAAAAAATTAATAAATTTGTATAAAAATACACCAATTGATAAACTACAACAAAATATTAGTTATCCAAACAGCCTTTATCGGTGATGTTATTTTAGCAACATCATTATTAGAGACTTTAAATCTAAATTTTCCAAAATCAAAAATTGATATTTTGGTAAGAAAAGGTAATGAGAGTTTGTTTAATGAACACCCATTTATCAATCAAGTTATTGTTTGGAACAAGAAGGACGAGAAAATAAAAAATTTAATTAAAGTCCTTAAAAACATTCGAAAAGAGAAATATGATATTGCAATTGGTATTCAGCGATTTTTCAACGCAGGACTTTTAACCGCATTTTCAAAAGCCAAACTCAAAATTGGTTTTGATAAAAATCCACTTTCTCCATTATTCCATAAAAAAATAAAACACAAAATAGGAACAGGTATTCATGAAGTTGATCGAAACTATTCCCTAGTAAAAGAATTTGCGCCTCATTTTCACCGTGCATTAAAACTTCATCCTTCGATTCAAGATTATCAAAAAACAGATAAGTACCAAGCAAACTCATATATTGTAATTGCCCCAGCTTCAGTTTGGTTTACAAAACAATACCCTAAGGAAAAATGGGTTGAGTTTTTAACCGAAGTACAAGGCTTTAAAACATTAATAATAGGAGCGCCTTCCGACAAGGAGTTAGCGAATGAGATTATTAACAATTCGAAAAATTCCAACATTGAAAATCTTTGTGGAAAATTAAACTTGTTACAAAGTGCAGCGTTAATGAGAAATGCTAAAATGTGTTATGTAAACGATTCTGCTCCACAACATCTAGCATCCTCAGTGAATGCAAACACAACAGCATTATTTTGCAGTACAGTTTCTTCTTTTGGATTTGGACCTTTATCTGAGAACTCAGTTGTTATCGAAAACGATTTAAATTTAACGTGTCGACCGTGCGGATTGCATGGCCATAAAGAGTGTCCTAAAAAACACTTTGATTGTGGGCATCAAATAAAAACGGAAAAACTTTTAGAGCGCTTGAATTAATCCTCCGAAAAAACACCTTCAATTGAGATTACGTTCACTCCATTAATAGTTGTGAATTGACTTTTCTCCTCAATCAACTCGTCATCAATATATACTTCAAGCTTAACGTCTGCGTTAACATCTGAATGTGAAATTTCGAACAAATAAATCAAATTATCACCATAAACATCATGCACAATGTCAACTGGTAAATTTATCTCCCCTTCGGAGTCATAATCAATACCCGGACCCATTATGACTTTCATGCTACTAACCTTCTCAGCTGTTCCTGTTATTTTGTAATTGAAAACATGGCGATTATCTAAGTTGGTACAACTTAAAATAAAAACAGAAATTATTGCAAAAAACAAGTATTTAAACATAAAAAAAGCCAAATAAGATTGCTAAAGTAATAAATTCATCGCTAATTCTGTTATAATATCGACCTAAGGCTCAGATAACGCTTGCAAACAATGGCGTAAATCTGACAAGTGAAAAACACTCAAAATACTCAAAATCAATTGGTTAAAAACCACTTTATCGAATGTGAAAAAAATAGGCTCAAAAACTGGACAAGGCCATTTTTATAACGTATCTTCGTGCGTCAATAAATATTGAGAAAGAAAGTCTATGAGACAGCTTAAAATTACCCAGTCAATCACAAAGAGAGATAGTATTACTTTAGATAAGTATCTACAAGAAATAGGGAAAGAAAGTCTGATTACGGCTGAAGAAGAGGTTGAGTTAGCAAAAAAAATCAAGGCAGGCGATCAAGACGCTCTTGAAAAGTTAACAAAAGCCAACTTAAGATTTGTTGTTTCCGTTGCAAAACAGTACCAAGGCCAAGGACTTACACTTCCTGATTTAATCAACGAAGGTAACCTAGGATTAATTAAAGCTGCTAAACGTTTTGACGAAACAAGAGGATTTAAGTTTATATCTTATGCTGTATGGTGGATTCGTCAATCTATTATTCAAGCTATTTCTGAGCAATCAAGAATGGTTAGATTGCCATTAAACAAGATTGGAGCAATTAGCAAGATTAACAAAGGAACATCTCAATTGGAACAACAATTAGAGAGAGAACCAAATGCTAAGGAAATATCTGAATTTTTAGATTTATCTGAAAACGAAGTTTCCAATGTTATGAATATGAATAGCCGTCACGTATCAGTTGATGCACCGTTTGCAGAAGGTGAGGACCACGGTTTATTGGATGTAATGGTTAACGGTGATTCTCCAAATGCCGATAATGGTTTATTAAAGGAATCATTAAACAAAGAAATTAAAAGATCACTTGCGACGCTTACTGAAAGGGAAGCAGAAGTGTTAAAATTATTTTACGGTATTGATGGCAACAGAGAAATTTCTTTGGAAGAAATCGGTACTAAATTTGACTTAACCCGTGAAAGAGTTCGTCAGATTAAAGAAAAAGCAATTAAGCGCTTGAAGCATAACTCAAGAAGTAAATTGTTAAGAGCTTATTTAGGTTAAATCAAACCCTAATCAATATTTAAGGTCATTCGGAATTCGAATGACCTTTTTTTATTGTTTTAAATCTTATTTTTAGGCTATGGATTTCAAACTAGTTTCGGAGTTTCAACCCACAGGTGATCAACCTCAAGCAATTAAACAAATAGTTGATGGGTTTAATGATGGAATATCCGCCCAAACACTTAAGGGGGTAACAGGGTCTGGGAAAACATTTACAATGGCTAATGTCATTAAGGAACTCAATCGGCCAACATTAATCCTTTCTCATAATAAAACACTTGCTGCACAACTATATGGAGAATTTAAAAAATTCTTCCCTGAAAATAAAGTCGAATACTTTGTTTCATATTATGATTACTATCAACCCGAAGCATTCCTCCCAACTACCAATACTTATATTGAAAAAGATCTTTCTATAAATGAAGAAGTTGAGAAGTTAAGACTAAGTGCCACCACTGCGTTACTTTCAGGAAGTAGTGATACTATAGTCGTTTCCTCTGTTTCTTGTATTTACGGTATGGGAAACCCAAGCGATTTTAATAGCAACTCTATTTTAATTAAAAGCGGACAAAAAATTAGTCGGACTCAATTTTTAAAACATTTAGTAACCGCTTTATATTCGAGAAATGATATTGACTTTGAGCGTGGAAATTTTAGAGTTAAAGGAGATACCGTTGATGTTTACCCAGGCTATTTAGACTACGCTTACCGTTTTTCTTTTTGGGGTGATGAAATAGAATCAATTGAACAAATAGACCCCTTAAATAATCATTCATTAACCAAACTGGAAGAAGCCATGCTTTATCCAGCAACACTTTTTGTAACAAGCCCAGACAGTTTACAAAATGCAATTACACAAATTCAAGACGACTTAATGAAGCAAATTGCTTTTTTTAAATCAGAAGGGAAAGAATTTGAAGCTAAAAGACTGCTTGAAAGAACAGAGTATGACCTAGAAATGATGCGAGAATTAGGCTACTGTAGTGGAATAGAAAACTACTCTCGATACCTTGATGGAAGAGCGCCCGGAACAAGACCTTTTTGCCTACTTGATTATTTCCCAGAAGACTTTATTATGATAATTGATGAGAGTCATGTTACCCGACCGCAAATAAAAGCAATGTATGGGGGGGATCGATCTAGAAAGATGAATTTAGTTGAATACGGATTTAGATTGCCTGCAGCATTAGATAATAGACCTTTACAATACGATGAATTTGAGGCAATACAATCTCAAACATTATACGTAAGTGCGACGCCTGCAGATTATGAACTGGAGCTATGTGAAGGTGTGATTGTTGAGCAGGTAATACGCCCAACAGGTTTATTAGATCCAATTATTGAAGTAAGACCAACTCAAAATCAAATTGATGATTTATTAAACGAGATTGATATAAGAGTTAAAAGGAATGAAAGAACACTTTGTACTACTCTTACAAAGAGAATGGCTGAGGAGCTCTCTAAATTTATTTTAAACCTTAACATTAAGTGTAGATATATCCATTCAGAAATTGATACAATGGAACGAGTTGAGATCCTTAGAGCGTTACGACTTGGGGATATCGATGTTTTAATCGGCGTTAACCTTTTAAGAGAAGGATTGGATTTACCTGAAGTTTCATTAGTTGCAATTCTAGATGCTGACAAAGAAGGTTTTTTAAGATCGGAGAAGTCATTAACACAAACAGCAGGTAGAGCAGCCAGAAATATTGATGGTCGCGTTATTATGTATGGAGATAAAATTACAGACTCGATGCAAAAAACTATTGACGCCACAAATAGAAGGCGTGAAATTCAAACTGCCTATAATGAAGAACATGGATTACAACCTCGATCCTTAGCAAAAAGTAGAGAAGAAATATTACAACAAACCTCAATGGTTGACACCGTTAGAGGTAGAAATACCGAATATGCAAACTCTGATATTGAAGCCGGACTCGCTGCTGACCCCGTTATTCAGTACATGTCTAAAAACCAATTAGAAAAAGCAATTAAGCAAACTAAATCAAAAATGGAGAAATTTGCTCGAGACCTTGACTTTATTTCAGCAGCTCAATATAGAGATGAAATGCATGCTCTTGAAAAACTACTCAGTTCTAAATCTGACCCTATTTAGTTAAGGAATACCAAAATTAGATGTTTTGAAAAAATTTAAGGAAAATAAAAAGTCACCTCATTCAATAATAGTTTTTTTTAAATTACGATTTTGTCCCCCTATATGAATAGCTAACAACGGTAATAATATATCTCATACTAAGCTGAAGTTTCAAGATTTAATATTTTAAAAATTAGGTCGAATTAAGAATCCAGTAAATAGATCAAAAGTTGAGCTTAAAATTGCTGAAAAAAATTGACCATCAAAATAAATAATTTATGATGATGCTTTTAAATACAGACTCAGGAGTATATTAAGTTCCTAGTTTAAATCGGAAATAAAAAGTCGGAAGAATATCCGCCCTTTTTAATTACCTAATACTCGAAACAAAGTCTTTAACAGTAATTTTAAAATTATTAGAATTCATAATTGCTTTAATAAATGCAGTTCCGATAATAGCACCATTTGAATACTTACAAGCAATTTTATACGATTCTGAATCCTTAATATTAAAACCGATTAAACTAGGCGAAGTTAAATTCATATCCTTTACTCTAGACAAGTAATCAATCGTTCCATCAATACCAGATTTCTTACCCGTTGTTGACGAACTTGAAACTAAATACAAGAATCCGTTTGTCAAACTATCCAATTCTTTTATTCTTTCGGGTGCAGTTTCAGGGGTGATTAAAAACGTATTGGCTAAACCATGGCTTTCAAACAATTCTTTATATTCCTTTTTATATTCATAAAGAGGTAAATCTGGTAAAATCACCCCGTCTATACCTACTTCCTGACAACTTTTGCAAAACTCTTCATAGCCATATTGCATTACTGGATTTAAATAACCCATTAACAATATTGGAATAGAAACCTCTTTTCGAATGTCTTTTAACTGCTCAAACAATAACTTTAACGTCATACCATTTTCAATGGCAACCCCACTTGCTTCTTGTATAACAGGACCATCTGCCATAGGATCTGAAAAAGGAATTCCCAACTCCACCATCTCAACCCCATTCGCTTCTAACTCTTTTAGTATTTCTACTGTATCGTTTAAATTCGGAAACCCAGCTGTGACAAAAATAGATAATAATCCATCTGGTTTTTTCTCGAATGCTTCTTTGATTCTTTTCATTATAAAAAATTAAAATTGTCAAGTCGCCCTTCCTCTCAATATTGAGAGAAGTTCAACGAATTCTTAAATGTATTTTATTAACGTTTCTAAATCCTTATCACCTCTACCCGAAAGATTAATCACAACCACTTCATCTTTCTTTAAATCCAATTGATTTAATACTGCCAAGGCATGAGCCGTTTCCAATGCAGGAATAATCCCTTCTAATTTACTTAACTCAAAACAAGCTGTTAAAGCTTCTTCGTCTGTTACGTATTTAAAACTCCCTCTTCCCGAATCGAACAGATGGGCGTGCATTGGTCCTATTCCAGGGTAATCTAAACCAGCTGATAAAGAATATGGCTCAACAACTTGCCCATCTTCAGTTTGCATTAGCAATGTTTTCGCAGCATGCAAAACACCTGGTTTTCCTTTGGCTGTAGTAGCTGCTGTTTTTCCCGTTTCCAATCCTAAACCAGCAGGCTCTGCAGCAATTAACTCTACTTTATCATTATCTAAATAATGATAAAAACAACCAGCAGCATTACTTCCTCCACCAACACAAGCAATTATTCTATCAGGGTAATCTCTTCCTTCATGCTCTTCTAATTGCCACTTCATTTCCTCTGATATTACGCTTTGAAAACGCGCTACCATGTCAGGATATGGATGTGGACCTACCACCGAACCGATGATGTAGTAAGTATCGGCTGGATTATTAATCCAGTCGCGAATTGCTTCATTTGTTGCATCTTTTAATGTTTTACTTCCAGACTCTGCAGCAACAACAGTTGCACCTAAAAGTTGCATTCTCTTAACATTTGGTTGCTGGCGTTCAATATCAACAGCGCCCATATAAATAATACATTCTAAGCCCATTAAAGCACAAACTGTAGCTGTTGCAACCCCATGCTGTCCTGCCCCCGTCTCTGCGATAATTCGTTTTTTCCCGAGTCGATTCGCTAATAAAATCTGACCAATTGTATTGTTTATTTTATGAGCTCCTGTATGATTTAAATCTTCTCTTTTCAAATAGATTTTCGCACCATACTTTGCAGATAATCGCTTAGCTAGGTACAATGGAGATGGCCTTCCAACGTAATTCCTCAACAAATCATCAAACTCTTTTTTAAATTCGGGCTCTTGAGAGATTTTCAAATAGTTCTCTCTTAATTCCTCTACGTTTGGATACAACATTTCGGGGATGTAAGCACCTCCAAATTTTCCGTAATATCCATTTTCGTCTACATTATAATCCATCTCTAGCGAATTTTAAATTTTTAGTTTTGAACTTTGAACAGATCGTCATTTTAAGTAACGAAAAATCTTATTCTTTATGCTCTAAGCTCATTCAAGAACTCTCTTAACAACTTCACATCCTTTATACCGGGCTCGACTTCGAATCTGCTATTCAAATCTAAACCTATCAAGTTTTTTAACTTTAATCTTTTTATTTCTTTAGCATCACCAGGACCAATTCCACCCGCTAGGAAGTATTTCTTTGGAGATTCTTTATCTATCCGATTTAATAAAGACCAATTAAACTTCTTCCCTGTTCCTCCTAAGCTATTTGTTTTTGTATCAAACAAAAACAAATCAGCTGAAGGATAATTTTGTAATGCTGAAAAATCAAAATCTTCTCCAATTGAAAAAACTTTCCAAACTTCCTTTAAACGCAGTTGACTTTTAGCCGCTTTTATTAATTTATCTGGTTCTCCTCCGTGAAATTGAATGACATCAAATTGATGCCTCTTCTTTAAAGGTAAAATCTTATTTACCAGTATTTCGTCAATTTCAGTCTCACTTATATCAACTCCTAAGCCCTTAAAAACGAACACACCTACTTTAGAAGTATCCTCTCCAATCGTTTCAAAGTCTAAGGTTTTATCTTGGTTTCTAGGTGAGGTCTCGAAAAATATATTTCCAACGTAATTAACCTTAAGATTAAGAAAATTATGAACTTCATCTTGATTCATTCCGCAAACCTTTATCTTCAAATCTTTACCTATCATCTCTTTTTGTCATCCCTAACTTAATAAAGGGGCTCATAACTTCACAATCACTCTTCTAATTCCCGAATCAACTCCGGGATAACAACACCCTTAAAGTTTGTTAATAAACTCGGCGCATGAAGCACCTGGGTTTTCCGTTTTCATAAAGTTTTCTCCGATTAAAAATCCTTGATAACCGTATGTTTTTAAATCCTGTATTGCCTCTACATTTGAAATCCCACTCTCGGACACCTTTATAAAGTCATTTGGAATTTTATTCGCTAATGCTTTAGAAACATCTGTAGTCACCTCGAATGTTTTTAAGTTTCGGTTATTCACTCCAACAGCATCACAATATTGATTAATGTGCGCCAACTCAGAATCCTCATGAATTTCTAACAATACATTTAATCCTAAAGCCTTAGCTGCTTTCGCCATCTCATTTGTTTTCGCAACGGATAAACTTGAAGCGATTAACAAAACAATATCAGCACCAATTGACTTAGCTTCTAACAATTGATATTCATCCAACATAAAATCTTTTCGAAGGACAGGCATTTCTACAGCTGCCCTTACGGCTTTTAAATCAGCAAATGTCCCTCCGAAATAATTCAAATCAGTTAAGCAACTCATTGCCGAAACACCAGCTTTTTCATAAGCTATTGCTACATCTTCAGGTTTTGAAACGCCATTAATAACTCCTTTTGAAGGGGACTGGCGTTTGAACTCTGCAATAATTCCTGATTTGTTTAAAATCGCATCTCTTAACGAAATACATTTACGATCAAACAAAACAGAAGACTCTAAATCTTCAACAGAAACCTTTGCTTTAGCAGCTTCGATTTCTATTAATTTATTGGCGTTTATTTTATCTAGTATTGTCATTTTATCAAGTTTATCGTCATTATGAGAAACGAAGTAATCTATAACCTTTAAAGAATGAGATTAACAAGTCGTAACTACTTACAGTAACGAAGGCCTATTATTTCAATAATTTATTTAATATTTCAATTCCCGCACCCGAATTAATTAACTCAAGCGCTTCCTCAACTCCTTCTTTTACTTTAACATTTTTCGCAACCGAAATAGCAACTCCAGCATTCGCTGCTACAACATGTGACTGTGCAATCGTTCCTTTTCCAGAGAGTACATTTTGTAAAATTATAGCGGCATCTTCGACTGTATCTCCTCCTCCAATATCTTTGGGCTTCAAGGAATTTAATCCTATATCAGCCGGCGAAAGCTTTTCGATTCCGTTATGACTGTACATGTGAAAATCGCTTGTTAAAGAGATCTCATCATATACATCAGTAGAATGTAAAATTGCATATCGTTCCAGGTTGTTTTTCAAAACGTGATCGTACAATGGTAAAATTGATGGATCGTAAACTCCTGTTAATTGGAAGTTTGGTTTAGATGGATTTACCAATGGTCCAATCATATTGAAGAAAGTTTTCAAACCTAATTCCTTCCTAACTGGTCCAACAAATCGCATCGCTGGGTGGAATAATGGAGCATGAAAAAACGTAATTCCTGTATTTTCAATTTCTGACTTCAAAACAGCGGCCTCACCTTTAAAATTATATCCTAAATGCTCAATTACATTTGAAGAACCAACACCTGAAGAAACACCATAATTACCGTGCTTGGCAACTTTAACTCCTGAAGCCGCTACTACAAAAGATGAAGTTGTTGAAATGTTGAACGTATTTTTACCATCACCTCCTGTACCACACATGTCAATGGTTGAAACATCTCCTAAATCAATAGGATTGCATAACTCCAACATCGCATTTCTAAAACCTTCTAGCTCTTGACCTTCGATTCCTCGAATCATAAATACGGTTAAAAAAGAAGCTATTAAAGCGTTATTCAAGTCCCCTTTTCCGATGGAAAGCAGCGCTAATTTAGCCTCCTCGGAGCTTAGTTTTTTTCCTTTGAATAATTCTTGAAGTAATATTTTCATTTTATTTTGAATTATTCGTTATTGCTGTAAGTAAGGCAATGACGAAACAATTATTGTGTTAATTTTTCAACCAATTCTCTACGATATCCAAACCGTGATTTGTGAGTACTGATTCTGGATGATATTGCACTCCAACAACGTCCAAAGTATTGTGCCGCATACTCATCACATTACCTTTTTCATCTATTCCTGTTAGTTTAAAAATCTCCCCTAAAGAATCCTTTTTTACCTGCCATGAATGGTAACGTCCTACCACAAATTCTTTTGGTAATCCACTATATATTGAATCCCCAGCAACTACTTGCATTTTGTTTCCAACACCATGCAATACTTCAGCCATATTTTCCAGTTCCCCTCCAAACGCTTCCGCTATTGCTTGATGTCCTAAACAAACACCCAAAATACTTTTTGTATTGGAATATTGTTTAATTAAATCTAACATTATCCCAGCTTCTTCAGGAATTCCAGGACCAGGAGAAAGTAATATTTTGTCGTATTTATCAACCTCTTCTAAAGATATTTTATCGTTTCTGAATACATCAACATCATCAAAACCTAACTGTCTAATGTAATGCACTAAATTGTACACAAACGAATCGTAATTATCTAAAACTAAAATTTTCATTTCTAATTAATTACTAGATTAATACTTAAAGTTCCTCAGCGATTTCCATTGCTTTATGCAATGCCGCTAATTTGTTAAACACTTCTTGTCTTTCACTTTCATCATCCGATTTCATTACAATTCCAGCTCCAGCTTGGTAAAATAACTTATCGTTTTTACTCAAAAAAGATCGAATAATAATCGCATGATTGAAATCCCCATTAAAACCTATGAAACCAATACAACCGCCATAAATCCCACGTTGATTTTTTTCGTACTTATTAATTAACTGTAGCGCTTTATGTTTTGGAGCACCAGATAAAGTCCCAGCAGGAAAAGTGTCCGCAACTAATCTAATCGTGTTTTTACTAGGTAATAAATCCCCCGTAACTTTTGACACCAAATGAATCACATGAGAATAAAATTGAATTTCACGATAGCTTTCGACCTTAACATTCTCTGCATCTCTACTTAAATCGTTTCGAGCTAAATCAACTAACATTACATGCTCCGCGTTTTCCTTTGGATCATCTAATAATTTCTGTGCTAATTTGGCATCTGCCTCATCATCACCTGTTCTTCTAAAAGTTCCCGCAATTGGGAATATTGAAGCCTTTCTGTTTTTTACAACAATTTGCGCTTCGGGTGAAGAACCGAAGATCTTAAAATCTTCAAAATCAAAATAAAACAAATACGGCGATGGATTAACTGATCTCAAAGCACGGTATAATGTAAAGTCGTCCCCTTTAAAATCTTGAGAGAATTCTCTAGATAAAACCAATTGAAAAACATCTCCACGTTTACAATGTTTCTTTGCATCTCGAATTACTTTAAGGTAACCTGCATCATCAAAGTTACTCGCCTCTTCACCTACTCTTTCGAATTTTTTTTGAGTGGCGTTTGAAGTCTTAATAATCTCTTCTAACTTATCCAATGATTCTGGTCCACTCCCTGTTCCTATTTCACTTCTATGTTCGAAAAGGTATAATTCATTTTTAAAATGATTAATCGAAATTATGTTTTGAAAAACCATGTAGTGCATATCTGGCACCTTCTTCTCAGGTTTTTCTTTGTAGTCAAAATCGATATCCTCAAAATGACGAACTCCTTCAAAACTTGTAAACCCAAACAATCCATTGGTTACAAAGTCGAAACCTAAATCTTCACAATCAAACAAGCCCGAAAACTTATTTAACTCTTTTACAACATCATTTTCTGCAGCACTTTTATTTTCAAATTCCCCGTTAGGGTAAACTATAAAGATTTTACCATCCTGAACCTTAAAAGACGCTACAGGATTAAAACAGATAAAGGAATAACTATCCTCATCACCATGATAATCAGAGCTTTCTAACAAAAAACTCTTCTTGTATTTTTCTTTGATATTTAAATATATGCTTACTGGCGTGATCGCATCAGCAAGTAATTTCTTATATCTAGTATTTATTTTAATTTTTTCCATTTCTAATAA
>JAQXEE010000014.1 GCA_029251005.1 Flavobacteriales bacterium | reverse complement strand
CAATATTGATAATGAAGTCATAGTTATCATCAGATCCATATTTTTTTTGAATCATGTTTCTAAAAACATCTTCCAAGATCTTCATCAACGTTTCTCTGTCAATGTCTTTGAACTCTTTAAACTCCTGAAACGATTCAATTAATCCAACTGTTTCCATATTAAATTATTTAAAGGAAATTATAATTTTAGTGTCTTTAATTTTATTTGAAGAATCATCACTCTCAAAGAAATATGCTTCAACTTGAGTAACCAATTCTTTCTTCTTTCTGCCTTCAATCCTTACTTTTTCTTCATAAGTGATCTCAATTTTAGTTTCATCTGCGAAACTTAGTATACCTTCATGTTTTTTACCATCATACGTGTACACTTTTACTTCTTTGTTTAAGTTTTTCTGATACTGTTCCGGAACTTGAAAAGCAGCATCTAAACCAGCGGAAGACACTTCTATCTCAAAATCTTCGTCCTCTCTATCTAAACTATCTTCAACGCCTTTACTTACACTAACACAATCGGAAATCGAAATACCATCAAATGAATCAATCAAAACATTGATCTTATTAGAAGTGGACACTTTCACCTCAACGGCGAAAACATTCGTCCCGTTTATTTGAGCTTCTACAAGTTCTTTTATTTTGCCGATTGCTATCATCTAAGTAATAAAAGAGGGGACTCACGTCCCCTCACTAATGTACTAATCTTAAGCAAATGTAAACATTTATATTTAAAACACCTAGTATACCTTAATTTTCTATTGGATCAAATATAATATAACCTACTACAGTCATGACAAAACTTCCTACACTTGACCCAAAAGCAGCTAATAATTTACGATCAGATACTGTTTGTTTATAACCAACTGTAAAAGCTTCTTCTTTGAACATGTCCGTCGAATCTGCCTTATATTCCTGTACATTTTTATTTGTACTTACATAATACAAATAACATCCAATAGGAAGAATCTCCCAATATGGGATTGGGATAGAAAGCACATCTTCATTAAAATATCTTACAGTTCTTATGCTATTGGTAACCGAATCCCTTAGGCTTACAGATTTTTCTTTCTTATTATATTTTATTGGAAACAATGAATACATACCAACTCCTGCTCCTAATGCCGCTCCTATTAGCATGGTTTTGTAGGCTTTATAATGTTTTCTACCTTGACGTCGGCCTTCTAAATAATACTCCATTTCATTTATCGACATAAAGTTATCAAACATGGTATCCTGCTGGTAAAAATATTGACGAGCACTATCTTTGTAGTTAACCGTAAAAATATGGTCTAAGTTCTTTTTTCTTTTTCTTCCCAACTCACCATTTCCCTTTACTTTTTTGTAATAAATAAAGTCGTAATCATAACTATTTAGTTGTATTAGTTTGCTTTTACCGCTAAGTAGTTTTAGTGTGTCCTGAGCATTAGTTTGACATGTAAACACAATTAAAAAAGCGAATATTATTCTTTTCATAAATCGAAAATAATGATTTTATATCACTCTTTTACTCTTGGTCTTTTTATCTTTAAAAAATGACTCAGAAAGAAGCTTTAGAAAAAATGGCTAAATTTTGTGCTTATCAAGAGCGCTGCCAGTCTGAGGTTAAACATAAACTCTTTGGAGTTGGTTTATCAAATGAAGAAATAGACAATATTATTTGTGATTTAATTGAACACAGCTTTCTTGATGAAGAACGATTTGCAAAAGCTTTTGTTAGAGGAAAGTTTAACCAAAAAGGCTGGGGTAGAATTAAAATTCAACAACATTTAAATCAAAAACAAATTTCAAGCTTTTGCCAAAAAAAAGGAATGCTTGAAATTAATGAAAATGATTACTTGACAAAACTCGAGGAGATTATTCTTAAAAAATCCAATAGCCTAAAAACAGAAGACCCGTTCATTAGAAAAAGTAAAACGGCTAGATATGCGATTAGCCGAGGATTCGAAAGTGAATTAGTATGGGAAATACTAGATTAATCTTTCTCAACTAACTTTAAGCGCTTTGGTTTAGAAATATATTGGCTATATGAGAGCCCTCCTGCTTTGGTACCATTGATAGCAAATGATTTCCATCGTTCAAAATGGACATCAACCAAACCTGTTGGTAAAGAGTTTAACTCTGAATTAACCAAATAAAACCCCGAAGTTCCAACTGTGTCTTGCTCGATAACATTTAATTTAGCACCTGATGTATCATAGGCAACTAACAAAACAAATTCACTGGATTTTAGCGAACTGCCATCCCAGCCTATAAACTGTACTGAATCCTTAAACAAGGTGTCTTGTGAAGGGCTAATTTCAGTAGAATCTTGAATAAAAATAGTATTCTTAAATTGGTTATCATCTAAATCAGTATATGAAAAGTCGACTGTTTTAACATATTTATTCATCACTTTTTCATACCAGTAGTAAGTTCCATCGAACTCAATAGGATTGTTATTTAATAAAACCATGGACTTTGAAGAAAGTTTTAAATTCTCACCTTCACCAGAATTATGTTTAAAAGAAACCCTAGCGAAAGTAGTCTCCAATTCAGCTTTATAAATCAATCTGTAATCTGTCCAAATCTCTTCCTGCTTCACCAATTCAGAGTTTTCTTTCCTACAAGAAACTAAAAATAAAACCAACATAAATCCAATCAAGAAATACCTCATTTTCATATTGTAAAATTATACAATTATAATTTAAAAACTTACTACCTATTCACTTCGATATTTAAGAGAACATTTGTTATTAACAATAGTTGATAAATTACATCCATTAACGTTAATAGAATTGGTATTTTTACAGTATAAATTTTACTGATTATATGCTTTTTACTCAACGTCACATTGGAACTACCGACAGCGAAAGGTTAGAAATGCTAACTAGTATTGGATTATCATCTATTGATGAATTAATTGAAAACACTATACCAAGCAAGATCAGGTTAAAAACTGGCTTGGAATTTTCGAAAACAATCCCCGAAAGCAAATGGCTAGCCGATATTAAAAGAATCGCTCAAAAAAACAAAGTTTTCAAAACTTATATTGGACTAGGATATCATGATACTGAAACTCCTTCCGTAATCTTGAGAAATGTTTTTGAAAACCCAGGATGGTATACGGCCTACACTCCTTACCAAGCCGAAATTGCTCAAGGTAGGTTGGAAGCTTTGTTAAATTTCCAAACAATGATTTGCGATTTAACTGGACTCCCGCTTGCTAATGCATCTTTATTAGACGAATCTACAGCGGCGGCCGAAGCAATGATTATGCTTTTAAACTCTCGTAAAAGAGCTGTTGTAAAAGAAGGAGTAAATAAGTTTTTTGTTGACACAGGAGTTTTTCCTCAAACACAAGCGGTATTAAAAAACAGAGCAAAACCTTTAGGAATTGAACTTGTTTTTGGAAATGCAATAGATTATACATTTAATGACGCTTATTTTGGAGCTATTGTTCAATACCCAAATGCAAAAGGTGAAATAGAGGAATATACAGCCATTGCTGATCAACTACACGCGCAAAATGGTTCACTAGTTGTTGCCGCTGATCTAATGAGCCTTTCAGTTATTAAAGAGCCTGGGAAGTTTGGAGCTGATGTTGTTGTAGGTTCTACTCAACGGTTTGGAGTTCCCGTTGGTTTTGGAGGCCCACATGCCGCATACTTTGCCACTAAAGAGGACTTTAAACGAAACATTCCTGGAAGAATAATCGGAGTTAGTAAGGATACTAAGGGGAATCCTGCTTTTAGAATGGCGCTACAAACAAGAGAGCAACATATTAAGAGAGAAAAAGCCACTTCAAATATATGTACAGCTCAGGCACTTCTTGCTGTAATGGCGAGCATGTATGCCGTTTATCATGGGCCAAGCGGAATAAAAAGAATTGCATCTGATATTGCTAAAAGAACTAAATCCTTAAAAACTGGTTTAGAGCAACAAAATATAGAAGTCGTAACACAAAACTTTTTCGATACTATTGCTATTAAAGTAGCCGACAAGGAGCAACTAAAGAAAAAAGCGGAAGAAGCGGGAATTAACTTCTTCTACACATTAGATGATGTTGTTTTAATTTCATTAAATGAGACAACAAAAAATGTGCATGTTAAAGCAATATTAGAGTTATTTGGAAAAAACAATTTTACAGTTTCAAACGAAACTGGAATCCAATCTAATAGTGTTAGAACAACACCTTACTTACAGCATTCTATTTTTAATAAGTATCATTCCGAAACGGATATGATGCGTTATTTAAAGCGATTAGAAAACAAAGATTTATCTCTTGTTCATTCTATGATTGCGTTAGGGTCGTGTACAATGAAATTAAATGCTGCTTCTGAAATGATTCCCTTGTCTTGGAGAGAATTTAACAGCATTCACCCTTTCGTTCCAGCTAATCAAACAGAAGGATATAAGATTGTAATTAATGATTTAAAATCTGCTTTAAAGACAGCTACTGGATTTGCTGATATTAGTTTACAACCAAATTCCGGTGCTCAAGGTGAATATGCAGGTTTAATGGTTATCAAGGCTTTTCATGAAGACAATCATCAACCAAACAGAAACGTTTGCTTAATTCCGTCATCAGCTCATGGTACAAACCCAGCATCGGCTATAATGGCAGGGTTTAAAGTGGTTGTTATAAAGTGTGATGAGAAAGGAAATATTGATTTAACCGATTTAAAACAAAAATCTGAGGATCATAAGGAAGACCTTGGCGCATTAATGGTTACTTACCCTTCAACTCATGGAGTATATGAAGAAGGAATTATTGAAATCACTGATCTCATTCACGAGTACGGTGGACAAGTATACATGGATGGTGCGAATATGAACGCTCAAGTTGGATTAACAAATCCAGCTACTATTGGTGCTGATGTTTGTCACTTGAATCTTCATAAAACTTTTGCCATTCCTCATGGCGGTGGTGGACCTGGTTTAGGCCCAATTGGAGTTGCACAACATCTTGCTCCATTTTTACCTTCACATCCTATTGTAAAATGTGGAGGTTTTAAAGGAATTGACGCCTTAGCTGCGGCTCCTTACAGTAGTGCTTTAATTTCGATCATTTCATTAGGATATTGTAGAATGTTAGGTGCAGAAGGGATGAAAGCAGCATCTGAATCCGCAATTCTTAATGCGAATTATTTAAAAGGGTTACTAGAACCTCATTATCCGATATTATATTCTGGAACAAAAGGAACTGTTGCGCATGAGATGATTGTTGACTGTAGAGGTTTTAAAGATCATGGTGTTACGGTTACAGATATTGCAAAACGTTTGATTGATTTTGGCTTTCACTCTCCTACTGTTTCATTTCCTGTTGCAGGAACTTTAATGATTGAACCTACTGAAAGTGAATCCAAAGATGAATTAGATCGTTTTGCTGAAGCAATGGTTACAATCGCTGAAGAAATTAAGGAAATCGCAAACGGCGTTTATCCAAAAGATGATAACGTTCTAGTAAACGCTCCTCATACGGCAACCTCTTTAATTAAAGGAGAATGGAATCATGCTTATACAAGAGAAAAAGCGGCATACCCTGCGCCTTATACGATTAACAATAAGTTTTGGGTTTCTGTATCAAGAATTGATGATGCATATGGAGATAGGAACCTAATCTGTAGCTGTCCTCCTATTGAGGAATATGCTTAACTAAAAATACATTTTGATAATCAAGCTGTTTCCTTAAAGAAACAGCTTTTTTATTTTGTACAATAGACATATATTTACGCTCAAATTTCACAAAATGAAGCAATCAGACAAAACATTGTACTGGAAAAAAAACCTTAAATATTTACTGATTTTATTATCTATTTGGTTTTTTGTTTCTTTTGTTTTGGGAGTTTTCTTTGTAGACTATCTTGATGGTGTTAAAAAAACAGCAAATGGAATTGTCGAAGATCCTGAATCCATCTTTCACGGATTCAGACTTGGAGGTTTTAAACTAGGGTTTTGGATTGGTCAACAAGGAGCCGTTTATGTATTTGTTCTGATCATCTTAATTTATGTTATTCTAATGAACAAATTAGACAAGAAATTCAATATCGAAGAAAAAGAGATCAAAACTTCAGATCACTAATTAGATCAATCAAAACTTTATAATGGACGTACAAATTTGGACATATATAATTGTGGGAATTACATTTTCGATTTATATCGGAATTGCAATAGGAGCGCGCGCTGGATCAACAAAAGAGTTTTATGTTGCAGGCGGAGGGGTTTCTCCGTTAGCGAACGGCCTTGCAACGGCTGCCGATTGGATGTCGGCTGCCTCTTTTCTTGGGTTGGCTGGAATTATTTCCTTTAGCGGTCGAGATGGTTCTGTTTATTTAATGGGATGGACCGGTGGGTATGTACTACTCGCCTTATTATTAGCCCCATACTTAAGAAAGTTTGGTAAATTTACAGTTCCTGATTTTGTTGGTGATCGCTATTATTCCCAAACCGCACGAATCATTGCTGTTATTTGTGCCTTGTTTATATCCTTCACTTATGTTGCTGGGCAAATGAGAGGTGTTGGCATTGTTTTTAGTAGATTTCTTCAGGTAGATATTACGTGGGGTGTAATAATGGGAATGGCTATCGTTTTCTTTTATGCTGTTTTAGGAGGTATGAAAGGAATCACATATACCCAAGTAGCACAATATTGTGTTTTAATTTTTGCTTTTACTGTTCCTGCTGTGTATATCTCATTAATGTTAACCGACAATCCTATTCCACAACTCGGATTTGGAGCTGATTTAGTTGACGAACCGGGTATGTCGCTTTTAGACAAACTAGATGGATTAAGTGAGGAGCTGGGTTTTAACAAATACACCCAAGGCCAAAAAGGCACTATGGACACTTTTTTCATCACTATGGCCTTGATGGTTGGAACCGCTGGTTTACCGCATGTAATTGTACGATTCTTTACGGTTCCTAAAGTAAGTGATGCTCGAAAATCCGGACTATACGCTTTAGTATTCATTGCTATACTTTATACAATGGCACCTGCTGTATCTGCATTTGCTCGAACAAACTTATTAGCTACCATTCCTGGAGCAACTTATAAAGAAGTCCCTCAGTGGTTTAAAAAATGGGAAAATGCCGGATTAATTTCTTGGGTAGATAAAAATAAGGATGGGAAAATTAAATACGGACCTGGAATTGCTTTTGGAGAAAATGCAGACGGAAAGCTGAAACCTCAACTACTTTTTGATAAATCGGGAGAACTTCAACGAGGAAAAAATAATGAGGTAATACTTTACAATACGCCATCTAAGAATTCGAACGAGCTATATATAGATAAAGACATTATTGTTTTAGCAAACCCTGAGATTGCCGGATTACCAGATTGGGTTATTGCATTAGTTGCGGCAGGAGGTCTTGCAGCTGCACTTTCAACAGCAGCAGGCTTACTACTTGTTATTTCAACATCAGTTGCGCATGATTTAATTAAAAAAAGTATCAATCCTAACATTTCTGAAAGAGGAGAGCTAATAGCAGCGAGACTAGCGGCCGTAGGTGCAGTTTTAGTTGCTGGATATTTTGGTATCAACCCACCTGATTACGTCGCCGCAGTAGTTGCACTAGCATTTGGGTTAGCCGCAGCATCTTTCTTCCCAATTTTAATATTAGGTATATTTTCTAAAAAAATAAATAAGCAAGGTGCTATTGCAGGAATGCTTGTTGGACTAATATCCACTCTTACATATATCGTATACTTTAAGTTTATAAACGTAGCCGACAATAAACCTGAAAACTGGTTATTTGGAATATCACCTGAAGGATTTGGAACATTTGGAATGATCCTAAACTTCATTATAACAGTTACAGTTTCTAAATTCACACCTGAACCGCCACAAGAAGTTCAAAATATGGTTGAAGCGCTTAGGTACCCTGGTGAGGCTAAAAAATAATAAGGAAGTCGTTTGTTATTTTACAAGTCTGTCAGATGGCGAAAAGAGAATAATGGAATTAAAAAATTGTTTTTGGATGAAGCTCATTTCGAAGAGGTAGAGTCTATTTCGCTGAGCATTAAAAAATTAATTTGTATCTTTTTTTGTTCCATATTATTGTTGTCAGCAAAACATTAAATAATGAGAATGGAGTTGCTACCTTTAATGAGAGATAAAAGTTAAGATAGTTGAAGTTGGTTTTGATAATTATCTTTAAACTATGGGAAAACATACAAAATTCAGCAAAGAATCTAAACTTAAAGCAGTTCATTTGAGTGAGAAATCTGACAATATAAAAAATTTAGCAATCAGTTTAGGAATAGACGGAGCTATTACTTTACGGATGGAGGAAAAAATACTTTAAAAGAGAAGGAAAATGCGAAGTATTCCCTAGAGTAGGTAAATCTAAAGGAATCTTTGATCCTGAACGAGAATAATTAAAGCGTTTACGGAGCGAAAATAAAGATTTAAAAGAAGAACGCGATATCTTAAAAAAGGCGGTGAGCTTACTTCACTAAACGTCAGGTTGAAGTATTTAATACAAGAAAAAGTCTCAGTTTTTTAAAGTGAAATTTTAACTATTCAAGAGACTACCGTAAAGAAATCGTACAAAAAAATAATCTTAGATAATAAAAAAACCCTAACTATTTAATTTAAAACAAGTTAGGGTTTAGTTGATTTTGACAAATGTACTCGAGGCGGGAATCGAACCCGCACTCCCGAAAGAACTGGATTTTGAATCCAGCGCGTCTACCAATTCCGCCACTCGAGCATTTTGAATTGGAAAACAAATTTAAATAAAAAAAAGGTTAAGACTGATATTTATTTAATAGGATATTAAATCCTTTTTTCACAATGCAAAATAAAGTTGGTTTCCTTCACTGTATTTGTGTTATAATTAATACAAACACAGTGCTTATTGAAGTATAATAAACACAGTTTTAAATCGACTCGAAAAAAATCAAAATAATTAACTTCAAACTTCTTCAGTTTAATCAATCAACCCAAAAAACAACTTTAAATGTGTTCTCACCAAATTCACTTAAATATGATCAAGTCTGTTTCAAAGAAAAAACATAATCATCTACTTTTATTTGATATTTCATGAAATAGACAAATAATAAACATTATTAAAAAAATGAAAATTAAAAAACAGATTCTCAATTTAATAAGACTAAAATTACATTACTTAAACAACTATGCTATCTTTGATAATAGCCAGTTATTTAACAAATCATAAAAAGCTAAATAACAAGGATATAACAATATAAAATCACTTTAAGCGCGTTTCATTTCGTTCTTACTTTAAAGAGAATAGGTTATTAACAATTAGAGTTGGATTAATCAAAATTATTTATTTATCTTTGTGCCCCCTTTTGGGCTTATTGTTTTTGTACACTAATGAATTATGGCAAACAAGTTTAAAATTTTCGCTGGATCAGCTACCCAAGACTTAGCAAATAAAATTGCTGAAAAAATGGGTACAACTACTGGAAATGTTACGATTTTTAGGTTTAGTGACGGTGAATTTCAGCCATCTTTCGAGGAATCGGTAAGAGGCCAGGACGTATTTATTGTTCAAAGCACGATGCCACCTACCGAAAACTTATTTGAAGTATTACAAATGGTTGATGCCGCAAAAAGAGCAAGTGCTGCAAATATTATTGCTGTACTCCCTTATTACGGTTTTGCACGTCAGGATAGAAAAGACAGGCCAAGAGTTTCAATAGGTGCTAAACTTGTTGCTAACTTGTTATCTGCTGCTGGAGTTACGAGAGTAATTACAATGGACTTACATGCTGATCAAATTCAAGGATTTTTCGAAGTTCCTGTTGATCATTTATATGCTAGTTCTATTTTCCTGCCATATATCAAATCATTAAAAGAACAAGAGAGTTTAGATGTTGTTATGGCAGCTCCTGATACAGGAGGTACTAAAAGGGCTAATGCGTACGCTAAATACCTCGATGTTGATTTAGCTATTTGTTATAAGCAAAGAGAAAGAGCCAATGAAGTGTCAGCAATGACAGTAATTGGAAATGTTAAAGGAAAAGATGTTGTAATCATAGATGATATGATTGACACTGCAGGAACTTTAACCAAAGCTGCTGCTATGATGATGGAGCATGGTGCAAAAAGTGTAAGAGCTTGTTGTACTCATCCCGTTTTATCGGGTCCAGCTCATGAAAGAATTGAAAACTCTGTTTTAACAGAACTAGTTGTTACTGATACTATTCCGTTAGCGAAAGAAAATAAAAAAATAAAAGTATTAACTGTTTCTGATTTATTCGGAACTGTTATTGAGAATTTATTAAGTCAAGAATCGATAAGCAAGCATTTTATTGCATAAAATTTTAAATTATAAGTTATGAAAACTGTTCAAATTAAAGGGGAAGCTAGAGAGAATCTAGGAAAAAAATATGCTGCTCAAGCAAGAGCTAATGGAAATGTTCCATGTGTATTATACGGAGGAGAAACTCCGGTTCATTTTTCTGCACCAGATGCTTCTTTCAAGCAGTTAATTTATACGCCAGACGCATACGTTACTGAGATCGAAATTGCTGGAAATAAGGTTAACGCAATTCTTAAGGATTCTCAATTTGATCCTGTATCAGATAAATTAACGCACGCTGACTTCTTATTAGCTCCAGCTGACAAACCAGTTGTTGTTGAAATTCCAGTGAAAACTGTTGGTGTATCTCCAGGAGTTTTAAGTGGAGGAAGTTTACAAACTATCTTAAGAAAGATTAAAGTAAAAGGTTCAATTGAGTCAATTCCTGAAACAATTGATGTTGATGTTAATACCATTGAGTTAGGTGAGTCTGTTCAAATTAAAGACATTCCTGTTGTTGAAGGGTTTGACATTTTAAATGCACCTGGTGCTGTAGTTGCAAGAGTTCAAGTTACTCGTAATGCAAGAATGGCAGCGAATGAAGAAGAAGAAGAAGCAACTGCTGAAGCTTAATAATATCATCCATGAAGTACTTAATCGTAGGATTAGGTAACATTGGGTCAGAATATAAGAACACACGCCACAACATTGGCTTTAGGATATTGGACGCATTAATTGATGCGTCCAATTCTTCTTTTAGGACAGACCGACTTGGAGATGTTGCCGAATTGAAACATAGAGGCCGGACTTTAATCTGCTTAAAGCCTTCAACTTACATGAACCTATCAGGTAAGGCCGTTCGTTATTGGATGCAACAAGAAAAAATACCTCAAGAACGGGTTCTTATTATCACAGATGAACTTTCTTTACCTTTCGGTAAGATTCGCCTTAAGCCAAAAGGAAGTGACGGTGGCCACAACGGTTTAAAAAACATTCAAGAAGTCTTAGGTAATCCAAATTACTCAAGAGTTCGATTTGGAATAGCTGCAGAATTTTCTAAAGGGAAACAAGTAGATTATGTTTTAGGTGAATGGACCGAAGGAGAAAACAAGGAGTTAACGGCAAGAATTACATTAGTTACTGATCTGATCAAATCTTTCCCTATCAATCCAGTTCAGCGGGTTATGAATGAATTCAACGGAAAGTGAGTAAACCTATTTATCGTTTCAACCCTAAAATTGAATCTTAAGAAAACTACCTTTTTGTTAAGAACAATATTTTCGAGTTATCTATCACAGGAAGCTGCTCTGATAAAATTCAAAAAGTTCTTTACTGAAATTAAGAATATACTATTACATCGATAATCTAATCGGTAAAAGTAAAATAATCAAAGCTTAACCTCCTGATCGTCTACTAAACCATATTGAGCTTTTTCAATTTGATTTAATTTATTCGTCTTTTCCAAAAGAGCATCTTCTAATACCTTAACATCCTTTTTATATTTTGAACCTGTAATTCTTATGACTAACATAGTCCATACTCCAGTAATTAGTACTATGATTAGATACAACCAAATCGAGTCCTTCAAAGGATTAGCAATACTAAATTTATACTTCAACGAATTTACGGCAACAATCCCTTTGGAGTTAAATGCTGAAACTTTTAATGCATAATCACCGTGTTCTAACCCTTTCAATTCAATTCCTTCAACAGCATTTACAGTATCCGTAAATTCAGTATCATTAACAGTTAATGTATATATTAAACTAACTGTTTCTTGTTCTCCTAGTTCCTTAAAATTAAATTGATAGTTAAGAACATAATCATCCCAATTTAAATCTAAGCCATCAGTTAATGTATCTTCTCCATTAACAGAAAATTGTGACAACATTACTAGCGGATCGCCAAAATGAATCGTATCCAAATCTGAATCATAAAAAATCAATCCTTTTTCACTTCCAATCACCTCTCTATTTCGATATGAAGTGTTTACTAAAGGTTTAACTTCAATACTAAATGAACGAAAGGACTTAGTCACTTCGTTGTACCTTGACAAAACACCATTATAAACTTGAAGCTCTTTACCCCCAACTTTAATCACAGGATTATAATTGGAAGACATTTCAATATTCTCGGTTTGATATAATTTTTTCGTGACGTTAAACGTGTATTTAATATGCGGTGTTGATATATACAAAAGGTCTCCTTTTCGTTCAATCCCTAAAATTGTCTTATCCCCAAGAATATCTTTTCTAAATCCGATGAATTTATAATTCTTCTTGGGCATCAAATAAACACCCTTCCCTTTTAAACCAACCCAAATATTTTCACCATCATCCTTTAAACTTAAAACAGGAACAGATGTTCGTCTTGGAGAAAACTTAATTGGCTTACCTCCTTCAAACACAATTCTATTAATCCCTTTATTTGTACCAATCCACAAAAAATCTTGCCCTTTCTCAATACAGTTAACGTGGTTATTTATTAATCCATTCTTAGTTGTAAAAACTTCAAACGGATTAGCATAAATACTGTGACAAAAAGTAATTATTATAAGAGAGTATATTAATTTCATCGGATCAATTTGGTGTGAAGATAATGAATTGAAAGATGCTTTAATAAATTACCAGCCCATAAATTCCTTAATAAAAGGTGTGACTTCTTTAGCCATTTTATTTTGAGATTTTATGGTTGGGTGCCAATCCTCTCCATAAGGGGCAGAAATAGTTTTAAATTCAAAAAAATCAAATTTATTTGAATGCAATAATTTTGACTCGTTTAAAATAACATTAACCCAAGATCTACATCTACTCAATCTTTTTAAACCTGAAGGGTACCAGTCAGACAAGCCTCCACCTATTGCCAATATAATTTTTGCTTTGGGGTTGTGTTTAACCACGATATCAATAAAACTAAGATATGCTTTAACAAAACTTGTAGAATCTAATAATATCGGAGGACTTTGAATTTCCGGACCAAAATCATTGGTACTTAGTTTTATAACAACCAAATCTTGATTTATCTGAAAAGAATAATGCTTTGCTCCTAAACTATCGGGGTAAATCAACTCATAGATAGACGGAATAACCCCGGTTGTTGAACCATCAAAATTACGATAAACTCCCCTTCCAGAAATAGCAACAGAATAAAAGTTTGCAGCTAAAGCTCTAGATGAAATAGCACCAAAAGACTCATATCCATTTTCATTTTTTGCGTGAAATCCAGTACTTGGATTTCCATTTGGAGGAGGATTATTTGAAACCATATTACCATAGCCACACAAAAAAGAATCCCCTATCCATTCAATATTTCTTTTAATACGATTTGATTTACGCAACTCTCCCTTATTAAATTGAATACCATGAAAAGCACCAATAGCGCAAATCACTTCCGTACGTTTAAATATTTCAATCTTGTAAAATAAATGAGCAGAGGGTAGGTCTATTTTATAATATTTTAATCCGATGGTCGCTTTTATTACATCTATTACTTTTCCGTTTACAATTATATTGTAATAATTTTCATGTTCAGGAAATCCATCAGACAAGTCAGAAAGACCTATCCTTAAGTCTTCTCCTTTGAAATCAAACTCTATTTTAGATCCGGTATAACCAAATGAAATAACTTTTTCATTCGTTAAATCAAATCTTCCCGTATAGCTAAAATTTGAGTCTAATGGAGAAACCTTAGTAGCAAAAGAACTTAAACTCAAAAAACAACAAAAAAATAATACTTTATGCATATAAATTACAGATTGAATCGATAAGTTACTCCTAAATTAATAAATAAATCTTCAGGCTTATTTTCAAGTCCAGTCCCTAAATAGATGTCAAATTGTAAAACTGGAGAAACAAGATAACCTATGCCTAAATCGAAGTAACTTTTAAAAGAATCATTAAATTCACCATAATTTTCAAAAACCACACCAATTTTAGTTGTAGGATTGAAACTTAAACTTAAAACATAACTTTTAGATAACTTTTCCTCACGTGCTAAATATTTAACTCCACCATTGAGAGTTAAACCAACTTTATTAAATATGGTATAATTCGAAATAAGGAATAACGTATTTGTTAAATCATTATCTGTAAACTGGTGTAGACTTGTTCCGTATCGCAAAGAATAAATACCTCTTTCACTCTCTTTTAATAATAATTTAAATCCGACATTAGGCGCAACAAATAAATTGTTTTCAAAAGTGTAATCGATGACAGTGTTAATTTCAAAAAACTTCCCTAATCCAAAACGAATAACGTTATTGTTAAATACAGACTCTTGAATGTTAGCACCCAATTGAAATTGAACCTCTCCATTCTTAAGACAGTATGGAGTATAAGCCTGACCTGGGCGCTCTGAAATCAAATCACTATCAAAACCAAAACAAATCAATGAGTTAACACAAATAAAAGCCAACAAAAATTTTCTCCTCATACGAAATACAAATTTAATGATTTCACAATAATTATTACTCTCCATTAGTAGTGGAGAACACGAGAAACTAGTACCTTTAAAAAAAACATACAATGAAAATTCAAGAAAAAAGCGTTGTAACAATGCACTACACGCTAACTACAGATCAAGGTGATACTATTGACAGCTCTGTAAGTGGAGAACCTCTTTCTTTTATCCAAGGTGTTGGAATGTTAATCCCTGGATTAGAAGCTCAATTAGACGGTAAAGAAATTGGTTTTAAGGCTCTTATCAAAGTAGATGCAAAAGAAGCATATGGTGACCGAAACGAAGAAGCTATGCATACTTTACCAAAAAGTGGATTTCAACCAGAAAAAGATGAAGAACTAGTAATTGGAATGGAAGTTCAATTGGATTCAGAACAAGGTCCTGTTTTAGCATTTGTTACTGAAATTAAAGAAGAAGAAGTTGTGTTGGATTTAAATCATCCTTTAGCAGGAATGAATCTAAATTTTGATGTTGAAGTGATCGCAGTAAGAGCAGCTGAAAAAGAAGAACTAGAACATCGAAATGCGCATTAATATTAATAGAGTTAAGTAAAAAAAGGGGAGCTTCATTAAGCTCCCCTTTTTTTTATAAATAAACTTTATCTAATGTCTAAAAATTACATAAAGAGCATGTAGGAAAGCTAATAAACCTCCAAATATAACCCCACCTGTTCCTAAGGCTATTCCAAATCCTAATAAACCAAGACACCAGAGAATTAAGTTAAAGTAAAATGATCTTGACTCTCCTTTTATCAAAAACACAACAACAGGAGCAACAAACCAAGCGACAATAATCATTAATAACAATACAATATCATTATCAATTTCCCATTCATCATCAGACAATTCAGAAGTTGAAACAGTTGACTTTCTCAATTGTTTAAATTCTTTTTTTGCTTTTCTTATTGCTTTAACTGTTTTTAATAACGATGTCTTTTCAATGTTTGAACTCGCTAAGTGTTTAGAGTCGTTAGCTGTTGTTTTTTTTATTGATTGACCTTCAGCACCTGTCTTTAGAGACTTAGTAGTTATTACTTCAGCTAAAGCATCATTTGTTGCTACAGTTTTAGCTGCTTCAAAAGCAACTTTCTCTTCCTGATATTTTGCTAAATAAGCTTCTGAGTTCTTTTTTGACACACTAACATGGTATCCCTTACGGTGTTGCCTTTTAGTAACTTCGATTGTAGAGTTACAAGATGATAAAACCATTCCAAATGCAACAATTGCAAAAACGGCGATTTTTACTGAGAAATTCTTCATTTTTTATTGATTATTTTTTTTCGAATGCAAATATAATTTTATTCAAGAAGAGTACAATATTTCACCTAAAGAACTTATCAACTATTTAAAATTTACTTCCCTAATTGTTGAACTTCAATACTTTTCATCCCCCATTGTGTATTAGAAAAGTGATTTAAAATCTTTGGTAAAGCACCGTATAATGTTTCTTTACTTTTTTGGCTATCATGAAAAACAATGATATTACCCGGTTCAGTATATTGAACTGTATTATAAGCACATTCTGTAACTGAAATACTTTTATCAAAATCACCACTCAACAAGCTCCACATTATAATTTTATAACGAGACCTTAGTTTTCTTATTTGTTTGCGAGTCATTCTACCATGAGGCGGCCTGAATAAAAGCGAACCAAAAGTATGCCCACATTTCTTAACATTTACGATGTACTTGTCATATGGAGTTTCCCAACCATTTAAATGATTGTAAGTATGATTTCCAACAGCATGGCCCTCAGCTAATATACGTTTGTAAACCTCAGGGTATTTATCTACGTTTTCTCCTACACAAAAAAATGTTGCCTTAGCGTTATGCGCCTTTAACTGATCTAAAACCCAAGGGGTCACTTCAGGATCTGGTCCATCATCAAAGGTTAGGTAAACATCTTTACTCGAAGTCTTAATTTCCCAAATAAGTGATGGATACCACCACTTCATCCACCATCTTGTCTTATAAATATATTTCACTAGGGAATTTATTTTCTAGCTGCTTTTTTCAAAAACTTATCGATTTTAGTATTATTTAAAGACATGAAATCAGCAATTCTTTTCGTTAACGCGTTAGTTTTATCCAATACTCCTTTGTCAACAAGCTTAATAATTGGTTCAAAATTTTGTTCGATGAAATTAACTGCAATATCTATTTCGTTAATCCCTTCAACAAACCTCAATGCACTCGTCAACCTTTTCGGATCTTTTCCTTTTAATAAAAGCTGTGCATATTGATTAATATATGCCTTAGCAGATGCTAAATCTTTCACTTCAGCATAAGCTATTCCTGCCTCCATTAATCGTGCATTATTACCAATAAAATATTTAGCTGTATTAACTCCTTGAAGTCCTTTCTCAAACTCTGGAGCTAATTTCGATGCGATATTATCTTTTTGTTCTAAGTACCATTTTAATTCCCCTAGATATTTATTAACGATGATTTCCATTACGTTATTTGCTTTATCAGCCGCACCTGCTTTGTAGTACGCATCGCCTAAATAAACGCTGAAATATTGCATTGGAATTTTGCTTGGCGGCATTATTTCCATACATCGATCTAACGTTTTTATTGCCCTAATTGTATCCCCTACGAGGGTTAACTCCCTTGCTAATCTCGCGAAATTATTACGATAATTTGTAGTCATTCTTTGAACTTGCTCACCCATATAAACACCTTCCTTCTCCATATTACCCCAATGAAAGTTATTCACCAAATTATCGTACATCTTCTCAACATTAACCCAACCAGTTCCACCTTTATTATTGTGCTTAATTGGTGTTACTTTGTACGCAAGACCTTCCAATTGAAAATAATCTTCCAAGTTCATGTAATGATCATTTCCAACAGTAATTGCAAAATAAATTGGACGTTCCCAATTATTATGCGCTAATAAATCGAGAATCATCAATTTCGCTTTTAAGACGGCTCCCTTTCCAATTTTCCAATCCATTGTTTCAGGAATCTTATCCGCAAACTCAGGTAAAACAGTTCCATTTGCTAGTACAATTTCTGGACTTACAGGAACAGAGAATTTACTTGTAGGCAAGTAGTCCATATAGACATCTGATGTCATTCTAACCTTAGTACTTGCATCGTCTGATTTCACAAAATCCATTACTTTTTTCAAATCATGAAACCCATTTCTCCATTTCTCTTGAACATAAACGTAATCTCTCGTACCCTGGCGATACATATCTTTAGTCATCGAAAAAGGCACAGCCTCTCCATCGTAGGCCTTTCTTTTCATTTGATCGATATACCAATCTGTGTTTAGTAAACTTAAGTTCACTACCCTTACATCAGTTCTATAACCTTCCACTTCTTGCACATACCACAGTGGAAATGTATCGTTATCTCCATTTGTAAAAATAATTGCGTTTTTATCACAACTATCTAAATAATTTTTAGCAAAATCTCTTGCTGTATATTTATCACTCCTATCATGATCATCCCAACCTTCGGATGCCATTATAACAGGAATAAAGCCAGTAAGAGCGAAGGCTAAAATAGCTTTACCTTTATTACTTGCTATTGATTTACCTAAAGTAGCAGCAATTAAAGTGTACACTCCGATTATTATACCTATAAACAAACATGAAAAACCGAATACTTGATCATCTGAAACTCCCGCAGCAGCAATTCCCAAAACAATAAACAATACTGAAGTTAATGATATTTCGTAAACACCTAAGGCTAATAGTTTTGCCTCAATTCCAGACTTTCCAGTTTCAATTGTAATTTCTTCCGTTGTCTTTTTCGTTCCAATCATATAATAATACAATCCTTGAACTCCAAGTCCGATCCAAATAGCAAATGCATAAAACGAACCTGCGTATGCATAATCACGCTCACGTGGCTGAAATGGGGTTTGATTCAGGTAAATAATAATAGCTAAACCAGTCATCAAGAATAATAACATTACAACCCAAGCATCTTTACGATTATAGGTAAACTGGAAAATCATTCCTATGATTCCTAAAATCAAAGGCAAGAAATAAAACTCATTTCTTCCTGGATTTTCTTTCAAAGTTTCTGGTAATGTAGATTGATCACCTAAATGCGCATTATCAACAAAAGGAACTCCACTTAACCAGTTTCCTTTTAAAACAGCATCACTACCACGCGCTTTTCCATGTCCTTGAATATCATTCTGACGACCAGTAAAATTCCACATGAAATACCTCCAGTACATGAAGTTAATTTGATAATCAGCGAAAAATCTTAAATTCTCCCCAAAGGTTGGAATTTTAACTTTCTCTCTTTGAAGTGTTCCTCTGTTATTAACTTTTACCGTTACTGATTTACCTTTAAATCCAGACCAGGTTTTATATGCGCCTACATGATGGCTTTGTGAACTGTACATTCTTGGGAAGTACATGCAAGTCTTTTTATTGTATTTAGGTTTATGGTTTTTTCTTTCATCAGCTACAAAATACTTTCCAGACTCTTCATTTCTATAGTAAACAGGACTCCCATCAGTATAGGGGGTTTTCGCATCTTGTTTACTATTAAAAGTTTGACCAAACATTAATGGACGATCTCCATATTGCTCTCTATTTAGGTAAGGAAGCAATGAAAGAATATTTTCTGGATTGTTCTCATCCATCGGAGGGTTTGCAGCTGAACGAATTACAATCATAGCAAAAGAAGAATATCCAATTAAGATTACCATCACTCCTAAAATTGCTTTTTGAAGATTTGGTTTATTATTTTTCTTTGTATAAAAAATACCTGCAATGATTGCAATTGTAATAAAGAGAAAATAAACCCACATACCACCATCGAATGCAAATCCTAATTCATTTACAAAAAACAATTCAAATTTGGTTGCAAACTCAACTGAGTAGGAAATTACTACCTGTTGAATTACACCTAATAAAAGAACACCAAGGATCCCAGCAAAAACAAAGCCTTTAGGGGTTACTTTACTTTTATTGAAGTAATAAATATATACGATTGCTGGAATAACTAATAAATTCAAAATGTGAACTCCAATTGACAACCCCATTAAATAAGCAATCAATATTAAATAACGATCTGATTGAGGTTTGTGTGCATTAGCATCCCATTTTAAAGCTAACCAAAAAACAGCAGCTGTAAATAATGAAGAAGCTGCGTATACCTCTGCTTCTACAGCTGAAAACCAAAATGAATCAGAAAAAGTATAAACCAATGCTCCAACAACACCACTAAATTGAGTGATCCAAATTGCACCTGAAGTTAAACCTCCTGCGTTTAAAGCAATCTTTTTAGATAACGCTGTAATACTCCAGAAAAGAAATAAAATAGAAAACGATGAACACAAAGCCGAAAGTACGTTAACTGCTGCCGCAATATGTTCCGTTCCACCTGTTAAGGTTTCTGAAACAAAAGCAAACATTCTTGCAATCATACTCCATAAAGGAGCTCCTGGAGGATGACCAACCTGCTGTTTAGTTGCCGAAGCTATAAATTCCCCACAATCCCAAAAACTTGCTGTTGGCTCAATTGTAAGAATGTAAACTATTGATGAAAATAACAAAACTGCCCAACCAGTTACGTTATTAATAAATGAGTATTTCTTTTCCATTTTCTAAAATTAAAGACTGATTAAATAGAACGGATTTCTATTAACTCTTCTTAAGTTTATTTAACGTCTCCTGAACACGCTTCAAAAGATCATTGCAAAGTATAATTTATAACCTGCAAATCTAGCAAAAAGATAGCAAAAACGGTAGAATTCAAACCCTAAAGAACCTAAGAAATAATATTTGATTTCAAAAACCGCACTAAATCCTTTGATAATAAAAAAAAACTAGTTAAATTTGCGCCCATTATTGCCCGATGGTGTAATGGTAGCACTACAGTTTTTGGTACTGTCTGTCGGGGTTCGAATCCCTGTCGGGTAACACAAAGAGACTCAGCTTCGGTTGGGTCTTTTTTGTTTTAATAGGGTTTGTGACGAAACGACGAAAGCGACGAATTGACTTGGGTCGTAAGTTGGGTCAGTTTAAGCATAATTGAACATCAAAAGCTTACCGTTTGGTAGTAGTATAAAATCCAACTTCATCTCCTCCAATATCTCCTTGTCCACTGGGTAAAATTCTAGTGAGTGATATTTCTTACTATTACTTTCCAGTGTAATCAGGAATAATGCTCCATCGTTAATCACATGGCATTGCCAATCATTAAGCATCCAATTGTCTACTCCATTTGGTAATTCAGCAACCACCAGTTCTAAATCTGTCATTTTGTAAATGTTTATGGTTTGTAAATCGGGGGGATAGACCAATCCGAACCTACTTTTCTAGTGAGAACAAGGAGAGACCAGAAACAATCTCCCCAAGAAATTAGCTAGGGGGGTAAAGAAAGATTCCTTTGCAGGCTGTGGAAATGATAACGAAATGAGATTGGAATGCAGGTGCTAGAGTAGGTAAAAAGGTAGTCCCCAAATTTCTTCGTAACGAACCATTGAAGATTCAGATAGTGGAGAAGGAATTTGGGGACTATTCTCGTTCTAATGGCATAATATAATGTGATTATTTACCTTATGATTACTGCCGATTTATTATTTGTAAGTGACTAGTAGTTAGTGTTTTGAGTTTTAATCCCTACTTAATATAATATTCCAAGAAATACTTCTAACAGAAAAACGGAGATTTTTGTTGGCTTTTTTTCTCATATATAAAATATTAATAATATGAGTTTTTTAAACAACAAAAACCTCCAATTTAATAACTGGAGAGTCTAAGTTGATGTTATTCAATAATAATGAATTGAATAATTCGGTATCATTTTGATTGGCAATTTTTGGTAGTTGATAAAACACATTATATTATGCGTTCTAAAGATTGATAATCTCTTGTGGTATAAATCCATCCATTGTTAAATGTTCAACAACCTCGATTCCTAATTGAGTTAGTCTTGATTTTATCTCAGACTCTTCTAACTGAACTAATTTACTTATTGCTTTGGTGTTAAACTTTAGTTGATACATCTTTAGAATGTACTTATTTAACATCTCTTCGCATAAAATGTTATACTCTCTTGTTTCCTTCTTTATCTCCCTATCTAAAATTTCTTCTGCGAGTTCATATGGACTGAAAGATTCAATAGACTCATTAGTTGAAATTTGAATATTACTGCCTAATCTCTCTAAAGTTCCAGCATGGTATTTATTGATTATATCAGTAACTGTTCTTGCACTAATGCCTAAACTTCTTCCTATTTGAGCACCTGAATTCCCTTCTTCATGAAGTTCAATGATTTGTTCGTAACGTCTTAGTTTAAGGAGTTTCTTATGAGCTCTTTGCTTAGCACTATATTTTCTATTATACTCTCTAATCCTAGCATTTTGTTCTTCCTTAATTTCAGTTTCGTATTTACAGTTAAACCATTTGCAATACTCATTTAGTAAATCTTCACCTTGCCTAACACTTGTAATATAAAGCTGATTAACTTTGTCAATACCATTTTCTAATTTACTTATACTTATTGCTTTAATGAAGATGAAATTCTTATTAGACTCCTTGTCATAAAACAACTGTTCTGATAGCTCTCTATGTTCTTTTTTCTTAATTCTTATTTCTCTTTCAAGGCACTTTCTTTCCTTATTAAATCTATACTTACTTATGAGCTCATTTTTCTTTAATACAAAAAGTTCATTTAACTTATCATGTAACACCTCTAGGTCTGTTCTGCCATAGCTATTTCTTGAATAAAGTCTATTTTCTATTAATAACCTTGGCATTCGAGTAGTTCGCTTAAACTCCTTATTCTTCAAAAGAGTTCTAAGAAAATTCCCACTCGATCTTTCAAGTTCTCTTAAATACTCATTTAACTTTTCCACCTCTAACTTATAGGCCTCTTTCCCTCTTTTCAAAATATAATCAAAGAACTCTCCAGATTGAACATTAATCGCAATTCTTAGATGAACTCTGTAAGAATAATAATCTCTTATATCATTTTTATCAATATCAAGGGTGTTTGCCAATTCTGGACTCCATAAATTATCTTTAATCATAGCCTCCATAGCTCTATTTCTCTGCATAGTCCTATATCTCGAATTTCTTGAATTTGACGTAAATTGTTTATCGTAGTTTAATTCAATCTTAGTTGCCCTAACCCATGTTCCTGTATGCTTAGTCTCCCGATATAAATCTAATCTTGGAGTAAATGGTTTCTTGCCTGCTCTGTCAGTAATAACTCTCTTAAATTCTGCTGTAGTAGCTTTCTTAATCATATCTACGTATTTAGTATTATACCATTATTGGCTTCCAAAAAATACAGAACAGTTATAACCTTACCAAGGTGCATTTTCGAGAAATTTTAAAACCTCTTATTTGACTATAAGTGATTGTGAATTAATTTGGTTTTGAAAGGCGACAGGTCTTTAATATTACTTTTTAAAGAGTTGAAGTATTGTCTAGTTGCAAAAAAGCTGAAAATATGGCTCTCTGCGTGTGACCAAAAGGGCAGGTAGGGAGCCTGTTTTTGTAAAACTTTTATGTTCAGTTTCTTGTTTTTCAAAAAAGTAACTTTAATTTAGATTCCAAATTATAATTAATGAGATTAAATTACGCCTTATTTATTCTATTTATTTCTACAAATCTTTGCTTAGCCCAAAGTTATTTCAATGATTCTTTAAAAAAGGCTGAAACTGCTGCTAATGATTACATTGATTTCTATCAGAAATATATTAGTGGTATAAGAGGTCAAGAATGTCCAATGTATCCGAGCTGCTCAAATTTTGGATTGAAAACATTTAATGAAAAGAACTTTGGAACAGCTTTTCTTTTAACCTCGGATCGATTGTTAAGGTGTGGTCATGATCATTCCAAATATTCATTGACCTTAAGGGAAAATGGTTTTAAGTTTATCGATTATCCAGTTTATGATAGTATTCCTAAAGACTTATTATATAAAAGAAATAAGTATCATTTTGCGTACTCGAATTCAGAGTATTCTGATTCTTCGAAGTTGTTTATTGAAAGTCTAATAAATCAACAATTTTATCAAGAGGCCTTATTAGAAATAATGAGGATAAATTTTTTTTCAAAGGCATTTGATATAGA
>JAQXEE010000004.1 GCA_029251005.1 Flavobacteriales bacterium | reverse complement strand
CAAATAGTAAATACCCAATTGGGAACTCCTTTTTATCTCTTTTTAAAAGTAAATTAAGTCGAGCACTCAAATTACTATTCTCATTAACATTAAAACGGATATGTGGAACACCTAAAATTCGCGCAACAAACTTCAACCTCGACATTACCTTTTGAAAATGCTTTTCATTACACTCTTCAACATCACCAACTAGAAGGTACATTTCATTCTTTTTCAACCAAACTAGAACTTTATCTATCCTTATAAATTTTGATTTACTATACTCCAATTTATACTTAAGATAGGATGCATTTTTAGAAACACCATATTGGTCTTTTTTTATTACCGATGAAATATAAGGTTGAGCTGGTGTACTCAATATAGAAAGGATTACATTTTGATAAGACTCAATAATTGAGCTTAAAAAAGGAACTTTCCTCTTTAACCATAATAACGGTATTCCTTTAACATTAAAAATCCAAACGTGTAAATTCTCTTTAAACTCCCAGTTTAGTTTCTTTTTAAACCCTGGAGTCGAGTTTTCATTCGGAAAACCATAAATGAATTTCACCCCATTCTCCTTACAATAATCGAAATTATGTTGTGCTAAGATTAAGAAAAGACCTTTTCTCAAATGGTCAGGATGTGTCATTGCATCACTAGACTGAGCTACTAATAACTCCTCACCTTCATACGTTATTAAGTGAGGTACACTCCCATAAAAAGCAACAGCTTTCCCATTCAAGTCATAAGCTATAAAACCGAATAAATCCTCGCCCGATTCAGCGGTCGAATACTTACTTAAAACATATTCAAAACTAAAGTTTTTATTAAAAACCGTTTTAAAAAGCGGAAGAATATCATGAATTCTATTCTTTGTTAATTTTTCGATATTATACTCCACCAAACGAATCTTTAAAAGAGGAACGATTATGTTCCATAATTTTAGCTAAAATTACTGTGAAAACTTGGGATACACAATCAATCTAATGCGAAAAAAAGGGTTAACCAATAAACCTGCTCTTCAATTAATTATTTCTCAATTCCTAAGCAACTATTCATTCAATGACTAAATAGTTCTTACTTTTGAATAAGGATCAAAACTTAAAAGGATTTAAACGTTGGATTTAAGAAAAAGAATAATAAGAAAAATAATGCCGGGCTCTAAATATGACGTGGCAATGTTAATTAAAAAGGTTGAAGCTATTAGCTCAACTGAGCTAAAACTTGTAATCTGCCCAGAAAACACTGGTCCAAACTGGATGGGCATCAAGAATGCAACCTTAGATTTATTTCCTTCACAAACATTAGTAATCCCTCAAGAATACAGTAATCAGGTTCTTACTGACATAGATCTCAGAACTCTTATTTCAACTTTTAAAAGTAATTCAGGAAAAACAATTTTATTATCAGGGTTTCCAGATTATTTTTTCAAAATCATTCTTCTTTGTAATGAACTAGAAGTTGATGTTGAAATCCTATATCATGGTGGTTTAGCTGAGATAAACCAGAATAAAAAGAAACAAATTCTAATGGAGAAAATCTTAGAATTTGCAAAACAAAGGAAATTTAAAAAGCTCTATGTGGTTAAGGAAGGACTTGATAAGTTATTTACTAAAATATGCGCTATTGACTCGGAACGCATTACCCCAACTTTACAAATCCCTGAAAACTTGAACATTCAGCGATTTAATGATGGTAAAATTCATATCGGAATATTTGGAAATAATTCATACAATAAAAACAGGCATACACAAGTAGCTGCCGCTGCTATGATTGACAATTCTGTTATTCATATAATTGGAGAAAACGAATTCCAATACTTAATTAATCCCAAGAGAGTAATTTGTCATAATCAATTGAACCGAAAAGCATTTCTGGAAGTTCTCGGGAGTATGCATATAAACCTATACTGCTCTTATTCTGAAAGTTGGGGTCAAGTTATTTTAGAAAGTTTGGCTTTAAACGTACCTTGTATAGCTGGCAACAACAGTGGATTAAAAAACTTCCTTGATCCAAAACATGAAAACTTGTTTATAAGCGTCGTTGACAACCCAAATATAATTGCCGAAAAAATCAAAGAAATAGCTCCGACTTATTAGAGCACGGGACTATTGTTTAGATTCTAGTTATTTTTTTTAATAGTATCTATTATACTAAAGCATTTCACCTATTTAAACAGAATTATCTATTTTC